>NZ_JBKHDN010000207.1:0-4796 GCF_046541315.1 Halochromatium sp. | reverse complement strand
CGCTGACCTTGGCGCTGGCACTGGCCTTGGCACTAGCCCTGGCGCTGGTTCGAGCGCTGGATCGAGCGCCGGCACTGGCGCCGAGGCGGGCCTGAGGATCATCGAGGCCTTTGCCGACGCCCTCTGGATGGAGCGCGGCCTGAGCGCGAATACGCTCGCGGCCTATCAATCGGACCTGCGTGCCTTTCACCAGTGGCTGAGCCGCGACCGCCAGCGCGACCTGATCCAAGCCCAGCGCAGCGATCTACTCGACTACCTCGCGCTGCTCGCCCAGCAGGGGCGCAAGCCGCGCTCGGCGGCGCGAGTGCTGTCCTGTCTGCGGCAGTTCTATGGGCATCTCAGACGCCAGGGCCGCATCCACGAAGATCCGAGCGAGCGGGTCGACGCGCCACGGCTCGGGCGACCGCTGCCGACGTCGCTGACCGAGGCCGATGTCGAGACCCTGCTGGCGGCGCCCGATACCGACGATCCGCGCGGTCACCGCGATCGCACCATGTTGGAAGTGCTCTATGCCAGCGGCCTGCGCGTCACCGAGCTGGTCACCCTGCGGCCGGATGCCGTCAGCCTGACCCAGGGCGTGGTGCGCATCACCGGCAAGGGCGACAAGGAGCGCCTGGTGCCGCTCGGCGAGGAGGCCACCGATTGGTTGGTGAGCTATATGCGCGGTCCGCGCGCCGTCTTGCTCGGCGCGCGCGCCTGCGATTATCTGTTCCCGACCCAGCGCAGCGATTGCATGACGCGCCAGGCCTTCTGGCAGTTGATCAAGCGCTACGCGGCGCTGGCCGGGATCGTCAAGCCGCTGTCGCCGCATACCCTGCGGCACGCGTTCGCGACCCATCTGTTGAACCATGGCGCCGATTTGCGCGTCGTACAGCTATTGCTCGGCCACGCGGATCTCTCCACCACCCAGATCTACACCCATGTCGCGCGCGAGCGCCTCAAGCAACTGCATGCCAAGCACCATCCCCGGGCTTGACGCGGCCCGCCACCTGGCTTGGCGCGCCGTCTGTCCAGATGTTAACCAGCGCAACAGTGGACCTTGAGGCTCGCATGCTCTAATGTTGCCGGCCTTTGCGACCGGGCTTTTCATCGGCCTTGGGCGAGCATCGCTGCCGTGGCCGAGCCCGATCCGACCCTTTCGAACATCATGCTCGACATTGGAGGACACTAGGATGACAACGCGTTTTCGATTCAGAATCGCCGCCGCTGCGGCGCTGTTGGTCGCCAGCACGACGCTCGCCGCAAGCGAGGCACAGACCATCCGCGAGGCACTGGCGAAGGTGCTGCCGGACGCAAAGCCGACCAGCGTGCAGCCAACTCCGATCGATGGCCTGTTCCAGGTCGAGATCGGCCCGCAGGTGATGTACATGACCGGCGACGGCCGCTATCTGATCGATGGCGCCATCGTCGACCTCGAGACGCGCGAGAATCTCGCCGACGCGGCTCAGAACAAGGCGCGCTTGCGCGCGCTCAGCGCCCTCGGCGAAGACGAGATGATCGTCTTCGAGGCGCCCGACGCCGAACACGAGATCACCGTCTTCACCGATATCGATTGCGGTTACTGCCGCAAGCTGCATCAGCAGATCGATGCCTATGCGGCGGAAGGCATCAGCGTGCGCTACCTGTTCTACCCGCGCACCGGCGTCGATACCCCATCCTATGAGAAGGCCGTCGCGGTCTGGTGCGCGAAGGATCAGCAGGCCGCGATGACCGAGGCCAAGAATGGCCAGCCGGTCGAGAGCCAGGCCTGCAACAATCCGATCGAGCGCCACATGGAGCTTGCTGAGCTGATGGGCATCCGCGGCACCCCGGCCATCGTGCTCGACAACGGCCAGATGGTGCCCGGCTTCGTCGAGCCGAAGCGCTTGGCGCAGGTTCTCGAAGAGCAATAAGCTAGTGTCCATCAGGGCTTCCCGAAGCTGCCGCGACCGGTCGCTCCGACATCGGGAAGTCATTTGTGGACAGTCACTCACGACGATCGTTGATGTTTCGCGGAGGAACCGATGATGGATAGAATTCGACGGCGCTTCAGCGCCTCCCTGCTGGTCGCGATGGCCTGCCTGCTGTGGCCGTTTGTGGGCACCAGCGCCGAACTCGTCGAGGGGCGCGACTGGCGGGCCCTGAGCAGCGACGCCCAGAGCACGCCCGAGGGGACGGACATCGAAGTCCAGGAGTTCTTCTCCTACGGCTGTCCGCATTGCGCGGACCTCAACCCCTTGATCGAGCAGTGGGCGGACGCTCTGCCGAGCGACGTGCGCTTCGAGCGCGTGCCGGTGACCTTTGGGCGCGCGGCCTGGGAGAGCTTGGCGCGACTCTATTTCGCGCTCGATTTCGCCGGCGAGCTGGAGGCGTTGGATCAGGCCGTGTTCGATGCCGTGACCCAGCGGCGCACCAACCTCTATAGCGAAAAGGCCGTGCTCAACTGGATCGCCGAGCAAGGGGTCGAGCGCGACGCCTTCGCCAAGGTCTACAACAGCTTCGCGGTCGAGGCGGCGCTCGCCAAGGCCAATACGCTCGCGGCCCGCTATCGCGTCGATGCGGTGCCGATGTTGATCGTCGACGGTCGCTATGTGGTCCTCAACGAGGGCGCCAAGACCCATGCCGATCTGCTCGAGATCGCCGATGGGCTGATCGACAAGGCGCGCCAAGCGCGGCAAGGCCAAGCCGGACACGATTGATCGCCGCTCATGCCCCGTCGTTCACACCCCCTATTGTTTGGTTCCATTCGCGCTTCCGTCCTCCTGATCGCATCCACCCTGTTGATTGCCTGCGTCCTCCTGATGAGCAGTTCAATGTCGAGTCATGCCGCTGATCCCGCAGCGGATTCCACAGCCAAGACCTCCGCCGCGGACGCCGCTGGCGGCGGGCTGCCGCGATTGATCCCGCGCGAGGTGCTGTTCGGCAATCCAACCCGCGCCCAGGCGCGGATATCGCCGGACGGTCGCCATCTGAGCTGGCTCGCGCCGTCCGCCGAGGGCGTGCTCAATGTCTGGGTGCAGCCCGCCGATCGCAGCACGGAGGCGCGCCAGATCACCGCTGACCAACGGCGCGGCATCCGCAACTACGGCTGGAGCCAGGACGGCGCGCGCATCCTCTATGTGCAGGACGAGGACGGCGATGAGAACTGGCATCTCTACGCGGTGGCGTTGGCGGGCGAGGAGGCCCAAGAGGCGCGCGACCTGACCCCGTTCGAGGGCGTGCGCGCGCAGAATCTGATGACCCATCCCGAGCATCCGAACCAGGTCCTGGTCGGGCTGAACAAGCGCGATCCGAGCGTCTTCGACATGTACCGGATACAGCTGGACAGCGGCGAGATCGCGCTGGATACCGAGAATCCGGGCGACGTGGTCAAATGGCTCACCGATGCCGATTTCCGCATCCGCGCCGCCGAGGCCTCCGATCCCGAGACCGGCGACGACATCATCCGCGTGCGCGACAGCGAGGATCAGCCCTGGCGCGAGCTGCTGCGCTTTCCGTTCGGCGAGAACGGCGGCGCACTGGCGTTCAATGAGCAGGGCGATCAGCTCTTCGTCACCAGCTCGCTCGGCTCCGATACCACCCGGCTGCTGGCCATCGACGCCAAGACTGGCGAGGTCAGCGCCGAACTGGCCAAAAACGCGAAGGCCGATGTCGGCTCGGTGGTCATGCATCCGACCGAGCATCGCGTCCAAGCCGTCGAGTTCGATTACCTGAAGCCGGAATGGACGGTCATCGATCCGCGCATCGCCGACGACCTGGCCTATCTGGAGGAGGTCGCCGAGGGCGCGGTCACGATCGCCAGCCGCACGCTGGCTGACGATCGCTGGGTGTTCGTCGACCAGCCCGACGATGGGCCGGCGACCTACTATCTCTACGATCGCCCGACGGATCGCAGCGACGATCGACCGACGGATCGCAGCGGCGATCACCCTTCGGATCGCACTGCGAGCACGACTCGCCCTCCGCGTCAGGCCGAGCGCCTGTTCGTGACCCGCCCCGAGCTGGCGGAGTACGACCTGGCCAAGATGCGGCCGCTGGAGATCCAGGCCCGCGATGGCCTGACGCTGCCCTCCTATCTGACCCTGCCGCTCGGCCTCGAGCCCAAGCAGTTGCCGCTGGTCTTGCTGGTGCACGGCGGTCCCTGGGCGCGCGATGACTGGGGCTACAGCGCCCAGGCGCAATGGCTGGCGAATCGCGGTTACGCGGTGCTGCAGGTCAACTTCCGTGGCTCGACCGGCTTCGGCAAGGCGTTCCTCAACGCCGGCAACCAGGAATGGGGCGTCGGTGCCATGCAGCACGACCTCACCGACGCGGTGCGCTGGGCGATCGCGCAGGGCATCGCCGATCCCGAGCGCGTCTGCATCTACGGCGGTTCCTATGGCGGTTACGCGACCCTGGCCGGGCTTGCCTTCACGCCCGAGCTGTACGCCTGCGGGGTCGATCTCGTCGGCCCCTCCAACATCGAGACCCTGTTCCAATCGGTGCCGCCGTACTGGGCACCGATGAAGAAGCAGTTGGTCAAGCGCGTCGGCGATGTCGAGAACGACCCGGAGCTGAACCGGCGCATCTCGCCGCTGTTCCATGCTGACAAGATCGAGGCGCCGCTGATGGTGCTACAGGGCGCCAATGACCCGCGCGTGAAGATCGCCGAGGCCGATCAGATCGTCGCCGCGATGCGCGAGAAGGAGCTGCCGGTCACCTACATCGTCTTCCCCGACGAAGGTCACGGCTTCGCCCGGCCCGAGAACCGGCTCGACGCCAATGCCCGCATCGAGCGGTTCCTCGCCGAGCAGCTCGGTGGTCGCGCCGAGCCGGTC
>NZ_JBKHDN010000206.1:0-4798 GCF_046541315.1 Halochromatium sp. | reverse complement strand
GAGCGGCAACCCTCGATCCAGTGGACGCGCTTCGAGGTCGAGGACACCGGCATCGGCATCCCGACCGAGCTATTACCGACGATCTTCAACGCCTTCGAACAGGTCGACAGCAAGACCACGCGGAAATTCGAGGGCACCGGCCTCGGCCTGACGATCAGCCGCGAACTGGTGGAGATGATGGGCGGCACGATCGAGGTCGACAGCGAGGTCGGCCGGGGCACCTGCTTTCGCGTGTTCCTGCCGCTGACATCGGCTCCCGAGCCCGAGCCGGTGGTGAAGGATGCCGGCGTGCCGGCGTTAGCCGCCTCGGCCTATCGGGTCTTGGTGGTCGACGATGAGCCGCTCAATCGTTCCGTGATCCAGCACATGCTCGGCATCCTGCAGGTGGCGTGCGCGCTTGCGGTGAGCGCGCCGGAAGGCCTGTTGTTACTGCGCCAGGCGCTCGATGAGGGGCAACCCTTCAACCTGTTGCTGCTCGATGCCAACATGCCGGGCATGGACGGTTACGCCATGGCCGAGGAGGTGCTGCGCGAAGGCCTGCTCTGTCCGGCGCAGATTCGCATCCTCAGTTCATCGGCGTTTGCCGGCGAGGAGCAGCGCGAGCGCAAATACTTTGCGCGCTACCGCAGCGTTTGCCAACAGGGTTGTCCGTTCTATAACGGCAAGACCACGCTCTGTCAGCAGTTCCAGCAACAAGACTGCTTGACCAAACCGGTGACGCTGGCCGACCTGCGTCAATTGCTGTTTCGCGAAGAACCAGGCGCGGAGCAAGGCCTGGGCGTAGGGGGCTCGTCGCTCGCCGAGCGGCGGTTGAATATCCTGGTCGCGGAAGACAACCCGATCAATCAACAGGTCATCGTCGCGCTGTTGAAGAAGTTCCAGGTCTTTTACACCTTGGCCAACAACGGACGCGAAGCCGTGGACTGGGCCGGCAAGGAGCGCTTCGACCTCATTTTCATGGATATCATGATGCCGACCATGGACGGGTTGGAGGCCACCCAGCAAATCCGCGCGTATGAGCGTCAACAGCACTTGAGCCCGGTGCCGATCATCGCCCTCACCGCCAGGGCGATGAAAGGCGATCGCGAGGAGTACCTTCAGCAAGGCATGGATGGCTATGTCGCCAAGCCGATCGATTCGAGGCTGTTGTTCGCGGAGATGGAGCGCGTGTTGACCAGGCGCCAGGCCCAAGTCCAGGCCCAGGCCCAGGCCCAGGCGCGCTTATCGGGTGCGGGGGCCGAATCGCCAGCGCGCGCCTATTCGGATCTGGATGCCTGGCTCGGCGCGGGCGAGGAGGGCGACGCTTCGGTGCCGGATGCCGAGATTGGCACCGAGACGGGCGCCGAGATTGGTGCCAAGATTGGCGCCGAAACGGGTGCCGACGAGGACACCACGGCGCCCGGCGCCGAGACGGTCCCGGCAACAGCGGCGGCAGCGGATGCGGCAACCGACGGAGCAACGCAGACGGCGACCGACAGCCACGCGCCTGAGGCGATGACCGCCGACCGGCAGTCATTCGACTGGGATCGGGCGGTCAAGCAACTGGGCGCGGAAGAGGAACTGCTGCTGACCTTTCTGTCCCGCTTCCTCGCCGATCTGCCGACCGCCGAGCAGCGCCTGCGATCGGCCTTGGAGCTGCGCGACGCCCCCGCGCTGAAGATGGAGGCGCATACGCTGAAAAGTCTCTGCGCGACCCTGTGCATGGAGCCGGCCCGAGAGGGATTCCTGACCGTGGAACGGGCCTGTCACGAGCCGCCGGCCGATTGGACGGCGGTCGAGACGCAAGTGAACGCCGTGTTCGAGGCGGTGCAACGCGTGCGCCCCTTGCTCGCTGCCAAGCTCGAACGCCAGGCGGCGGGTTCCTGATGCAAGCGACCGCGCACAGCCCGTACTGCATCGCCTTGCAGCCGATCTGCGATCGCGCGCTGCATCATGTCGCCGATAAATTGCTCTATCGCTCCTGCTGCGACGCGGACGTGGCGTCGATCGACGACCCGTTTCTGGCCACAGTGCGCTCCTATTCGGCGGCGATCTACGAGGTCGGTATCGAGAACCTGGTCGGCGAGCGCACGCTGTTGTTCACCGCGCCACCCGAGTGGATCGAGCAAACCGGCTTTTTCGAGCTGCCCGCCAAGCAATTGTTCGCCGAATTGACAGCGGATTTCTTCGCCTCGCCGACGGCGCTGGATGCGATTCGGCGTCTGCGCTCGATCGGCTATTCGATCGCCGTGAGCCAGGGCGTGTTCGAGCATCATCCCGAGATCCCGATCGACTTGGTCGATCTCATCAAGATCGACTGTCGGCGGCCGAATTGCCTGCAACTCGCCGAGCGCTACGCAGGGCGAGGTCCCCGGCTGATGGCGACCTTCGTCGAGGATCGAGCGAGCCTGGACCGCGTGCGCGCCGGCGGCTTCGACTGGTTCATGGGGTTCGTCTTTTTACCGCCACGGCGGGTCAAGGAGAGTGGCCGCAAGCGTCAGAGCAATCGCGCCGTTGAGCTGCGCCTACTCGCCGAGCTGAGTGCGCCGGATCTTCCGTTCGAGCAGCTCGAGGCGCTGCTGGCGCAACATCCGCATTTTTGCGTCCTGCTGTTCGCGCAGGTAAACTCGGCGGCCTTTGCCCGCGGCCAGCGTCGCATCGAATCCCTGCACGAGGCGGTGGTGCGACTGGGGTTGGAGCGGATCAAGACCATGGCGTCCTTGCTTTTGCTCAGTCGCAATGATCCGGTCGAGACCGTGCAGGTGCGCATGCTGTTGACGCGTGCCGCGATGGCGGCCCGCATCGCGCGGCGGGTGCGCAGCATCGACCCGCAGAGCGCCTTCACCCTGGGACTGTTTTCGCGCCTTGACGCCTTCGAGGGCCTGCCGATGCCACAGCTCCTCCAGGGCATGCCGTTTTCCTTTCCCATGCAACGGGCCTTACTGCAACGCGAGGGCGAGATGGGCAAGCTGCTGGATGTGCTCGACGCGCATGAGTCGGGCGAGGTCTCGCATCTCAGCGCATCCGTGGTGGCGAAGCTGAATGAGGATTTTGTCCATGCGGTCGCCTGGACGAAACGCTGGTTGGTTGGGGAGCCGCCCCAATCGTCCGTTCAACGCCCTTGATCGAGGAAAGAATCGATGTCGACGACACTTGTCCATATCCAGGTGATGCCCGATACGCGGGACGCCTTCATCGCCGCCACGCGCGAGAATTGCACCCAGTCCCGACTGGAGCCGGGCAACCTGCGCTTCGATCTGCTGCAAGCCGAGGCCGATCCGAATCGGTTCATCCTCTACGAGGCCTATGTCGATGCCGAGGCCGCGCGCGCGCACAAGGAGACGGCGCATTATCTGGCCTGGCGCGAGGCCGTCGCCGAGATGATGGCGTGCCCGCGCGAGGGCGTCGCCTATCGGATGCTCGAGGTTGAGCCATGACGGGCGTCTCGGCGTTTGCCATCGCGCGCCTGCCGCGCATCGCGTTCGGCGCCGGCGTGCGCTCCGAGGTGGGCAGCCGCGCGGCTCAGTATGGCCGCCGGGCGCTGTTGGTCACCGGCGGCGCCTCGCTGCGCGCCGGGCCGTTCTGGGCGGAACTGGAGGATGCCTTCGCCGCCGCCGGGGTCCATGTCGAGACCGTCCAGATCGCCGACGAGCCGAGCCCGGACCAGATCGATGCCGCGGTGCGCGCCTATCGCGGCGCCGAGATCGAGGTCGTGGTCGCCATCGGCGGCGGCAGCGCGCTGGATGCCGGCAAGGCCATCGCCGGTCTGCTGCGGCCTGGCAATTCGGTGCTCGAGCACCTCGAAGGCGTCGGCCCCGAACGGCCCTATCGAGGTCCGGCCGTGCCCTTCGTCGCGCTGCCGACCACCGCCGGCACCGGCTCGGAGGCGACCAAGAATGCGGTGCTCAGCCAGCGTGGCGAGCATGGCTACAAAAAATCCTTCCGCGACGAGGCCCTGGTGGCGCGCGAGGCCCTGGTCGATCCGGATTTCCTGCGCACCTGTCCGCGCCCGGTGCTGGCGGCCAACGGCATGGATGCGCTGACGCAGTTGCTGGAATCCTTCGTCTCCACGCGCTCGAATCCGTTCTGCGCGGCCCTCGCGTTGGACGGCTTGCAACAGGCGCGGGAGGCGTTACTGCCCCTCTACGAAGACCCGAACAACCCCGAGGCCCGCGCCGGCATGGCCTATGCCTCCTTGCTCTCGGGGATCTGTCTCGCCCAGACCGGGCTGGGATCGGTGCATGGCTTGGCCTCGCCGCTCGGCGCCTTCTTCCCGATCCCGCATGGCATGGCCTGCGGCACCCTGGTGGCCAAGGCCACCGAGGTCAATATCCGCGCCTTGCAAGCGCGCGAGCCCGACAATCCGGCCCTGGAGGCCTATGCCACGGTCGGTCGCCTGTTCGCCGGCGATCAGCGCTTGAGCGCGGAGGCGGCGCGGGGGGCGCTGCTCGATCGGTTACGGCAGTGGCGCGAAGACCTGCACCTGCAACCGCTCTCGGCCTGGGGCGTGACCGGCGCCGATCACCCGCGCATCGTCGCCAACAGCCGTGGCAGCAGCATGAAGACGAATCCCATTGTGCTGGAGGATGAGGAAATCGCCGCCATTCTCAATGATTGAGCCTCTCCATGACCGATCGACAGCGCTTGCGTTAGGCACAGGAGGTGGCCGGCCTTGGCGAAGGAGCTGGGCAATCAGGGCCTCTCGGCCCCGGCAGCGCGGATCTCGGAGCGGCTGCCGCCTTGCCAGGTTTTCTTGCCAGGGAGGGCGTCGGCCAAGGCGAGTGTCGGATAATCCGCTTCACACCCGACCCGAATGGCG
>NZ_JBKHDN010000205.1:0-4812 GCF_046541315.1 Halochromatium sp. | reverse complement strand
CAGGATACGCCAAGATAGCGAGCGGACCTATCCGCAGCGAGCATTGGCGTCGCACGCGCGCGACAGGCTGCGCCCAGTCCGCGCCCGCTGACGCCGCCTGTCACTCGCAGGCGCGGCGCGCTCGCACGCAAAACCGCCGGCTGGACCGCCGCGCGCGAAGCCGGTTGAGCTGGGTGCTGGGCTGGATGCTGGACTGGGTGCCGGGCTGGGCGTCGGGCCGGTTCGTCAATCGGACTCGCTGACCAGGTGATCCTGGAGGCTGAGACAGGCGCGCGTTAGCTCGGCCAGGTTTTGCACCTGCATCTTTTTCATCACCCCGGCGCGATGGAATTCCGCCGTCCGCACGCTGATGCCGAGTTCATCGGCCACCATGCGGTTGGTCTTGCCGGCGGTGATCTGCTCGAACACCTGCTGTTCGCGTGGAGTCAGGGTGCGATAGCGTTCCAGCAGGTCTGCATCGACCCCGG
Organism: Halochromatium sp.; assembly: GCF_046541315.1. Taxonomy (GTDB): domain Bacteria; phylum Pseudomonadota; class Gammaproteobacteria; order Chromatiales; family Chromatiaceae; genus Lamprobacter. The sequence goes on along the minus strand of NZ_JBKHDN010000205.1, from coordinate 4,345 downwards.
CGAGCAGTTTCTCCGCAGCCTGCCGCGCCGTGGTTGGCGCCATGGTCGAGGCCGGCGTTGGAGCCCGAGGCAGCGCCGAGGCCTGAGCGTCGTCGAGGGTTTTTTGCACCAGCTCCAGCACCGTCTGCGGGTTGAACGGCTTGGTGATGAAATCGACGGCGCCAAGCTTCATCGCCCGGACCGCCATCGGGATGTCGCCATAGGCCGTGATCACCAGGGTGGGGATCTCGATGCCCGCTTCGCGCAAGCGTTCGAGCAGGGTGATGCCGCTGATGCCGGGGAGACGCACATCGGCGAGCAGGCAGCCCACGCGCGTCTCTTGTAGCAGGCCGGAGTCCAGCAGCTCGACGCCGCTGTTGAACGCGACCGCCCGCAGCGACACCGACTCGAAGAGCATGCGCAGGGCCTCGCGCAGGGCGAGATCGTCATCGACGATATAAACAATGGGTTCGTGATTCATAGTTATAAGATTGGCCACGGCTGGCATGACCCCATGGTACCGGCTCACCGCCCCAGGTTGCGCGCGGGCCGGTTCAATGGGGTTTGGTCAGAGAGGTTATCGCGCGCCGCGTTCGCCTCGGTTTGTGGGGATTTGAATAGGTCGCGCAGCTGTGTCAACAGTTCGCTCGCGTGCGCGATTTGCGCGTCGATCCCAGCTAGGGACTCGTGCAACGGTGGACTCCGAAGGCAATCCTGGGAACGGTGGTCCTGAGGCTGCCCCTGGGGATTACCCTGGGGATGATCCTGGGGATGACCCTGGGGAAAGCCTTGGGGATGCGCTTGCTCGGTCAGTCTGCGGGCCACCATGGCCAGGCAGCGGACCGAACTCAAGGGTTGCGCCAGGTCGTGCAGGAGCGAGGTGATGCGCTCGTTGGCAGGCTCCGCCGCCGGCGCGTCCGGCGCCGGTGGGAGACCTGCGGGACTCGTGGTCGGCAAGGCCCGGAGCAACGAGATCGGCAGCGGCGAGACCGGCAGCGGCGAGACCGGAAGCGGCGAGACCGGCGGCGACGGGACCGGTGGCGGTTCGTCGCCGGCGAGCACGGGCGCCGGCCCGTTGCCCGGCCTGCCGCCCGGCGTCGTGTTCGGTGTCTCGTTCGGCGTGGCGACCAGCAGCGCTTCGAGCACCTCGAAGGAAACCGGCTTGACCAGGTGGTGATCGAAGCCGGCCGCGAGCGAGTCCCGCCGCACGTCGGCGTTGCCAAGCCCGGTCATCGCGATCAACCGGATGACGTCCCAGGCCGGGTTGGCGCGAATCCGGCGCGCCACCTCGTGACCATCGGGAGCGGGCATATCGATGTCCAGGATCACCACCTCGGCGCGGGCCTGCGCGAGGCTGTTCAGCACGGCGTCACCGGCGAAGGCGACGCGCGTCTCGGCGCCCTTGAGCCTAAGCGCCTGCGCCAAACTGGTGGCCGCGTCCTGATTGTCATCGACGACGAGGATGCGGCGCCCGGCGAGATCGACAGCGGTGGGCGCGCCGTCAACGGCGTCGGGCGGCGGGGGGGCGGCTGTCTGGACGGGCGCCGGAACCGGCACGCGAACCGGCACGCGAACCGGTGCGCGAATCGGCGCCGCGGAGGTCACGCGCGCGCTGGCGGCGAGCGGCAGCCGCACCTGGATGCGGCTGCCTTGGTCGCGGCCGGCGCTGAAGGCCGCGACCTGACCGCCATGCAGTTCGACGAACGTGCGCACCAGGGTCAAGCCGATCCCGAGCCCGCCATGCGGTTGGGACAGCGACCCCGGACCCTGAGCGAACATGTTGAAGACATGCGGAAGCACCTCCGCCGAGATGCCCACCCCGTTATCCTCGACCTCGATGTCGATCTCGGCCGGTGGCCGCAAGCGGGCGCCGATGCGGATCGTCTGACCGCTAGCGGTGTACTTGATCGCGTTGTTGAGCAGGTTGCCAAAGATCTGCGTGAGCCGGGTCGAATCGCCGTCGAGCCAGACCGGCTCTGGCGGCAGTTCCACCCGCAGGCGTTGTCCGGATTGGGCGAGCAGGGGCTGCACGGTCTCCACCGCGCTGGCGATCACGCTGGCCAACTCCAGGGGCTCCTTGAGCAGCTCGATCTTGCCGTGGGTAATGCGCGAGACATCCATGAGGTCGTCGACCAAGCGCACTAAATGCTCCAAATGGCGCCCCATCATCGCCCGCGCCTCGCCACTGGCGACGGGGTTCGCCTCGCACAGCCGCAGGATCTCGAGGGCGTTGCGAATCGGCGCGAGCGGATTGCGCAGCTCATGCGCGAGCGTGGCGAGAAAGGCATCCTTGCGCCGATCGCTCGCGCGCAACTCGCGCGCCAGCTCGGCGGCTTGCTCGCGCGCGACGAGGGCCTGCTCCAAGAGATTCAAGGCCTCGGCGCGCGAGTCCTTGAGCGCCTGCTGGTGCTCGCGCAGTTGGTTGAGGATGGCCTGATCCGACTCGAGTCGCGTCAGATCGGTGCCGACCAGGCAGATCACCGCCTCGCCCGAGCGCGGCAGCCGGCTCGCCCAGAGATGCATCGGCACCTCCGCGCCGCTGGCGGCGCGAAACACGACGCGGTCGTCGGCGGTATCGGCGTGGGAGGCATCCAGGAGCCGACGGAGCCGCAGCACGTCGGCCGCGACCACCAGTTCCTCGAGCGAGCGTCCCAGCAGGTGGCCGCGGGGGCGCCCGAGCAGCGCGGCGGCGCGATTGTTGACATAGAGCAGCAGGCCATCGGTGGAGGTGGCGAGTCCGGCCTCGTTCATGGTCTCGACCATGAGCCGATGCAGGTTCTCGGTTTCGCTCAGCGAAAAGACCCGATCGCCCTTGCTGCCGCTGACGATGACCGCATCGACCTCGCCCTCGCGAATGGCCCGCAAGGTCTCCTCGGCTTCCTCCAGGCGCGCGCGCAGCGCTTGGTTTTCGGCCCGCAGGGCGGCGTTCTCCGCGGGGTTCGGGGCGGGCGTTGCGGGCGCGGTGCTGACGGTGAACGGTAGGCGCATCGGCGGCGGTCAAGTCTGGGAGGGCTGTCTATCGCCCCGGCGGCTCAGATCGAGTCCGATCAACACCCGATGCTCATCGGCCATGTCGCCGATGATCCGATGCAGCGGCAGAGGGAGTCGTTTGATGAGCGTGGGAACGGCGACGATCTGATCGTGCTTGGCGAGCGAAGGATGGTCGCAGATATCGACGATTTCCAGCGAATACTGGCCGCTGAGATGCCTCTCGCAGATGGCCTTGACCGATCGGATGGCCATCACCGAGCGCGGAGACAGGCTGGCGACATACAGCGTGAGCACATAACTGGCGTCAACCGCCGCGTCCGGCGGTGTGCCCGAGGGTGTGCGCGTCACCCGCGCGGCGTCCGCCGATGGCATCGGTGTCGATGGTTGCGCATGCGGGCCGCCTGGCGCTCGGGTGGCATTCATCGCTGAAATCCCTCCGTTGATCCGGTTCTCGCTCTCGGCGAGGGTCGCTTCGTTGGCGTGCATGCGTTCTGCGGGCATTCGGGTTGTGCCGGACGCTCCTCGTGCAGCGCGACTCAGGAGCAAGCCTAGCGCATTCTGGCCAGTTCGATCTTCCGTTCGGTCGCCGCGCGTCTCTGGCTCGATGAGCGGTCGGTTTGCCCGTCTCATGAGCGAGCGATCCTGGCCGCAGGCCTCGGGATTCGGGATCAGGTAAAAATACCTGTCATTCTTTCTTGACATCCCTGTATGTCTAGCTAGACTTACGGACAACGAGCCTGCGGCTGAGGACCGCAGCAGGACAGCGTCAGACCGATCGACCGACGGGAAACCGACCTGGCAACCGGATGCGACGCTGATCCAGTTCGATCAGGCACTGTTTGCGCGCTGTGGCTGTGCACGCAGCGACAACCCGCCGCCCGAGAGCGGCAAACCGCTGCCTGCGGGCGGCACATGACACCCCTGACTCCTTATTGGAGGGCGAAACAATGGCAGATTCGAAGAGCCTTTCCGGCCTGAGCCCGGAGCAAGCGAAAGAGTTCCACGAACAGTTCAAGATCGTTTACACGGCATTCGTCGGCATCGCCGCCGTCGCCCACCTCTTGGTCCTGGCTTGGAAGCCTTGGTTCTGATCGCGAACGAGGTCTTCAGTCATGTTCCAAAAAGTGTTTGATTACAAACCGAAAGAGCGCGATTACCTGCTCTGGACCGTCGTCCATCCAGGCGTCTGGTTGCTACCGATCATGATCGTCGTGCTGCTGACCGCCTTGGCGGTGCATTCGTTCGTGCTCGCGGATGGCAGCAAGTACAACTTCCTGGCCGCGACCGTCGAGGCTCCGGCAGAAGAGGCAGCGCCGGCAGCGGCCGAGCCCGAAGCCGCGGCAGAAGAGGCAGCCCCGGCAGCGGCCGAGCCCGC
>NZ_JBKHDN010000204.1:0-4829 GCF_046541315.1 Halochromatium sp. | reverse complement strand
TGTGACCTGAGCGGGGGGATCTGCAGCGGGCATCGCAACGGAATGCCATTGCAATGGCATGCAGTGCATCGCGCCACCTGCGCCTGGTACTCGACTTGCTTGCTAAGGCAACGGCGCTGAGCGCTCTGCTGATCGCTCTGCTGATCGCTCTTCAGGGAGCGCATCAGCGCAGACCTCATTGAGACCGACCGGACAGACCAGCCGAGTCCGTCGGCAGACCCGCTCGAACCTAAGTTAGGAGGAATGGCTATGCAGACGCTCACGCGAGAGGAGCTTAAGGCGATGATCGACCGCGGCGACGATGTCTTACTCGTCAATGTGCTCGACCCAGCGGCCTTCGCGCAAGCGCATATCCCTGGTTCGCATAACGTGCCTGCGACAGACCAGGGACTCGATGAGCGCATACGGGAGCTTGGTGCAAGCGAGGACAGCCGCGTCGTGCTCTACTGCTCCAACTTCGACTGCAATGCATCGCATGCTGCGGCCAAACGGCTCGAGCAGGCGGGCTTCAACGACCTGTATCGGTATGCAGGCGGGATCGAGGACTGGATGGATGCGGACTACCCGGTCGAGGGAAAGCCGTTTCAGCGAACGACGGAGCCGTCGGTGCATAGCCGCCATCCGTGGTGCAAATCACCCGATTCATGATCCGTCGTTGAGCCCTGCGTTTGCCCATGTCTACCAATGACCCTGCCGAGACCGACCCCAACACCGCTCCCAACGATGCCGCGGAGACTGAGACCTCGGACGGCCGTTCGGATGAGCGTCCAGATGAAACCGGACAGGGTCGTGGCATCGCCGGGCGCATCGCCGCCTTCTTCATCGACTCGCCGCTAACCCCGCTGCTGCTGCTGGCAACGCTGGGCATCGGCATCCTCGGCCTGCTGAGCACCCCGCGGCAGGAGGACCCGGACATCTCGGTGCCGATGGTCGATATCACCCTGCGCTATCCGGGCGCCTCGTCCGGTCAGGTCGCGCGGATGGCGGTGGAGCCACTGGAGCGGCTGATGAGCGAGCTGAACAATGTCGAGCATGTCTACTCGGTCAGCCGCCGCGAGGAGGGGCTGGTGACGGTGCGCTTCGAGGTGGGCACGCCGATCGATCCCGCCGTGGTGGCCGTGCACGATACCATCGAGTCGAACCTAGACAAGGTGCCCCCGGACCTGACCGAGTGGCTTGTGCAGCCGAAGACCATTGACGACGTGCCGGTGCTGACACTGACCCTCTGGTCCGAGGAGATCGACGACGCGCGTCTGCGGATGCTCGGCCTGCAGCTGTTGCAGGAGCTCAAGCAGGTCGAGAACACTGGTAATGGCTTCGTTGTCGGTGGCCGCCAGCGTGAGATCGGCATCGAGCCGCAGCCGGAGCAGCTGCGCGGTTACGGACTGAGTTTGGATCAGCTCGCTGAGACCATCCGCAGCGCCAATACCGGACGCGGCACCGGCAGCGTGGAGCAAGGCGAGACTCAGCGCTCGGTATCGGTTGGCCAAAACCTCCAAGGCGCCGGGAACATCGAGCGCCTGGTCATCAACACCGAGGATGGACAGTCGGTCTACGTGGGTGACGTTGCCAAGGTCAATGCCGGAGCCGAGCGCGCCGATCAGGCGGTCTTCTTCTACACCGGACCGAGTCATCCCGCGGATGAAGCGGCCAATGGTGTTGGTGCGGTCACCATCGCGATCGCCAAGCAGCCTGGCTCCAACGGCGTCAAGGTAACCAACGACCTGCTCGAGCGGCTCGAGCAGCTCAAGGCGACAATGATCCCGGATCAGGTGCAGCTGGCGGTGACCCGAAACTACGGCGAGACCGCGGACCGCAAGGTCAACGAGCTGCTGCTGTCGCTGATCGGCGCCACCGCGGCCGTCGCGGTCCTGTCGCTGATCGCCATTGGGCTGCGTCCGGCGCTGATCGTGCTGGCCGTGATCCCGGTGGTGATCCTGATGACGGTCTGGTCGGCCGGCGCGCTTGGCTTCACGATCAACCGGGTCAGCCTGTTCGCACTGATCTTCTCGATCGGCATCCTGGTCGATGACGCGACCGTGGTGGTCGAGAACATCTTCCGGCGCTGGCTCGCCGAGGGCGCGACCGCCAAGTCGGTCGCGATCGACGCCGTCGGCGAGGTCGGCAATCCGACCATCATCGCCACCCTGACCGTGCTCGCGGCGCTGCTGCCGATGGGCTTCGTCACCGGCATGATGGGTCCCTACATGCGCCCGATCCCGATCCTGGGCTCGGCGGCGATGCTGTTCTCGCTGTTCGCGGCCTTCGTCTTCACGCCTTGGCTCGCCTATCGGCTGCGCCCGAAGCTGGCGGCGCTGGAGCGCTCGGCAAGTCGTGAGAAGCGCCTGCAGGGCTGGATCGATCGCGGCTACCGGCCGCTGATCGAGCCTTTGATCGAACGGCGGCCGGCCCGCTGGCTGTTTCTGATCGGCATCTTCGTCGCCTTCTTCGCCGCGGTCGCCCTGCTGCCGCTCAAGGCCGTGACGGTGAAGATGCTCCCCTACGACAACAAGCCGGAGATCGATGTGGTCATCGACCTCCCCGAGGGGACCTCGCTGCCGACCACCGCCAATGCGGCCCATCAGCTCGCGCAGCGGCTGCGCAGCGTCCCCGAGGTGCGCTCGTTGCAGGCCTACATCGGCACCGCCGCGCCGTTCGACTTCAATGGCCTGGTGCGGCACTACGACCTGCGCCAGGACCCCTGGCTCGCCGATATCCAGGTGCGGCTGCTGGACAAGGAGGAGCGCGAGCGCAGCAGCCACGCCATCGCCCAGGCGGTGCGCGAGCTGCTCACACCGTTGGCAGAGGAGCACGATGCCCAGATCAGCGTGGTGGAGATGCCGCCAGGGCCGCCGGTGCTGCAGACCCTGGTGGCCGAGGTCTATGGTCCGACGCCCGCGGCGCGGCGCGGCTTCGCCGAGGATCTGACTGAGATGTTCGCGGCGGCCGAAGGGGTGGTCGACGTCGACAACCGGATGCAGGCGCCACACAACCGCTGGCATTTCCAGGTGGACACCGAGAAGGCGAGCCGAAATGGTGTCGATGTCGACAGCATCACCCGCAACCTGGCGATGGCCATGGGTGGCTACAGTCTCGGCGACATCGCCCAGGAGCGTTCGCTGGAGCCGGTGAAGATCAAGCTCCAGCTGCCGCTCGCCACCCGCAGCCAGCTGCACCGCCTCGGCGAGCTGCCGATCCCGGCCCGGACCGGCGAACGGCGCATGGTGCCACTGGCCGAGCTGGGCCGTTTCATCGAGGTACCCGCGGACCCACTGATCTACCACAAGGACCTGCGGCCGGTGGAATACGTGACCGCCGGCATGGAGGGGCGTTTCGGAGCGCCGATCTACGGCATGCTGCAGGTCGAGGCCGACCTCGAGGATTATGTCGCCTCGGATGGGACTGAGGCGCCACGCGGCACCCTCACTGGCCCACCGAAACCCGGCACGACCGCCTTCGAATGGTCAGGCGAGTGGACGGTGACCTACAAGACCTTCCGTGACCTCGGCATTGCGTTTGGTGCCGCATTGCTGCTGATCTACCTGCTGCTGGTGGCTGAGTTCCGCAACTTCATCCATCCAGCGGTGATCATGGCGCCGATCCCGCTGACGCTGATCGGCATTGTACCGGGCCACTGGCTGCTCGGCGCCGAGTTCACCGCGACCTCGATGATCGGCTTCATCGCGCTGGCCGGCATCGAGGTGCGCAACTCGATCCTGCTGGTGGACTTCGCCCAGGGGGCGGTGAACCGCGGCCTATCGGTGCGGGATGCCGTGGTCGAGGCCGGCCGCACCCGGCTGCGGCCGGTCTGGGTCACGGACCTGACCATGATGGCCGGTGCCTTTGCGATCCTGTTCGACCCGATCTTCCAGGGCATGGCGATCTCGTTGCTGTTCGGGCCGATCGTTGCGGTGCCGCTGACGCTGATCGTGGTGCCGCTGGGCTGTATCGCCACCGGTTGGGCTTTTCACGGGACCGAGCAGGAGCCGGCGGGTAACGCGACATAACGCGACACCAACGCAGTAAGCGTCATTCGCCATGCGCGACGACCAACACGACAGCGGTACAGCGAGGTCTGCCCGAATGAGCTTTGCCCGTGCACGTTATGCCTCAGAGAGTTTTGCCGATGAGTGATCCCTACCTGCTCTTCCACCTAAGCGACATCCATTTCGGGCTCGAGGACAACCGCGCGCTCGATTGGGTGAAGCAACAGATTGCCGACAAGCAGCCCGACGCGGTGGCCATCACCGGCGATCTGACGATGCGCGCACGGCAGCATGAATTCGATGCCGCCTGCGCCTGGATTCGCTCGCTGGAGGCCCCGGTCACGGTCGAGGTTGGCAATCACGACTTGCCGTACTTCAACCCGGTCCAGCGCTTCTTCGATCCGTACAAACGGATACGGGCCATCGCCGACAAGGTGGAGCTGCCAATCGATTTGCCAGGACTAGCCATCGTGCCCCTGAAGACCGTGGCCCGCTGGCAGCCGCGCCCGAATTGGTCGAAAGGCTGGGTGACCGAGGCGGCGCTGGAGCGCTGCCTCACCCGGCTCGATGCGCTGCCCGAGGGGACCCGCGCGCTGGTGGCCGCCCACCACCCGCTGCGAGAGGCCGGCACCCAAGGCACCGCGCTGACCAGACACGGCCAGAAGGCGATGACCGAGCTGGCCAAGCGCGAGGTGCTTGCCGTGCTCTCGGGCCATGTCCATGACGCCTTCGACCTTACCCAGGAGACGGTGCAGGGGTCGGTGCGCATGATCGGTGCCGGCACCCTGTCGCGGCGGCTGCGCTCAACCCCGCCGAGCTTCAACGAGCTGCGCTGGGATGGCG
>NZ_JBKHDN010000203.1:0-4832 GCF_046541315.1 Halochromatium sp. | reverse complement strand
ATGAGCGTCCAGTTCCTCTACGGCGGTGCCGGCATCCTGTTGTTCGCGCTCGGGCTCTGGTCGCTGCTCGTGCATGCGCCGCTGCTGCGCAAGCTGATCGCGCTGAACATCATGGGCGGTGGTGTCTTCCACGTCTTCATCGCGGTGGCCCATCGCAGCGACGGGAGCCCGCCCGATCCGGTTCCGCACGCCCTGGTGCTGACCGGCATCGTCGTTGCCGTGAGCGCGACGGCCTTGGCGCTGGCCCTGAACAGCCGGCTCGAGGGCGCCGATCAGGGCAAAACCAGCGCCGCCGGGGCCAGCGCCTCGAACTCGCCACTGGCGACTCTTGCCGAGCGCAACCGATAACCCGAACAAGATGACCCGCCCACGATGACGACCGACAGTCTCTTTCTGCCGATCGCGCTGCCGCTGCTCGGCGCCTTGCTGGTGACCGCACTGCCACGCAAGGCACCGCTGCTCGGCCTGTTCGCGGCCTTGTTGACCAGCGCGAGCGGGCTCTGGGTCAGCGGCCAGGTCTGGCTCGGCGGCGACCTCGGCGTCGTCCTCGGCGGCTGGGGCAGTCCGCTCGGCATCGGGCTCGCCGCCGATGGACTGTCGGTGGCGCTGTTGGCGATGACCAGCCTCGTCGCTCTCGGCATCAGTCTCTATGCGCTCAGCTACCTCGCCGAAACGGATCTCGCCGCGCACTTCTGGCCGCTTTGGATGCTGCTTTGGGCGGCGCTGAACGGCATCTTCCTGGCCGCCGACCTGTTCAATCTCTATGTGATGCTGGAATTGCTCGGGCTCAGCGCTGCCGCCCTGGGTGCCTTGACCGGCAGCCGCGCCGCCATCGAGGCCAATCTGCGCTATCTGCTGGTCGGGCTGCTCGGCTCGATGAGCTACCTGCTCGGGGTGGCGCTGATCTACACCGGCTATGGCACGCTCGATCTCGGCCTGCTCGGCGCGCGCATCCAGCCCTCGGCCCTGGCGGCCACCGCGCTGGTGCTGATGACGGGCGGACTGGCGCTCAAGGCGGCGCTGTTCCCCTTGCACTTTTGGCTGCCGCCGGCGCATGCAAACGCGCCGGCGCCGGTCAGCGCCGCGCTTTCGGCGCTGGTGGTCAAGGCCGCGTTCTATCTGATCCTGCGCCTCTGGAGCGGGCCGTTTGCCGACATCGCCGACGCCAGTGCCGCCTTCGTGATCGGCGCGCTTGGCGCCGGCGCCATCCTCTGGGGTTCCTGGCGGGCGTTGCGGGCGGAGCGGTTGAAACTGCTGGCGGCCTATTCCACCGTCGCCCAGCTCGGTTATTTGTTCCTGTTCTTCCCGCTGCTGCAGGCGCTGCCAGCGGGGCCGGCGCGGGACGACCTCTTCGCCGCCTGCGTGCTGATGGCGGTCACGCACGGTTTTGCCAAAGCGGGCTTCTTCCTCGCCGCTGGTCTGGTGCAGAAGATGGCCGGACATGATCGCATCGACGAGCTGGGCGGCGCGGCGCAAAGCATGCCCGCGACCACCTTCAGCATTGCGCTCGCGGGCTCGGCGTTGATCGGGCTGCCACCGAGCGGCAGCTTCATCGCCAAGTGGATCATGCTCCGCAGCGTCTTCGAGACCGGGCAGTGGTGGTGGCTGCCCGTCATCGCGGCCGGCACTCTGCTCGCGGCGGCCTACATCTTTCGCGTGCTCAGTCGCGCCTTCGGCCTCGAGCCAACGCCACAGTGCTTCATCAGCGATGCCCGCGCCGAGCTGCCCGCCTTCCTGCTGGCTGCGGCGTCGGTCCTGCTGCTCGGGCTGGCGGCCGGACCGCTGTGGTCGTTGCTCGGTTTCAGCGGGGTGTCGACATGAATGCGTGGCTCAACTGGACCAGCTGGCTGCCCGGGGCCATCGTGCTCAGTTCGCTGCTGCCCGGCGCGTTGATCTTCCTGATCGCCGAGGAGGACTGCAACCGGCGCACGCTGCTGAACATGACCGGCGCCATCCTCACGCTGTTGATGGTCGGCGTGTTGATCTGGGGGGTGTTCTTCGGCGCGGTGTTCGAGACCCGGCTGACCATCGCGCCCGGGCTCGATCTGGTCCTGCATGCCGACGCCCTGTCGATGCTGTTCGTGACCCTCTCGAGCGTGCTCTGGCTGGTGACCACGATCTACGCCATCGGTTATCTCGAACACTCGCCCAACCGCAGCCGTTTCTTCGGCTTCTTCAGCATCTGTGTCTCCGCCACGGTGGGCATCGCGCTCGCCGGCAACCTGCTGACGTTCGTCATCTTCTACGAGATCCTGACGCTGGCGACCTATCCGCTGGTGGCGCATCGCGGCACCCCCGATGCCACCCGGGGCGCCAAGATCTATCTTGCCTATACCGTCGCCGGCGGTGTCGCCCTGCTCATCGGCGCGGTCTGGCTGCGCTCGCTCACCGGCCCGGTCGACTTCGTCGAGCGCGGGGTGCTCTCCGGCATGCCCGCGGAACTGCATCCGCAGCTGATCGGCATCTTCCTCCTGCTGCTGCTCGGGCTTGGGGTCAAGGCCGCGCTGGTGCCGCTGCATGGCTGGCTGCCGCAATCGATGGTGGCGCCGGCGCCGGTCAGCTCGCTGCTGCACGCGGTGGCGGTGGTCAAGGCCGGCGCCTTCGGCATCGTGCGCGTGGTCTACGATGTCTATGGCGTCGAATTCGCCTCCCAGCTCGGGCTGCTGACCCTTCTCGGGGTCGCCGCCTCGGTCACCATCATCTACGGCTCGGTGATGGCCCTGACCCAGGACGGGCTGAAGAAACGGCTCGCCTACTCGACCGTCAGCCAGGTGTCCTACATTGCCCTCGGCGCCTCCATCCTCGGTCCCATCGCCACCATCGGCGGCATGGTCCATCTGGTGCATCAGGGCATCATGAAGATCACGCTGTTCTTCTGCGCCGGCAACTATGCCGAGACCCTGGGCGTGCACAAGGTCAGCGAGATGGACGGCGTCGGCCGGCGCATGCCCTGGACCACCCTCGCCTTCACCGTCGGCGCCCTGGGCATGATCGGCATCCCGCCGATCGCCGGTTTCGTCAGCAAGTGGTATCTGGGGCTGGGCGCGGTCGAGGCCGGCGCGCATTGGGTGCTGTTGGTGCTGGCCGCGAGCACCTTGCTCAACGCCGGCTACTTCCTGCCGATCCTGTATAAGGCCTGGTTCCGCCCACCCCCCGAGTCCTGGCCGCATGAGCATGCCTTCGAGAGCCGCTTCGAGACCCGGGGCGCCCTGCTCTGGCCGCCGGTCTTCACTGCCGCGCTCTGCCTCATCGCCGGGCTGCTGGCGGCGGCGCCGTTCAGCCCGCTGGAGTGGGCGACGCTGATCGCCCGGCGCGAGTATGGGTCCTGAGGCGACACCATGACGGACTGGTTACTGCTCGCCTGGATCTGGCCCCTGCTGCTGGCGGCGAGCGGCCTGCCTCGACTCGTCAGCGGCCCCGGCCAGCGCTGGGAGCGGCCGCGCCCGCCCGTGGAGATGTCGGCGTGGCGCGCGAATCTGGTGGTGATCGGGGTTCTCCCGGCGTTCGCCGCCGCCTGGCTGGTGCCGAGCGGCTCGACGTTGAGCCTGCCGTGGCTGTTCCTGGGCACCGAACTTGGCCTCGACGAGACCAGCCGCGTCTTCCTGCTGTTCTCCACCCTGCTCTGGCTCGCGGCCGGCATCGATGCGGCCCAGTCCATTCGCCGCACCGAGCACGCGCGGCGCTTCCAGGCGCTCTATCTGCTGGCGCTGGCCGGCAACCTCTGGCTGATCCTGGGACAGGATCTGTTCAGCTTCTATGCCGGCTTCGCGCTCATGGGGCTCGCGTGCTATGGGCTGATCATCCATGACGGGCGCGCCGCCGCGCTCAAGGCTGGACGCGTCTATCTGGTGATGACCCTGCTCGGCGAGGTCTGTCTGTTCGCCGCCTTGGTGCTGATCGCCCAACAGACCGGCAGCGTGACGCCCACGACGGCGGAGCTGGCGACGCTCGATGCGCTGGCGGTGTCGCTGACCCTGATCGGCCTCGGCGTCAAGGCCGGCTTGGTGCCGCTGCACCTGTGGCTGCCGAGCGCCTATGCCGAGGCGCCGACCCCGGTGAGCGCGGTCCTGGGCAGCGCGATGATCAAGGTCGCGCTGCTCGGCTGGCTGCGCTTCCTGCCGCTGGGCACGGCAACCTTGCCCGAACTCGGCGCGGCGATCGCGGTGCTGGGTTTGATCGCAGTGTTCTACGCGCTGCCGATCGGCCTCGTGCAGTCCGACGCCAAGGCGCTGCTGGGCTATTCGAGTATCAGCAAGATGGGACTCGCGGTGCTGCTGATCGGCCTGATCCTGATGCAGCCGGCGCTGGCGCCCGCCGGGATCGCGGCATTGACCCTGTTCGCCGCCTATCATGCGTTGGTCAAGGGCGGGCTCTTTCTTGGCCTCGGTCTGCGCCAGCACGCCGAGCGCCGGGGCTGGGTGGCGCTTGGCGTGCTGGGCGGGCTCGCATTCCTGGCCCTGGCCCTGGCAAGCGCGCCCTTCACCAGCGGCGCGCTCAGCAAGTACCTGATGAAACCCGTGTTGAACGCCTCGCCCTGGCCCTGGCTGCCGGCGGCAATGGCGGTCGCGGCGGTGGCCACCACCTTGCTCATGGCGCGTTTCCTCTGGATCGCGGTTGGTCAGCCGCCACGGCAATCGGGGCATCCATGGCGTTGGTCGGCGCTGGCCTGGAGCGGGCTGGTGGTGCTGGTGCTGCTCTTTCCGTTCGTGCTCGGACCCGCATCGAGCTGGACCACCAATGCGCTCCCGGTCGCGCTCGGTTTGGCGGTTGCCGCTGGAGTCGCTGCGGCGGCTTGGGCCCATCCGGCTTGGCTGCGGCCCTTGATCGGTCTG
>NZ_JBKHDN010000202.1:0-4923 GCF_046541315.1 Halochromatium sp. | reverse complement strand
CGACCGTCAGACCGGTAAGACCGCGGTCGCCATCGACGCCATCATCAACCAGAAGGGCACCGGCGTTAAGTGCATCTACGTCGCCGTCGGCCAGAAGAACTCCTCGGTCGCGGCGGTGCAACGCAAGCTCGAAGAGCACGGCGCGATGGAGCACACCATCATCGTCCATGCCGGCGCCGCCGATTCGGCCGCATTGCAGTTCATCGCGCCCTATGCCGGTTGCGCCATGGGCGAGTATTTCCGCGACAAGGGCGAGGACGCACTGATCGTCTACGATGACCTGACCAAGCAGGCCTGGGCCTATCGCCAGGTGTCGCTGTTGCTGCGCCGTCCGCCGGGACGCGAGGCCTATCCGGGCGATGTGTTCTATCTGCACTCGCGTCTGCTCGAGCGCGCCGCGCGCATCAACGCCGACGAGGTCGAGAAGCTCACCAACGGCAAGGTCAAGGGCAAGACCGGCTCGCTCACCGCGCTGCCGATCATCGAGACCCAGGCTGGCGACGTCTCGGCCTTTGTGCCGACCAACGTGATCTCGATCACCGATGGTCAGATCTTCCTCGAGAGCGATCTGTTCAACGCCGGTATCCGGCCTGCGATCAACGCCGGTCTCTCGGTCTCGCGGGTCGGCGGCTCGGCCCAGACCACGATCATCAAGAAGCTCGGTGGCGGTATCCGCCTGGCGTTGGCCCAGTACCGTGAGCTGGCGGCCTTCTCGCAGTTCGCCTCCGATCTCGACGAGGCCACCCGCAAGCAGCTCGAGCGCGGCGAGCGCGTGACCGAGTTGATGAAGCAGCTGCAGTATCACCCGCTGAATGTGGGCGAGATGGCCGTTTCGCTGTTCGCCGCCAACGAGGGCTATCTCGACGATGTCGAGGTCAAGAAGGTGGTCGATTTCGAGCGTGCCCTGCAGGGCTACATGGCCAGCAATCACAAGTCCTTGCTCGACGACATCAATGCCTCGGGCAAATACGACGACGAGATCAAGAGCGCCCTGCATGGCGCGCTCAAGGACTTCAAGGCCAATCACACCTGGTGAGTCCTCGCCCCGGGCATCCGCTCCGGGCGACGACGCTTCCGGTCCAGTTGGCTCAACCGAGATAGAGGTCTGGCGTGAGCGCGTCCGTTCGGGCGCGCCCGCTCACACACGGAGCACGCAATGGCAGGCGCCAAAGAGATCCGCACCAAGATTTCGAGCATCAAAAGCACCCAGAAGATCACCGGTGCGATGGAGATGGTCGCGACCTCAAAGATGCGTAAGGCCCAAGAGCGTATGCAGGCCTCGCGTCCTTATGCAGAGAAGATGCTGCAGGTGATCCGTCACCTCGCCAAGGCATCGCCCGAATACCGCCACAGCTTCATGGCCGAGCAGCGCGAGATCAAGCGCGTCGGCTACATCGTCGTCTCCTCCGACCGTGGTCTCTGCGGTGGCCTGAACAGCAATCTGTTCCGGCGCTTGGTGGCCCACATCAAGGAGCAGAAGGCCGAGGGGATCGAACCGGTATTCTGCACCATCGGCGCCAAGGCGCTCGGCTTTTTCCGCCGTTTTGGCGGCAAGGTCGAGGCGCAGGTCACCCAGCTCGGCGACAAACCGCATATCGAAGACCTGATCGGCACCGTCAAGGTCATGCTGAACGCCTTCGAGAACGGCGAGGTCGACGCGGTCTACGTGGTCTACAACGAGTTCGTCAACACCATGAGCCAGCAGCCGATCATTCGGCAACTGGTGCCCTTGCAAGCAGCCGACGACCAAGATCGCCCCAGCGGGCCCATCTGGGATTACATCTACGAGCCCGATGCGCGCGTCGTGCTCGACAGTCTGCTGACCCGCTATATCGAATCGCTGGTCTACCAGGCGGTGGTCGAGAACGGCGCCAGCGAGCAGGCCGCGCGCCGCGTCGCCATGAAGGCCGCGTCCGATAATGCCGGCGATCTGATCGATGAATTGCAGCTGGTCTACAACAAGGCGCGCCAGGCGGCGATCACGCAGGAACTCTCCGAGATCGTCAGCGGCGCGGCCGCCGTTGGCTAATGCCCGCGCGCCGCTCTCGTGCCCTGGCTGCGACAGTGGTTTGCAGCGCCTTTGACGGCGCGCCACTGCCGCTGATGGCAACCGACTTCAGGTAAACACGCCCTTGCGCACATTGCGCAAGGCAGAATAGAGGAATCCGCTATGAGTTCCGGTAAGGTGGTGGAAATCATCGGCGCCGTCGTCGACGTCCAGTTCCCGCGCGACGCGATGCCCAAGGTCTACGACGCACTCCAGGTCGACTCCACCGGGTTGACGCTGGAGGTCCAGCAGCAGCTCGGCGACGGCATCGTGCGCACCATCGCGATGGGCACGACCGACGGCCTCAAGCGCGGCGTCGACGCCAGCAACACGGGCTCGCCGATCAGCGTGCCGGTCGGCGCCAAGACCCTCGGGCGCATCATGGATGTGCTCGGTCAGCCGATCGACGAGAAGGGCGACATCGGCGCCGACGAAACCTGGCCGATCCACCGCGACGCGCCCTCGTTCGAGGAGCAGGCCGGCGCGACCGAGATCCTCGAGACCGGCATCAAGGTCATCGACCTGATCATGCCGATCGCCAAGGGCGGCAAGGTCGGCCTGTTCGGTGGCGCCGGCGTCGGCAAGACCGTGACCCTGATGGAGCTGATCCGCAACATCGGCGCCGAGCACGCCGGCTTCTCGGTGTTCGCCGGCGTCGGCGAGCGCACCCGCGAGGGCAACGACTTCTACCACGAGATGACCGAATCCAACGTCCTGGACAAGGTCGCCCTGGTCTACGGCCAGATGAACGAGCCCCCGGGCAACCGGCTGCGCGTGGCGCTGACTGGCCTGACCATGGCCGAGTACTTCCGCGAGGAAGGCCGCGACGTGCTGATGTTCATCGACAACATCTATCGCTACACGCTGGCCGGCACCGAGGTCTCGGCACTGCTCGGCCGGATGCCGTCGGCGGTGGGCTATCAGCCGACCCTGGCCTCGGAGATGGGCGCCCTGCAGGAGCGCATCACCTCGACCCATACCGGCTCGATCACCTCGTTCCAGGCCGTCTACGTGCCGGCGGACGACCTCACCGACCCGTCGCCCGCCACCACCTTCGCGCACTTGGACGCGACCCTGGTGCTCTCGCGTCAGATCGCCGAGCTGGGTATCTATCCGGCCGTGGACCCGCTGGACTCGACCAGCCGGATCCTCGATCCGAACGTCGTTGGCCAGGAACACTACGACACCGCGCGCGCGGTGCAGGGCACCCTGCAGCGCTACAAGGAACTGAAGGACATCATCGCCATCCTCGGCATGGACGAGCTGTCCGAGGACGACAAGCTGATCGTCTCGCGGGCGCGCAAGATCCAGCGCTTCCTGTCGCAGCCGTTCTTCGTCGCCGAGGTCTTCACCGGCTCGCCGGGCAAGTACGTCGGCCTCAAGGACACCATCGCCGGCTTCCAGGCCATCGTCAATGGTGAGCACGACAACCTGCCCGAGCAGGCGTTCTACATGGTCGGCTCGATCGATGAGGCCGTCGCCAAAGCGGAGAAGATGTGATCGCTCGGCGATCGCGGAGGGCCTGAATCATGGCAATGACTGTTCATGTCGACATCGTCAGCGCGGAGGGGGCGATCCACTCCGGGCTCGCGGCGATGCTCTACGCCCCGGGCGAGATGGGCGAACTCGGGATCGCCGCGCGGCACGCACCGCTGATCACGCGCCTCAAGCCGGGTGACGTGCGGGTCGAGGACGAGCACGGCAGCCAGGAGCACTTCTATGTCTCTGGCGGCATGCTCGAGGTCCAGCCCGACATCGTCACCGTGCTCGCGGATACCGCGATCCGGGCCGAGAACATCGACGAGGCCAAGGCCTTGGAAGCCAAGCGTCGTGCCGAGGATGCGCTCGCCGGCCAGACCGCCGAGTTCGAGTACGCCAAGGCGCAGGCCGAACTGGCCGAGGCCATCGCGCAGCTGCGCGCGATCGAGAAGCTGCGTAAGATGAAGGGATAACGCCCGTCCCAATGGGCTGATCGCCGCGATCTTGGTGCAGACGCGCGCTCAAGGCGCGGCGCGATCTTCTCACCGGTACGCAGGGCCAGAGGAAGCTTGTCATGAAGCTCGGCGTCGTCGTTCTCGCCGCTGGTAAAGGCACGCGGATGCGCTCCGCGTTGCCGAAGGTGTTGCATCCGCTGGCTGGGCGTCCGCTGTTGGCGCATGTGCTGGATGCGGCGGTGGCGCTCGGCGCGGCCCAGGTCTGTGTCGTCTACGGTCATGGCGGCGAGCAGGTGCCGGCGGCCTTTCCCGATGCGGCGGCCACCTGGGTCGAACAACGCGAGCGATTGGGCACCGGTCACGCCGTGCTCCAAGCCATGCCGGCCATGGCGGGCATGGATCGGGTGTTGGTGCTCTATGGCGACGTGCCCCTGATCGAACCCGAAACCCTCAATCGCTTGGTCGCCGACTCGGCGAGTACCAAGCTCGGCCTGTTGACCATGCAGCTGGCCGATCCCAACGGCTACGGGCGCATCGTGCGCGATAAGAGCGAGCGGGTGTTACGCATCGTCGAGCAAAAGGATGCGAGTGCTGCCGAGCGCGCGATCAGCGAGGTCAATACCGGCATCATCGTCGCCGAACAAACGAGCTTGGCGACCTGGCTCGGGCGCATCGGCAACGACAACGTACAGCACGAATACTATCTCACCGACATCATCGGGCTCGCTGTCGCCGATGGCGTCGAGGTCGCCACGACCCAGCCGGAAACCCTGGAAGAGGTCGCCGGGATCAATGATCGCGCCCAGCTCGCGGCGCTCGAACGCTATTACCAGCGCGGCCTGGCCCACGCCTTGATGCTCGGTGGAGCCACCGTCGTCGATCCGGAACGGCTCGATGTGCGCGGTTCGCTGATCTGCGATCAGGACGTGGTGCTGGACGTGA
>NZ_JBKHDN010000201.1:0-4936 GCF_046541315.1 Halochromatium sp. | reverse complement strand
TTATGGAATCACAGATACTCGCCCAGCCCCCAGGCCAACAGCGCCGCCAGCGCGAACAGCAGGGGCAGGACCGCCGCGCTGACCCCGAGACCCGCGCGCAGCATGGCGCGCTGTGGCACCTGACCGCTGCCGAAGACGATCGCATTCGGCGGCGTGGCGACCGGCAGCAGGAAGGCGCAGGAGGTCGCCAGGGCAACGAGTATGGCGATCGCCACGCTGTCGATCTGCGGCGCCAGCCCGATGAACAGCGGGATCAGCAGGGCCGCGCTGGCGGTATTGCTGGCGACCTCGGTCAGCGCCATCGCGAACAGCACCAGCAGTATCAGGCTCAGCACCACCGGCATGGCCCCGAACGGCCCGGCGAGCAAGCCCGCCAGCCAGGCCCCGGCGCCGCTCGTCTCCAGGATCAGGCTCAGCGTCAGCCCGCCGCCGAACAGCAACAGCACGCCCCAGTCGGTGCGCTCGGCGAGCGCGCGCCAGGGCGCCAGGCCGAGGGCATGCAGCGCGATCAGCGCGAGCAAGGCCACCGCCGCGTCATAGCCCTTGCCGATCTGCAGCCAGTCGGCGAGCGGTCCGCCGAATACCCAGGCGAGCACGGTGCTCGCGAACACCAGCAGCATCAGCCACTGCGCCCGGCCCCAGCGCAGCGGCTCGCCGACCGGCTCGACCCGACCGGCGAGCTGCGGCCGCAGGCTCAGGCGCAAGGCAAGCTCCATCAGCGGCAGCATCAGGATCACCAGGGGCACGCCGATCAACAGCCAAGCGGCGAAGCCGAGGCCGGTATTCGCCGCCGCGATGGCGTTCGGCGGACTGCCAACCAGGGTGCCGATGCCGCCGATATTGGCGGCGAAGGCGATGCCGAGCAGCACATAGATGCGCGTGTTGCGCTCGGTCTCGGCTGGCAGGGTGGCGAGCAGGCCGAGCGCCAGCGGCAGCATCATCGCCGCCGTCGCGGTGTTGCTGATCCACATCGACAACAGCGCGGTGAGCCAGAACAGCGCCCGCGCCGCGCGGCCCAGTCCGGGACCGGCGCGGCGCACCACCCAGGTCGCGAGCCAGCGGTCCAGGCCTTGCTCGCGCAGGCCGGCGGCGAGCGCGAAGCCGCCGAGGAACAGGAAGATCACCGGATCGGCAAAGGTCGCCAGGGCCTGATCCAGCGGCATGAGCCCGCTCGCGGTGGCGAGCACCGGCACCAGCAGCGCGGTGACGCTCAGATGCAGGGCCTCGCTGAGCCAGAGCCAGGCGATTGCGGCGAGGATCGCGAGTCCGCTCGCGACCTCGCCGAGCAGCGGGCCGGCACCGAGTTCAAGGCCAAGATAGAGTGCGAAGGCGATGAGGAGATTCATCAGCGGTCGAGCAAAAAGCTGCCAGCATAGGCGAAGGAGGCCGATGCTGGCTAGGGATCCCTCTCTGCGCGGCTGTCGGCTGCTGTCGCGCGAGGAATGGCTCGCCTTGGCGTTGGGCGTTGGCATTGAACAGCGGCTAGCCAGGCCAGTGGCGCGCCGGTATATTGGCCGCCGCTGTCGCCATTCAAACCGGTTCCGGGATCCGGACCCCCGAGGGACCCCGAGCCCGAGCAGCACGCACGCTGCGTCTTGAGATTCTTCAGCCTCGCGCCCGCGCGAGCGACATCGGACCGCCTACCAGAGACCCGCCATGCTCGATTACAACCGCGATGGGGCCGCGATCTACCGCGAATCCTTCGCCATCATCCGCGCCGAGGCCGATCTGGCGCGCTTTCCCGCCGACTTGGAACCGGTCGCCGTGCGCGTCGTGCATGCGTGCGGCATGCCCGATGCCGCCGACGATCTGCTGTTCTCCGCCGATGCCGGTGGCGCCGGACGGGCGGCGCTGGCGGCTGGCGCGCCCATCCTCTGCGACAGCCGGATGGTCGTCGAAGGCGTGATCCGCGCTCGATTACCGGCCGCGAATCCGGTCCTCTGCACCCTCGCTGATCCGCAGACGCCGGCATTGGCAGCGCAGCTCGGCAACACCCGCACCGCCGCCGCGCTGGAGCTGTGGCGCCCGCACCTGGCCGGTGCCGTCGTGGTCATCGGCAATGCCCCGACCGCGTTGTTTAGGCTGCTGGAACTGCTCGATGCTGGGGCGCCACGGCCGGCGCTGATCCTTGGCTTCCCGGTCGGCTTCGTCGGCGCGGCCGAGTCGAAGGCGGCGCTTGCCGAGGATAGTCGCGGAGTGCCCTATGTCACGCTGCGCGGGCGGCGCGGCGGGAGTGCCATGGCCGCGGCGGCGGTGAATGCGCTGGCTCAGACCGAGCTGTAAAGCCATTCGCCCTGCCGCGCGGACACCAACTTCCCGTGGAATCTGAGCTGCTGGGTCAGGGGTGTCCGGCAATCCGGTCGAGCGGCGATAAGCGACGGTCAGTCGCTCGGTTTCGAGACATTGGTGTCGAGCCAAGCCAACGCGGCTTGCACATCGGTGGCCAGCGTTGTTGGCGGCCGTGGCGCCCGCTGGCGCATGATCACGCGCACACCGAGTTCGCGCGCGGCGCGGAGCTTGGCGGCCGTCGCCGCGCCGCCGCTATTCTTGCAGACGATCGTGTCGATGCGCTCGTCGGCGAGCAGCGCGCGCTCGTCGACGAGGGTGAAAGGGCCGCGCGCGAGCAGCACCCGGGCATCCTTGAACGCGGGCAGCGGGCGGGGTGCGCTGACGGCGCGGATCAGGAAAGAGACGGCGTCGAGTGCGGCGAACGGGGCAAGCTCTTGGCGGCCGACGGCGAGCAGCACGCGGCGCGCACCGCTGCGTTGCAGGGCCGCGACCGCCGCCGGCCAATCGTCGATCTGCTGCCAGTCATCGCCCGGCTGCGGTTGCCAGGCTGGCCGTTCCAGCCGCAGCAGCGGCAGCCCCAGCGCGTCACAGGCCGCAGCCGCGTTCCAGCCCATGGTCGCCGCGAAGGGGTGGGTAGCGTCGATCACCGCGTCCAGGCGCTGCGCGCGGAGATAATCGATCAGCCCCGGGATGCCGCCAAAGCCGCCGATGCGAGATTCCCCGCACGGTCGTCGCGGCTGCTCGGTGCGCCCGGCCAGCGAGCTGACCACCCGGAGGTCGGACCGCTCGCTCAGTGCCTCGGCGAGCGCGTAGCCCTCGGTGGTGCCGCCGAGGATCAAGAGACCTCGCACGCCGCGAGCGAGCGGTTCTGGCGGGCTTCGATCTGTGCGCATCGGTCTGTCGTCGCGCTCCTGGATTATTGATACCCTTGCGAACCGAGCAAGGGCATGCGAACGATTCGATCCAAACGGGACGAGAGCAGCAGGTATCAGCATCATGCAATCTAGTCAACGCCACGGCTTGCCCTGGCCTCCAAGCCGCGACCTGGGACGGCGTCATGGGTAAGGTCTGGTTCGTCGGTGCCGGCCCCGGCGCGCCGGACCTGATCACGGTGCGCGGCACGCGGCTGCTGGCCGAGGCCGGCGCCATCCTCTACACCGGCTCGCTGGTCGCCGAGACCGCCTTGCAATGGGCGCAGCCAGGATGCGAGATCGCCGACTCCAAGTCCATGGACCTGGATCAGGTCGGCGCCTGGTTGCTGGAGCGAGTGCAGCGGCATGCGACCGTGGTGCGCTTGCAGACCGGCGATCCGTCGCTCTACGGCGTGATCCCGGAGGTGGCACGGCCATTGGATCAGGCGCAGATCCCGGTCGGCATCTGCCCCGGGGTCTCCTCGGCCTTCGCCTCGGCGGCCGCGGCCGGAGAGTGCCTGACCCTGCCCGAGGTCACCCAGACCGTGATCTTCACGCGCCTCGCCGGGCGCACCCCGATGCCGGAGCGCGAGTCGCTGCAGGCGCTGGCCGCGCACGCTTGCAGCCTGTGCATCTTCCTCTCGATCGAGCGCATCGCCGAGGTGGCCAGGATTCTCCAGGCGGCCGGTTGGGCAGCGACGGCGCCGGTGGTGGTGGTGCACAAGGCGACCTGGCCTGGCGAGGAGCAGGTGCTGCGCGGCACCGTCGCCGACATCGCCGAGCGTTGCCGCGCCGCCGGCATCGAGCGCCAGGCGATGATCCTGGTCAGCCCGGCGCTCGGTGCCCGTCAGCGCCCCGATCTGAAACCGTCGAAGCTCTATGACGCCGCCTTTCCGCGGCGCTTCCGAGGTGGTTGATCAGCGCCGGCGGCGCAGCAGATAGGTGTCCATGATCCAGCCGTGCGCATCGCGCAGGCGCGCGCGCCGTTCCAGCAGCTCGTCGCGGACCTCATCGATCGGGCCGGCGGCGATGGCCTGGTCCTCGCAGCCGAGATAGGCGCCCCAATAGATGTCGAGATCCTGCCCGGTGAGATGCTGGAACTCGGCATGGTTGTCCAGCATCACGACGCTGTTGTGGATCTCCGCCGGGTCCTGCTGGCCGATCGCCCGGCCGGTGGTGAGGGTGATGGACTCGCCGATGCGGTTGACCGGAATGCGATGCGCGGCGGTCAGCGCCTGCACCGCCGTGATGCCGGGGATCACGACCAGCTCCAGTCGCTCCGGTGACTCGGCGACCAGTTCGCTCACAATGCTGACGGTCTGATCGTAGAGCGAGGGATCGCCCCAGATCAGGAAGGCCCCGCGCTCGCCCGCGGCCAGCTCCTGCTCGATCATCTCGGCGATCAGCACGCGCTTGCGTGCATGCCACTGCTGCACGCCTTCGCGATAACCGCCGGCGTCCATCCGTCGCGGCGGGCTCGTGCGCGTGGCGATGCGTGGGTTGGCGTCTGGCAGATAACGCGCCAGGATCGCCTGCCGGGCCTCGATCAGGGTTTCCTTGCCGCGCCCGTCCTTCTCCAGCATGAAGAAGCAGTCGATGGTGCGCAGGGCCTCGATGGCCTGCATGGTCAGATATTCCGGTCCGCCGGGACCGATGCCGATCAGATAGAGGGTCTTTTTCATGCCGGCGATTATGCGGCAATTTGGCGCTCGATGCGGCGCATCATCCGGCGGCCA
>NZ_JBKHDN010000200.1:0-5006 GCF_046541315.1 Halochromatium sp. | reverse complement strand
AGCAAGCCAGTAGAGGGTCTCGGCGACGCGGGAGAGCATGGTGGTACCTGGTCGATCTAGGGTGGGACGTTATCCAGCCGCCCGAGCGCGAGCAGCGCCAAACCTAAGAATAAGAGTCCTCTTTAGTTTACTTGGATGCGGTTTCCTAAAGATAAGTGACCGGAGTCGGGGATCGGCGACGACACTTCGCTGCGGCGTTTATGCGAAGTCGAACCGAGCCGTCGCATTCGCCCTCCCACCGATGCCTATGTCTGCGTTTGGCTCTGACTCTGGCTCTGCGTCTGCGCCTCGCTCGTCGGCGCCGCCTCCGGGAGGATCCAGGTGTCCTTGCTGCCGCCGCCCTGGGACGAGTTGACCACCAGCGAGCCCTTGCGCAGCGCCACTCGCGTGAGCCCGCCCATGGTGACCTGCTGGCGATCGGCGGAGAGGATGAACGGGCGTAGATCGACATGGCGCGGCTCCAGGCTGTCCTTGATCACCGTCGGCACCGTCGAGAGCCTCAGGGTCGGCTGGGCGATGTAGTTGCGCGGATCCTTCTTGATCGCCGCCGCCATCCGCTCGCGCTCGGCCTGCGTCGAGGCGGGTCCGACCAACATCCCATAGCCGCCAGATTCGTTGGCCGGCTTCACCACCAGTTCATTCATGTGCTCCAACACATACTGCAAGGCCTCCGGTTCCATGCAGCGATAGGTCGGCACGTTCGGCACGATCGGCTCTTGATCGAGGTAATAGCGGATGATCTCGGGGACGAAGGCATAGATCACCTTGTCATCGGCAACACCCGCGCCGGGGGCATTCGCCAGCGCGACGTTGCCGGCCTTCCAGGCGCGCATCAGGCCGGCGACCCCGAGCGCCGAGTCCTCGCGGAAGGCCTCCGGGTCGAGGAATAGATCGTCGACGCGGCGATAGATCACATCGACCCGCGCCGGCCCGTCGATGGTGCGCATGTAGCAGCAATCGTCGTCAGCGACGAACAGGTCGCGCCCCTCGACCAGCTCCGCGCCCATCTGCTGGGCCAGATAGGCGTGCTCGAAGTAGGCCGAGTTATAGATGCCGGGCGTGAGCACGACCACCTCCGGATACTCGGCCGGGCGCGGCGAGATCGCGGCCAGGGTATCGAACAGCTGCGATGGATAATCATCCACCGGCAGCGGCGCGTAGTGCTCGAACAGCTCGGGGAAGACGCGCTTGGTCACCAGCCGGTTCTCGAGCATGTAGGACACGCCGGAGGGCACGCGCAGGTTGTCTTCCAGCACATAGAGGGTGCCATCGGCATCGCGCACCAGGTCCGAGCCGCAGATGTGCGCCCAGATGCCGAGCGGCGGATCGATGCCGACGCATTGCGGGCGGAAGTTCACCGACTTGGCCAGTACCTCTTGCGGAAAGACCTTGTCCTTGACGATGCGCTGAGCGTGGTAGAGGTCGTCGATGAACAGGTTCAGCGCCTGTACGCGCTGTTTCAGCCCCAGCTCGACCCGGCGCCATTCCCGCTCCGGGATGACCCGCGGGACCACATCGAAGGGCCAGGCGCGATCGATCGCCCCGCCCTCCTCCGAGTAGACGGTAAAGGTGATGCCCATCTCCTTGATCGAGACCTCGGCGGCGAGTTGGCGGGCGACCACCTCATCGCCGCCGAGGGCCTGGATGTCGGCAGCGAGGGCCTCGACCTCGGGACGCGGCTCGCCGCGTGCCGCTAGAAGCTCGTCATAGAAGCCATCACACTCGTAGTCGGACCAATCTATCTCCATGCGCGCCGTCGCCTACCTCGATGATCGTGCGCCGGGCACTGCGCCGCAGCGGGGACCCGATTGTTACCAGTTTGGCTCATATCGTCCAATCCGCATGCAGGCCTTTACCCCCAAAACCCGGCCAAGAACGCCAGGGGCGAGCGCGGCCCTGAAGCCGGCGAGACTCAGCAAGTGGCTCAGACATCAATCGGTTATCCAGTCTTCAACAGACTCTGTGGATAACTCTGTGGGAAAGGCGCTAGCAAATCGCCGGGATGCCTGTCTCGACTGAGCTTTCGACAAATTGACGGTTTTTTGACCATCCGTGCAAGCCATTGTTTTTGTTGACGCGAAGCCAAGGAGGCAGGCGACCGGAGGCAAGACCGAACGACCAACCGCTGGCGCGTCCGGCGTTGCCAAGCCGTGTGGACAACTGCGCAGACCCGTATTTCCCTGACGCGGTGCGTTGTCAACCCTTTTTTGGCAAGCCGCGGCGGCGCCCAGGACCAGCAGCGCTAGCAGCCGCTGCAAGCAAGGGTTGACAGGAGAGCGAGCGCCGCAACTTGCACGGACCGAGCAAACGCCTCAGGATAGCGGCTCCACCATCCAGCTTGTCGCCTCGCAGCAGGGAGTCCCTCACCCGGCATGACACCAGACGCGCTCCAGCCCGTTCGCGATCACATCGCCGCGCGCATCGTCGGCCAGCAACGCTTCGTCGACAGCATGCTGGTGTGCCTGCTCAGCGATGGCCATCTGTTGGTCGAGGGCATGCCGGGGCTGGCCAAGACCACCGCCGTCAAGGCCCTGGCCGACGCCATCGACGGCGACTTCCACCGCATTCAGTTCACGCCCGATCTTCTGCCCTCGGACCTGATCGGCACCGACATCTACCGTCACGAAAAGGGCGCATTCGAGTTCCGCGAAGGCCCGCTGTTCCATAACATCCTGCTCGCCGACGAGGTCAACCGTGCCCCGGCCAAGGTGCAATCGGCCCTGCTCGAAGCCATGGCCGAGCAGCAGATCACCGTCGGTCAGCGCACCTATGCGTTGCCGGAGCTATTCATGGTGCTGGCGACCCAGAATCCGGTCGAGCAGGAAGGCACCTACCACCTGCCCGAGGCCCAGCTCGACCGCTTCCTGATGCAGGCGGTGGTCACCTATCCGACCCGCGACGAGGAACTGCGCATCCTCGAACTGGACGCCAGCGAACAGCAACATCCTGAGGTCGCCCCGCCCAAGCGGCTCGGTCAGCAGGAGCTGTTCGCCATGCGCCGGGCGGTCGCTGCGCTCTACCTGGACCCGAAACTGCTCAGCTACATCGTCGATCTGGTCCAGGCCACGCGCCAGCCGCAGCGCTACGACGGCGCCCTCGCGCGCTGGTGTCGCTTCGGCGGCTCGCCGCGCGCGAGCATCGCGCTGGCCCGCTGCGCCCGCGCTCGCGCCTGGCTCGATGGTGATGAATTCGTCGCCCCGCATCATATCCAGCTGATCGCGCCCGAGGTACTGCGTCACCGGCTGCTGCTGACCTTCGAGGCCGAGGCCGAGGGCATCACCACCGACGAGTTCATCGACCGGCTGCTGACGCTCGTGGCCATTCCCTAACCCGGGCGGTGCCGGCACATGAGCCTCTATCCCCGTCTCGACGACCTGCTCGAACTCAGGCACCAGGCCCATGCCCTCGGCGTCTCTTCTCACCATCTGGTCAACTCGACCTTTGCCGGGCTCTATGCCTCGGTATTTCGCGGTGCCGGGGTCAACTTCGAGGAGGTGCGCGAGTACCGCGAGGGCGACGATATCCGCTACATGGACTGGAAGGTCACGGCACGCGTCGACGCGCCCCACCTGAAGATCTTTCGCGAAGAACGCGAGCGCAGCGTGGTGCTCTGCGTCGACCGCGGGCCGCACATGAGCTTCGGCACCCGCGGCACCTTCAAATCGGTGCAGGCGGCGCGCGCGGCGGCCTTGATCGGCTGGGCCGCGAGCCGGTTGCAAGACCGTGTCGGCGGCATCGCCTTCGGCGACCCCGCGCAAGGCCTGCAGCACTTCCGCCCCGCGCGCGGGCGGCGCGCACTCTGGCAGCTATTGCGCACCCTGACCCTGCCCGGCTCCGCCGCGAGCGCCTCGATCGACTGCCTGGCCGGCGCGCTGAAGCGGGCGACGCGTGGCCTGCCGACCGGATCGCTGATCTTCGTCATCGCCGATTTCAACCGCGAGGTACGCGACCTGGAACCCGTCCTCGGCAACCTCAGGCAACGCAGCTCGGTGGTGCTGATTCCGGTCGATGATCCGGCCGATCGCGCGATCCCGGCGATGGGTCGGGTCAGCTTTCGCGGCACCGATGGCCGCTTGCTCGTCATCGACACCGATGACCATCAGGCCCGGGACGCCTATCGCGCAGCCTGGGAGCAACGCCGTCAGACCCTATCGACACTCGCCAACCGCTTGCGGATCCTGCTGATGCCGATCCGCACCGAGCTGGACATCCATCGCAGCCTGATCGCCAACCTCGAGCAACGCGCACGCTCGCGCGCGGTCTAGGAGATGATGGCCACCCGCTTCGAGCGTCAGACAACAGACCGCAAAAGCCAAGAGCAGCGAACGAGTGAATCCTGATCTGCGACCACTGCGCGACATCCACGACAGTCTCGGCTCGCCCTGGTGGCCGCTGGCGCCGGGCTGGTGGCTGGTTGGGTTGCTGCTGGTTGCGCTCGCGGCGCTGATCTGGCGCTATCGCCACGCCCGGCGGGTGCTGCCGGCGCTGCCACTGCTGCGCATCGGCGACTGGCGCTGGGACGCGCATCGCGAATTGCGGCGTCTGCGCCAACGCCGACGCCAGGAGGCGAGTTCGAAGGCCCGCCTCTCCCAGCTCGCCGAACTGCTCAAGCGCATCGCCATGGCGCGTCATGGACGCGCCGCCTGCGCTCGGCTCCATGGACCGGCCTGGCTGGAATGGCTGAGCGCGCACGACCCGGACGGCTTCGACTGGCGCCAGCACGGCCAGTGCTTGATCCACGCGCCCTATGCTCCAGAGAAGCTCGACGCGGCAGCCGATGCCGCTGCCGCGCGCGCTCAAGAACGACAGCTTGAGCGCCTGATCGCCGCCACCGAGCGCTGGATCAGGGTGCGACCGGAGCCATCCGGCAACCGCCGCGCGCGCCCGTTAGGCCCGGACGACGGCGCACGTACTGGCCCGCGCCCTGGTGCAAGGGCCGGTGCAAGGGCTGGCGCAAGCATCGGCCTTGTTCCCGGCGGCACGGTCGACGCCAAGACCGCCAAGCG
>NZ_JBKHDN010000199.1:0-5047 GCF_046541315.1 Halochromatium sp. | reverse complement strand
AATTTCATCAATCCCGAAGGATTGTCCCGAGATGGCGATAATGCCTGGCGTGAGGCGCGAGCGTCCGGGCAACCCAACATTGGCTTGGCCGGCACCGGCCTCTTCGGCACCATCGAGGGTCAGGCGCTCGAGAGTTCGAATGTCGATCTCGCGACCGAACTCGTCAACATGATCATCTCGCAGCGCGCCTATCAGGCCAACTCGACCTCGATCAGCACCCAGGACGAGCTGCTGCAAACCATCATCAACCTCTAATCGCTCATGGACCGCATCCTCTACACCGCCATGAGCGGCGCCAAGCAGGGCATGGACCGCCAAGCGGTGGTCGGCAATAACCTGGCCAATGTCACCACGGCGGGCTTTCGCGCGCAGCTCTATGCCGCGCGCGCGGTGCCGGTGCAGGGCGAGGCGCCGCTGCACACGCGCGCCTCGAGCGTCGCCTCGACTCCTGGCACCGATTTCAGCCCAGGTCCGGTCAGCACCACCGATCGGCCGCTCGATGTGCTCATCGAGCGCGATGGTTGGCTTGCCGTGCAGGCCGAGGACGGGACCGAGGCCTATACCCGGCGCGGCGATCTGCAGATCGATGCCAATGGGATGTTGGTGGTGGTCGGGCGCCCGGTGGTTGGCGATGGCGGCCCGATCATCGTGCCGTTGGATTCGGAGGTGGTGATCGGCTCCGATGGCACTCTGAGCGCCATTGGCCCGGGTGAGGGTCCGAATGCGATCGCCGACGTCGGCCGGGTCAAGTTGGTCGATCCCGGCGAACAAACGCTGATTCGTGGCGACGATGGTCTGTTTCGACCGCCCGAGGACGAGGATGGCGAGGTGGCCGCGCTCGATCAGGACGAGAACCTGCGCCTGGTCACCGGCGCCCTGGAGGGAAGCAATGTGAGCGCCGTCGAGACCATGACGGCGATGATCGACGCCGCCCGTCATTATGAATTGCAACTGTCGGTGATCAGCGCCACCGACGAGAACGCCCAACGCGCCAACAGCCTGCTGTCGCTCCAAGGCTGAGGCGTCGGCCCCGCACACCCGAGGAATTCGCATCATGGTCCGATCGCTCTGGATCGCCAAGACTGGTCTTGAAGGCCAGCAGTTCAAACTGGATGTCATCACCAATAACCTCGCCAACGTCAGCACCAACGGCTTCAAGGGCTCGCGCGCGGTGTTCGAGGATCTGCTTTACCAGAATCTGCGCCAGCCCGGCGCTTTGAATAACGCGCAGGACCGCTTGCCCTCGGGCATGCAGGTGGGGGTTGGCGTGCGTCCGATCGCCACCGAGCGCCTGCACACCCAAGGTAATTTGGAGGAAACCGGGAATACCCGTGATATGGCCATTCAGGGCAAGGGGTTTTTCCAGATCCTGAGGCCGGATGGCACCATCGCCTACACCCGGGACGGGAATTTCCAGCTCAATGAGAACGGTCAGATGGTGACGGCTAACGGATTGCCGCTCGAACCGGCGATCTTCATTCCCGATAATGCCCTCGAAATCACGATTGGCGAGGATGGCATCGTCACTGTTGAAGTCCCAGGCGAAGCGGAGCCGGAGGAAGTTGGCCAAATCACGCTCGCGACTTTTATTAACCCAACCGGATTGCAGAGCATTGGCGGCAACCTGTACCTGGAAACGGCCTCTTCCGGACCGCCCAACGAGAATCTTCCGGGCTTCAATGGGACCGGTCGACTGATGTATTGCTTCATCGAAACCTCCAACGTCAATGTGGTCGAGGAGATGGTGAGCATGATCCAGACCCAACGCGCCTATGAGATCAACAGCCGCGCGGTGCAGACCAGCGATGAGATGCTCGCTCGCCTGGCGCAGCTCTAGGCGCGCGTTTGGCATGAGTTTCCGCGCATGAGCCCCCGCCTGGTTGTTCTCCTCTGGCTGCTACCGCTATTGCTGGTGGCGAGCGGCTGCGCGCAGATGCCGCGGCCGTCGGTGGTGGGCGAGCAGGAGCGGATTCTGATCGAGGACCCGCCGCAGCGACTCGCGAACGGCTCGATCTATCAGCGCCACCGCGGTATCCGCCCGCTGTTCGAGGATCGCCGCCCGCGCCTGCCCGGCGATATCCTCACCATCGTGCTCGATGAAGAGGTTAGCGCCACCAAGAACGCCCAATCCAGCGCGGATCGAAACGGCTCCGCCAATCTCGATCTCGCGCAGTTACCACTTCCGCTCGTCAATCGCATCTCGGAGTTGGAGGGAATGGGCTTCAATGTCGAGGCCTCTGGCGATAGCGACTTCAGCGGCGGCGGTGACTCCAGCGCCAGCAACACCTTCACCGGCACCATCACCGTCTCGGTCAACGAGGTGATGCCCAATGGCAACCTGCGGGTGCGCGGCGAGAAGCAGATCGCGATCAATCAGGGGGTCGAGTTCATCCGCTTCTCCGGGGTGGTCAATCCGCGCACCATCAGCGGGCAGAACACCGTGCCCTCGAACACCGTGGCCGACGCGCGCATCGAGTATGTCGGCGACGGCTATATCAACGAGGCCCAACACATGGGCTGGCTGCAGCGCTTCTTCCTCAATGTCTCGCCCTTCTAGGACCGGCTTTCGGCGTTCCGGCCTGGAACCCCCGCCTCACGGCCTGGAATCATTCAGCTGATGAACCCTATGGCGATCATCGTTTCCCACACGCCTCGTTCGCATCCCGCTCGGCGCCGCGCGCCCATCGGCATGCCAGTACATCCGTCTGTCCGACCCGTCCGCCAGCACGCTCGCCTGCGAGCGGCCGATCAGCGCCAGCGCGCGCTCGGCTCGCTGCTGAGCGGCCTGTTACTCGTCCTCATCAGTGCCTTCGCGCTGCCGCCGCCGGCGTTGGCCGAGCGCATCGGCGAGCTGGCCTATTTCGCCGGCGTGCGCGACAACGCCTTGGTGGGCTATGGCCTGGTGGTCGGTCTGGATAACAGCGGCGATCAGACCATGCAGGCGCCCTTCACCGGGCAAAGCCTGACCAACATGCTCTCGCAGCTAGGCATCACGGTGCCGCAGGGCACCAATATGCAGTTGCGCAATATCGCGGCGGTGATGGTCACCGCCGATCTGCCGCCGTTCTCGCGCCCCGGGCAGCGGCTCGATGTCAATGTCGCCTCGGTCGGCAATGCGCGCAGCCTGCGCGGCGGCACGCTGCTGATGACGCCGCTCAAGGGCGCCGATGGTGAGATCTACGCCATCGCCCAGGGCAACCTGCTGGTGCCGGGCGCCGGCGCCGAAGGGGGCGGGGATATGGTACAGGTCAACCAGCTCGCGGCCGGGCGCATCCCCGGCGGCGCGCTTGTCGAGGAGGGGGTGCCGGTCGATCTCGGTGCCCGCGAAGGCATGCTCGAATTGGTCCTCAAGGAAGCGGATTTCGGTACCGCGCAGCGCGTCGTCGATGCCATCAACGAGGAGTTCGGTTGCATCATGGCCAAGGGCGTCAACGGCCGGGTCATCGAACTCAATGGTCCGCCCGACGACCATACCCGGCTTGGCTTCTTGGCGCGGATCGAGAACATCCAGGTGACACCGACCGAGGCACCGGCGCGGGTGGTGATCAACCCGCGTACCGGTTCGGTGGTGATGAACAGCGCCGTCACCTTGCGTCGCGCCGCAGTCGCCCATGGCAACCTCTCGGTCGTCATCGACACCCAGTTCGAGGTCAGTCAGCCGCAGCCATTCGCTCCGGTCGGTGCCGAAACCGTGGTCGTGCCCGATACCGAGATTACCATCGAAGAACAGGATACCTTCCTGCGCATGGTGGGAGGGGCTGATCTGACGGAAGTCGTCAGCGCGCTCAACGCGCTTGGCGCGAGTCCCATGGACCTGATGGCGATCCTCGAGGCGCTGAAGGCCTCCGGCTCGCTGCGCGCCGATCTGGAGATCCTCTGATGCGTCTCGATGGTGCGGAAAGCCAGGGCCAGTTCGCGCTCGATATGCAGGGCCTGCAGCGGCTGCAACAGAGCGCGCGCGAGCAGCGCCCCGAGGCGCTGCGCGAGGCGGCGCAGCAGTTCGAGGCCATGTTCCTGCATCAGATGATCAAGCAGATGCGCGCTACCGTGCCCAACAGCGATTTAACGAATAGTCGGCAGACCCAGTTCTATCAGTCGATGCTCGATCACCAATGGGCGCAGACCCTGGCCGAGCGCGGTGTCGGGCTTGCCGATTTGCTGATCGAGCAGCTCGCGGGGGGTGGTTACGGTGCCTCTGCGGATGCTGCGGATGCTGCGGGTGCTGAAGACGCTACGGTCGCCGTCGGTGCCGCGGGCGATGCGGGCGATGAGCGATCGGCGCGGAAGAGGGGCGTTGCGTCGGCGTCGGGTTTGACCAAGGCATCGGGCTCGGCCGAGGGTTCGAGTTCGGTCGCGCCGGCAACCGAGTCAGCGGCCAAGGCCCTGGCCAAGGTCGCGGCCGAGGCGGCGAATGAGATCGACCAGCTGATCGCCGGCATCCCGCGCGGTGTCCCGCGCATGCTGGAAACGCCACGCTCGAGCCCGGCGGAAGCGGCTGAAGCTGCGCCAACGGCCTCTGCAGCAGCGCGGACGGCAACGGCAGCAGGTGCCGGCGCTCAGGGCGATGCATCCTCCGCGAACGCGGACAACGACGCGGCCCCGCTCAGCTTCCTGGACGCCTGGGGCGGGCGTTCGACGGGCGCCTTGGTCGGCAATGACCGCAATCGCAATGATCGGGACGCAGCGCCAAGCGGCGGCCTGCGCGCACGCTGGAATGCCACCACCGGGCGCGTGACCGAGGGCTGGGAGCCTTCCGCCGGCGGCTTGTTGGGCGCATTGGGCAACGCGCCGGGCGCTCAGCCGCTATTCGGGGCTGTCGCGGGCGAGGACGCGCCGCCTGTCCAGGCCTTCCGCGAGCAGCTGGCGGCCCCGGCCCAGGCCGCCAGTCGCAAGACCGGCGTGCCGGCCGAGCTGATCCTGGCGCAGGCGGCGCTGGAGACCGGCTGGGGGCGGCATCAGATCCTCACCGCCGACGGCCGCAACAGTCATAACCTGTTCGGCATCAAGGCCGGCAGCCGTTGGAACGGGCCGACCACCGGGATCGTCA
>NZ_JBKHDN010000198.1:0-5166 GCF_046541315.1 Halochromatium sp. | reverse complement strand
CGCTGAGGTGGACGCCGGCGCTGGGGCCGGCACCTCGGACACGACCTCGAACTCCTCGCACAGGCTGCTCAACAGCGCCCGCAGTTCGAGCGAGAGCAGCGCCAGCTCGGCATCCAGGGTGGCGCCCTCGTCATCGGCATCGCCGGTGTCGAGTTCGTTGGTGACCTCGTCGGCAAAGCGCAGCCGCTTCAGGCTCAGATCCTCGCTCAGCAGCAGCGACAGCCGATCCTTCCAGTTGATGCCGACGCTGACCGCGCGTTTGCCGGTATCGAGGTGGTTGCGGATCTCCGGCGAACTCAGATCCTGACCGCGACAGCGTACCGTCGAGCGCGCGTCCTCGGCATCCTGCAGCACGCAGGAGTCCTCCAGATCGATACCCGCCGCCGTCTTGCCGGAAAGAATCCAGTTGCTCAGGCGCTCGGCCGCGATCACCTGCGGCTCCAGCGGCTTGACCGGGAAGCTGCCGAGAGTCTCGCGCAGCAACGCCAGCAGTTCCTCGGCGGCCTTGTCGCTGCCGGCGTCGATCACCACCCAGCCCTCGGCGGCATCGATGTAGGCCCGCACCAGCCGCGAGCGGGTGAAGGCCTTCGGCAGCATCTCCGCCAGCAGTTCCTCGCGCAATTGCGTGCGCTCGCGGCGGGCGACCTCGCGCATCTCGGCCTGCTCGATCTCGGCGACGCGCTCGGCCACCGCCTCGGTCACCACCGAGCCCGGCAGCAACCGCTCTTGGCGGCGCATCGCCAGCAGATGCACCTTGCCGACCGTGTGCACCAACAGCTCCGCCTTCGGCCCCAGCGGCGCGGTCCAGCCCATGGTGGCGGTCTCGACCGGCCCGCAGGGACGGAAACGGCGCTCGCCCAATTGCGCATGCAGCGCCATCTGATCGAGCGTGAACGGCACCTGCAGCCGATACACCTTGGCGTTCTTGAACACAGCCGATCCTCCGCAAAAAGCCGGCTATTATGAACCCGGCGCCTCGAACACGCCAGCACAGCGGGTGCCGCAACGCTCACAGGCGCCCGCCTCGGTCAGTCCCCAATGCCCGAGTCGATAGCCGTCGCGCTCGATCAGCCGATGGCCACAGGCATGGCACCAGGTACTGCCGCCCTCGGGGTCGCGCACGTTGCCGGTATAGGCATAGCGCACGCCCTGCGCGCGGGCGATGCGCCGGGCGCGGCTCAGGGTCGACGGCGGAGTCGCGGGGATATCCCGCATCCGATAGGCCGGGTGGAAGGCGCTGAAATGCATCGGCACCTCGGGGCCCAGGTGCTCGACCACCCAGCCGGCCATCCGCGCCAGCTCATCATCGCTATCGTTCTCGCCCGGGATCAGCAAGGTGGTCAGTTCCAGCCAGACCTCGGTCTCCTGGTGCAGATACTCGAGGGTTTCCAACACCGGCCCGAGTCGCGCGCTGCACAGGCGCTTGTAGAAGGCGTCGCTAAAGCCCTTCAGATCGACATTGGCGGCATCCATGTCGGCGAAGAATGCCTCACGCGCGCCCGGGCTGATGTAGCCGGCGGTCACGGCGACGTTGCGGACGCCTTGTTCACGGCAAGCGCGCGCGGTGTCGCAGGCATATTCGAGGAAGACCACCGGATCATTGTAGGTGTAGGCGACGCTGCGACAGTCGTGCTCTCGGGCCGTGGCGGCAATCCGCTCCGGCGTCGCCTCGACCGCGAGCCGGTCCATCGCGCGCGATTTGCTCATATCCCAGTTCTGACAGAAACGGCAGGTCAGGTTACAGCCGGCGGTGCCGAACGAGAGCACCGAGCTGCCGGGCAGGAAATGATGGAGCGGCTTCTTCTCGATCGGATCGATGGCGAAGCCACTCGAACGCCCATAGCTGTAGAGTTGGATGGCATCCTGCTCGCGCCCGCGCACGAAGCACAGACCGCGCTGGCCTTCATGCAGCGCGCAGGCGCGCGGGCAGACATCGCACTGGAGGCGTCCGTCCTCAAGCGCATGATAAAAGCGGGTTGGATGGGGGCGTTGTTCGGCCAATGATGGGCTCAAGATCATGAGAGTCCTCCTGCTTCCGAAGGGCTTGGACGATTGTTAGAGCAAACGGCGGACGGAAACCTAGCGAGTGCTCTTTGTCTACAATTGTAGATACGACACACCATTGCCAACCGCACCGGGAGGTACGGCATGCAATCACCGAGGATCCAGCCACCAGCCGTTGCTGGTCGCTTCTACGACCAAGACCCCGCCCGACTCAGCCAGGCGGTGCAAGGGTTCATCGCCGCCGGTCAGCGGCAGGCAAGGCAGAGACTGGCCGATCAGACCCAAGCGGGCCAAGGGGCGGATCAACCGCAGGCCGGCAAGCTTCGCCAAGCCGGCACGGCTGCCGCGCCCCGCCCGCAGGCGCTCATCGCGCCCCATGCCGGCTATGTGTTCTCTGGCCCCGTCGCCGGCAGCGCCTATGCCGCGCTCGCCGATCATGCCGCCGAGATCGAGCAGGTGGTGCTCTTGGGACCGCCGCATCGGCTGCCGGTGCGCGGGCTAGCGACCAGCAGCGCGAGCGCCTTCGAGACCCCGCTCGGCCAGGTTCCGGTCGATCAGGCCACGCTCGATCGACTCATCGCCATGCATCCGCAGATCCAACGCCTGGATGCCGCCTTCGCCGGCGAGCATTGCATCGAGGTGCAACTGCCCTTCCTGCAGGTGCTGCTGGAGCGCTTCCGCCTGCTGCCGTTCCTCGTCGGCACGGTCGACGCCGCCCAAGTCGCCGAGATCCTGGCGCCGTTCTGGGAGGCCGAGGACAGTCTGATCGTGGTCAGCTCGGATCTCAGTCATTATCTGGACTACGCCACGGCCCAGGCCCTGGACGCGCGCACCTCGGAGGCGATCCGCGCCCTGCATCCCGAACGCATCGCCCCCGAGCAGGCCTGCGGGCAAAGCGCCATCGCCGGGCTGCTGACGCTCGCGCGCGCGCGCCAGGCGCAGGGCCGGATACTGGATCTGCGCAACTCGGGCGATACCGCCGGTCCACGCGATCACGTGGTAGGCTATGGCGCCTATGTCTTCAGTTGATCCAAGACCAGACTCCGCCGCGCCTGCTGGTTCGCCCGATGCGTCCGGTGCGGCTGGTGCCGCCGGGGGCGGGCCTCATCCGTCCGCTCGCGCGCAGGGCGCGTCCAATGCGCCCGATGGTGCCGCCGCGGCCGATGATCATCATCGCGCGCTGAGCGCCGTGCAGCGCGCGCGCCTGCTCGCCATCGCGCGCGACTCGATCGCGCACGGACTCGCGCGGGGCGCGCCGCTCGCGATCGATCCCGAGCCGGAAGCGCCCGCCCTGCGCGCACGGCGCGCGAGCTTCGTCACCCTCGAACGCGACGGCCAGCTGCGCGGCTGCATCGGCCATCTCGAAGCCGTCACCGACCTCGCCTGCGATGTCGCCGAGAACGCTTACGCCGCCGCCTTCTGCGACCCGCGCTTCCCGCCGCTGAGCGCCGAGGAGCTGCAGCGCGTGCGGATCGCGATCTCGGTGCTGACGCCACCGCAACCGCTCGCGTTCGCCAGCGAGGCCGAACTGCTCGCCATGCTCGAACCCGGCATCGATGGCCTCATCCTCAGCGAGGGCCAGCGCCGCGGTACCTTCCTGCCCTCGGTCTGGTCGCAACTGCCAAGCCCCGAGGCCTTCCTGCGCCATCTGAAACAGAAGGCCGGGCTGGCGCCGACGCACTGGTCCGAGCGCATCCAGGTCGCGCGCTACCGCACGGAATCCTTCAGTGAGTGATTGCCCCTATGGCCGCGCTTGACCTGATCGACAACACTGGCTCAAAAGCCCAGATTCGACGCGATTGTCGTCTCTGTGAGTCAGGGCAAATGACGATAACCGCCCGTGTCGTGAATCCCTGAACCTGTCGTGAACGAGATCCCCCTGTCCGTGCTGCTCGCCTCGCTCGGCGTGCTCCTGCTGCTGTCCGCCTTCTTCTCCGGTTCCGAGACGGCGCTGATGACGCTCAACCGCTACCGCCTCAGTCATCAGGCGGATCAGGGCAAACGCGGCGCCATCCTCGCGCGCCGCCTGCTCGATCGTCCCGACCGGCTGATCGGGTTGATCCTGCTCGGCAACAATTTCGTCAACATCCTCGCCTCCTCGCTCGCCACCGTGATCGCGCTGCGCGTCGGTGGCGAGGGCGCGATCGCCATCGCCGCCGGGCTGCTGACCCTGATCATCCTGATCTTCGCCGAGGTCACGCCGAAGACCCTCGCCGCCCTGCATCCGGAGCACATCGCCTACCCGGCTGCCTTCGTCTATATACCGCTGCTGAAGCTGCTGTACCCGGTGGTCGCGGCGGTGAACCTGGTCACCAACGGCCTGCTGCGCCTGCTGGGGGTCCACCTGCAGAACGGCCAGGACCACGCGCTCAGCCGCGAGGAACTGCGCACGGTAGTCAACGAGGCGGGCGCCATGGTCCCGCAGCGAAGCCGCGACATGCTGATCGCCATCCTGGATCTGGAGAACGCCACGGTCGAGGAGATCATGATCCCGCGCAACGAGGTCGAGGGCATCGACTTGCAAGATCCCGTCGACGAGATCATCGCCGCCATTCGCCGCGCCAACTACACCCTGCTGCCGCTGTTCGACGGCAACTTCGACAATGTCGTCGGCATGATCCACTCGCGCAGCGCGATGCATGCGCTGCTCGAGCACGGCATCGGGCGTGGCCAGCTCGATAAGGACTCTCTGCGCTCGATCGCGCGCGAGCCGTATTTCGTGCCCGAGGGCACGCATCTCTATCGACAGCTGATCAATTTCCAGCGCGCCCGCCAGCGTGTCGGGCTGGTGGTCGATGAATACGGCGATTTCCAGGGCTTGATCACCCTCGCCGACCTGCTCGAAGAGATCGTCGGCGAGTTCACCACCGACCCGGCCGATGCCTACCCGGACATCCACCGCAGCGACGACGGCAGCCTGCTGATCGACTGCACCATTACCATCCGCGAGCTGAATCGCGCCATGCGCTGGTCGCTACCGACCCACGGCCCGAAAACGCTCAACGGCGTGATCCTGGATTATCTCGAAACCATTCCCGAGCCCGGTACCAGCCTCAAGCTGGGCGGCTATCCGCTGGAGATCATCCAGGCCGACGAGACGGCGGTGAAGACGGTGCGGTATCGCAAACCACCGTCGCGCGTGCATTAGGGCTGCCCGCCAGC
>NZ_JBKHDN010000197.1:0-5168 GCF_046541315.1 Halochromatium sp. | reverse complement strand
GGATCGCTACTGAGAGCATGGCTAGCGGTTGGCTGCCAGCTGCATGGTGATGCAATGCAGACTGCCGCCCTGGCGGATCAACGGTCGGCAATCGACCGGCTCGATGCGGCGGCCGGGAAAACAGCTGGCGAGGCGTTCGCAGGCGATGGCATCGGCTGGATCAGCGTAGACCGGCACCAAAACGGAGCGATTGGTGATGAGGAAGTTGGCATAGCCCGCCGGCAGGCGCTGGCCGTCGTCGTCGTGGATGGGCGCCGGCTGCGGCAGCGCGACCAGACGATAGGGTTCGCCGTTGCGCTGGCGTAACCGGCGCAGTTCGGCGGCGAGTTGCTCTAGCACCGGGTGGTCGGCATCCGCGGGGTCGCTGCTTGCCGCATAGCCGATCGTCCGCGCATCGCAGAAGCGCGCCAGGGTGTCGATGTGGCCGTCGGTATCGTCGCCGCTGAGCTGACCGTGTTCGAGCCAGAGGAAGCGCTCGATCCCGAGTCGGATGCGCAGCTCGTCCTCGATGGCAGCCTGGCTCCAGCCTGGATTGCGCTGTGGATCGACCAGGGTGCGGCGCACCGCGAGGAGGCTACCGGCGCCGTCGCTCTCGATGGCGCCGCCTTCGAGCACCAGCGCACTGGACTCAAGGCATTCGTCGCCGGCAAAGACGGTGGCGGTGATCCGATCGTCGAGCGCGGCCGGATACTTGCCGCCCCAGCCGTCGAAGCGAAAATCGATCAGGCAGCGCTGGCCGCTGGCGCCGTCGATGACGCTGATCGGGCCGTGATCGCGCGCCCAGGTGTCGTTGCTGGGGGCGATCGCAAACCGGATGCGCGCGACGCTGGACGCCGACAGTTGCGCCTGGATCGCGGCCCGGTGTGGCGCATCCCGGCAGACGATCAGCACCTCCTGATCGCGGCCGATCAGTGGCACGAGCCGCTGGTAGACGCGCTCGACGGCGTCGAGCTGCCGGGCCCAATCGGTGCCGGGGTGCGGCCAGGTCAGCATGATCGCCGCTTGCGGTTCCCATTCGGCGGGGAGGCGTTGCATGGGCCGGGCGATCCTCGCGCTCATTGCGGATCGCCTTGCTGCAACGGGCTTTCAATGTCACGCGCCCAGCCCTTCGCCAGTTCCACCGCGCGATGCCAGCGCTGGAACAGCTGCTCGCGTTTGGCTGCATCGAAGTGCGGGCGATAGCGCACATCCAGCGCCCACTGCTCGGCGATCTCCGCGCGGCTCTCCCAGAAGCCGACCGCGAGACCGGCCAGATAGGCGGCGCCAAGCGCGGTGGTCTCGACGATGCTCGGCACCTCGACCTTCACGCCAAGGATGTCGGACTGGAACTGCATCAGCACGCTGTTCACCGCAGCGCCGCCATCGCAGCGCAGCTCCTTCAACGTGATGCCGGAATCGCGCTGCATCGCCTCGATCACATCGCGGGTCTGATAGGCCATGCTCTCGAGCACCGCGCGGGCCACATGGCCGCGACTGGTGCCGCGCGTGAGGCCGATCAGCAGCCCGCGCGCGTAAGGGTCCCAATGCGGGGCGCCGAGCCCGGTCAGCGCCGGCACGAAATAGACGCCCTCGTTCTCGGGCACCGCGTGCGCCAGCTCGCGGGTCTCGTTGGCGTGGTCGATCATCTTCAGCCCGTCGCGCAGCCATTGCACCGCCGCGCCAGTGACGAAGATCGCGCCTTCGAGCGCGTACTCGACCGGTTCGTCGCCGATCCCCCAAGCGATGGTGGTGAGTAGCTGCTCGTGGCTGGTCACCGCCTCGGTGCCGGTGTTCATCAGCACGAAGGAGCCGGTGCCATAGGTGTTCTTGGCCATGCCGCGCTGGTAGCAGGCCTGGCCGAACAGGGCCGCCTGCTGGTCGCCGGCGATCCCGGCCACCGGGATACCGCGCGTGCCATAGAACATCTGCGGATCGGTCTCGCCATAGATCTCCGATGAGGGGCGCACCTCGGGCAGCATCGCCGCCGGGATCTCCAAGAGCGCGAGCAGCTCCTCGTCCCAGCGCAGCTCACGGATGTGATAGAGCAGGGTGCGCGAGGCGTTGGAATAATCGGTGATGTGGCGCTTGCCGCCGGTGAGCCGGAACACCAGCCAGGAGTCGATGGTGCCGAAGCAGATCTCGCCGCGCTCGGCGCGCGCCCGCAGGCCGGGGATGTGGTCGAGCATCCACTTGACCTTGGTGGCGGAGAAGTAGGGATCGATCACCAAGCCGGTCTTACGCTGGATCAGCTCGCCGAGGCCGCGCGCCTTGAGGTCGGCGCACTCGTCGGCGGTTCGTCGATCCTGCCAGACGATGGCGCGCGCGACCGGCTTGCCGCTGGCGCGCTCCCAGAGCACTGCGGTCTCGCGCTGATTGGTGATGCCGATGGCCTGGATCGCGTCCGGGACGATAGCGCCGGCGCGCAAGGCATCGGCGATCACCTTCATGGTGACGGCAATGATCTCCTCGGCATCGTGCTCGACCCAGCCCGCTTGCGGATAATACTGGGTAAATTCGGAGTGGGCGCGCCCGCGGATCGCGCCAGCATGGTCGAAGAGCAGCACCGTCGTGCCCGTGGTGCCCTGGTCGATCGAGAGGATGACGCCGTCTTTCATGGCGATGATGGGTGAATCTCCGAAGTGCTCAGGACGGTGTCGGCGATGGTAAGCGATTCGCGCATTGGCTGGATATGCGCTCGCCGTTGGCGCCTCGCTGGCCGGACCCGAGCCAGTGTCGACCATGGTGTTCGGCGCGTTTTGCCCGCCGAGCAGGCGGCACGGCTAGATCTCGCAACCGAGCGCGGCCAGATAGGCACGCGCGCTCGCGTCGACCGCGAAGGCCCGCGCGCGCGCGCGCAACAGCGCTGGCGCCGGCGGCCGCGCCAGCGTCTCGCCGAGCGCCCTGGCCAGGGCCCGATGGTCCCCGACCGGCACCAATGCCTGCGGACAGCAGGCGCCGAGGATCTCGCGCGGGCCGGACGGACAATCGGTGCTCACCGCGGGCGTGCCGCA
Source organism: Halochromatium sp. (assembly GCF_046541315.1). Taxonomy (GTDB): domain Bacteria; phylum Pseudomonadota; class Gammaproteobacteria; order Chromatiales; family Chromatiaceae; genus Lamprobacter. The sequence continues at coordinate 2,178 of NZ_JBKHDN010000197.1, read as the reverse complement.
GGCCAGCGCCTCGACCAGCACGATGCCCAATCCCTCCCAGCGCGAGGTCAGCGCAAACACCGCCGCTTGGCGCATGTATGGGTAGGGATTGGCGACGAAGCCGGGCAGATCGAGCGCCTCGGCGACACCGAGATCGGACGCCAGCGCCAGCAGGCGCTCGCGCTGACGTCCGCGCCCGAGGATCAGTAGCCGACAAGGGCGTTCGGCCCGTACCAGCGCGAAGGCGCGGATCAGGGTGGCGAAGTCCTTGCGAGCGCCGAGTTCGCCGACCCCGAGGATCAACGGCGGCGCGTCGGAGGCAAGCCAGGGATGCGCGATCGGTTCCCGCGCCAAGCGCTCCAGCCGCGCCGAGACGATGGGACTATGGGCGACCTGGATGCGCGTGCGCTCGACGCCGAACCGTTCGACCAGGTCGGTGGCGACGCCGTCCGAGGGCACGATGAGACGATCGGCGAACCGATACAGCAGGCGGATCGAGGCGCGCTGCAACCAGCGTTCGAGCAGACCGCGACTCGCGAGATTGACCGAGACCGTGGTGCCGAGGCGCACGGCAAGAACGCTCGGGCGGCGCGCCAGCCCACGCGCCAGGATGGCGATGCGGTTGACGCGGTCCTTGTCCGAGAGCAGGGCGCGCGGGCGTTCGCGTTTGAGGTAGCGCACCAGCGCGGGCAGGGCGGTATTCACATGCGAGCAGCCGAGATCGATGCAGCGCACGCCTTCAGGAACAGGCTCAAGCCGTGGTCCGTGCCGACGCACCCGCAGCAGATCGACCCGCAGCCCCCAGGCCGCCCACTGCTCGATCAGGTTGACGAGGATCCGGTCGACGCCGCTATGGCCGGAGGTGGCGGCGAAGATCGCAATGCGCCCGACGGTGGTTGCTTCGCGGCGCGCTAACATTAGAACCCTTCGCCCCGATTTGCCGATACGGCCATTGCGTTGGACCTGGGCTGGTCGACGAGTGGCGTCCGGCGATCAGTTCGAACGGCCATATCCGCCGCGTCGAGCGCGGCGCCGGCGGCCGTTTCCGGCCTTGCCGGACGCAACCCCAGCACCTGCGCATAATGCGCGGCGCTGCGCCCTGGATCGAAGCGTTCGGCGCCCGCGCGCAGGCGCTCGGCGGGCAGCGGCGCCGCGAGCACCGCGCGCATGGCTTCGGCCAAGGCGACGGGATCATCGACCGGCACCAAGGGCCCGAGGCGGCCCTCGTCGAGGATCTCGCGCGGGCCGCTTGGACAGTCGGTCGAGACGCAGGGCGTGCCGAGCGCGAGGGCCTCGATGAGGGCGTTACTCGAGCCCTCGAACAGCGATGAGCAAACGAACTGGTCGGCGACGGCGACGTAGCGAAACGGGTTCGACTGATAGCCGAGCAATTCGAACCGATCCGCCACCCCGAGTCGCGTTGCCAGCGCCTGCAGCCGATCATGCTGGCCGCCACTGCCGCAGATCATCAGACGTGCCCCGAGCGCGGGCGGTAGCAACGCGAAGGCCCGCAGCAACAGACCGAAATGCTTGGCGCGCACCAGACGGCCGACGCTGACGATGACCGGGCCGGACTTCTGTTTGAGCCAAGGATGCGACATCGGCGCGCTGGCAAGACGGGCGATGGCCTCGGCATCGACCGGATTGAGGATGGTTTCGATGCGCGGTTGGCGGCGGTCTTGGGTCGGTCCCCGACTCAGCATGCGCCGCAAGGCGGCACTGACCCCGGACGAGTTGCCGATGAGCAGGTCGGCTTGCCGATAGAGCGCGGCGAGCCGCCAGCGGTTCCAGGTCGCGGTCCAGGGACTGTTGCGCTTGAGCCGCTCCGGCACATTGGTGCCGATGCGAAAGGCGGTGAAGGGGCGCTCGCCGGCAAGCGCCCGTCGCATGAGCAGTTTATGGCTCTGATCCCGGTTGCTGAGGATGGCCTCGGGCCGGCGCTGGCGCAGATACTCAAGCAGCGTGGCTTCGGCGGGCCTGAGTGGATCGAGATCGATGACGAACCGATTGACCTGACCCCGGAGCGCGTGCAGGTCTGGATGCTCCGCGCACGGTAGCAGCAAATCGATCTCGATGCCCAGCTCGACCAGGGCGTCAATCAGCGTCGTCATCACACGCCCGACGCCACCGCTGCCGTGGCGGAAGCCGATCATGGCCAGTCGCCGGCGCGGCGCGCTCGTGCTCGCCGGCGTGAGTGCT
>NZ_JBKHDN010000196.1:0-5172 GCF_046541315.1 Halochromatium sp. | reverse complement strand
CAAAGAAAAAGGCTTTTGCGATCTGTTCGAAAAGGAATACATCCGCAAGGACGGGACCCGCTACCCGGTCATGATCAAAGGCTTCAGGACCCAGACCGCGGATGGGCGCGAGGTCGCTTGGTCGATCATCCAGGACATCTCCGCGCTCAAGGACGCGCAGCGCGAACTCGAAGATCGTGAGCAGCGGCTGCAACAGATCGCGGCCCAGAGTCGCACCGTCACCTGGGAGGTCGACGCCGAGGGCCGTTACACCTATCTCAGCGCGGTCGCCGAGACGGTTTGGGGCTACCAGCCGGCGGAAATCGTCGGCCACAGCCATTTCTTTGACCTGCATCCGGCGGCCGGCCGCGAGGCCTTCAAGGCCGCCGCACTCGAGATCTTCGCCCAACGGCAGACCTTGCATGGTCTGGTCAATCCGCTCATCCACAAGCATGGTCATGTCATCTGGATCAGTACCCATGCCTCCCCGATCGTCGATGAGCATGGCACCTTGCTTGGCTATCGCGGAAGCGATATCGACATCACCGAGGCCAAGCAGGCCAAGGACGCGCTGGAGGCGCAAAAGGAGCGGTTCCAAGGCATCTTCGAGAACACCGGCAGCGGCGTCGCGGTGTTCCGCCCGGTCGACGATGGCGAGGATTTCGTCTTCACCGACTACAACGCCGCTGCCGAGCGCATGGATCAGCGTCAACGCCAGGAACTGATCGGTCGCCGGATCACCGAGTGTTTCCCGGCGGTGGAGGAGATGGGACTGCTAGCGGTGTTGCAGCAAGTGGCGCGCACGGGCGAGAGCGCCCAGCTGCCGCTCGCGCACTATGCCGACGATTGTCTCCAGGGCTGGCGCGAGAACAGCGTCTTCAAGCTCGCTTCCGGCGAGGTCGTGGCGGTCTATAACGACCTCACCGAGATCAAGCAGGCGCAAGAGACGGCCGAGCGCGCCAATCAGGCCAAGAGCCAATTCCTCGCCAATATGAGCCACGAGATCCGCACGCCGATGAATGCCGTCATCGGCCTCTCCGAGCTGTTGCTCGCGACCCCGCTGAACGACAAACAACGCGATTATCTCGGCAAGATTCGCGATTCCTCGCGCATGCTGCTCGGCATCATCAACGACATCCTCGACTACTCCAAGATCGAAGCCGGCAAGCTGGAATTGGAATCGCACCCGTTTCACGTCGACGACCTGCTCGAACAGATGCAGACCCTCTTCGCCGATGCCGCCGACGCCAAGGGGATCGAGCTGATCTTCCACAGCAATACCCATGGACTGCCGGCGGTCGAGGGCGACGCGCTGCGCCTGGGGCAGGTGTTGACCAACCTGCTCGGCAACGCGATCAAGTTCACCGAGCGGGGGCAGGTCGAATTGGAGATCAGCCTGCTTCCCGTTCAAGACCAACAGGCGCATCTGCGCGTCGAGGTGCGCGATACCGGCATCGGCATGAGCGAGGCGCAGCAGCAGCGGCTGTTCCAGCCTTTCGCCCAAGCCGATGCCTCGACCACGCGCAACTATGGCGGCACCGGCCTGGGTCTGGTCATCAGTTGCCGCTTGTTGGAGCGGATGGGCGGCACGCTACGGTTAGCCTCGCAACCCGGCAAAGGTAGCACCTTCGGCTTCGAGCTGAGCCTACCGCTGTCCTCACAGCCCGCACTCGCGCCCCGCAACACCGAGCGCATCCCCGCCGGCGCGCGCGTGCTGGTGGTCGACGACCATTTCAGCGCGCGCAAGGTACTGCGCGAGATCCTGGAACAAGAGGCCCTGAAGGTGGTCGAGGCCGACAGCGGTGCGGCCGCGATTGCCGCCGTCGAAGCGGCCGAGCAGCAGGGCTTGCCGTTCGATTACATCCTCGTCGACTGGCGGATGCCCGGCGAATTCGATGGCCTCGCCACCCTGGAGCGCCTGCACGCGCTGCGTGCGCAAGGGGTGTTGACCGACACCCAGATCCCGGCACTGATCATCAGCGCCTACAGCCAGGAGGGACCGAGCCAACATGCCGCGCTCTATAGCGCCTTCTTGAGCAAGCCGGTGACCCCACGCGCGCTGCTCGACGCCATGGCCCGCGCGAGCGCCGAGCAGGCGCCCAGCACTCAACCGCCGCCGAGCCAATCGCCCATGGCCGAACAGGCGGCGCCCCCTCGCCTCTCCGGCCGTACCCTCCTGCTCGTCGAGGACAACAGCCTGAATCGCATCGTCGCCACGGAGATGTTGCGGGAAACCGGCGCGTGCATCGTCGAAGCCCACAACGGCCGCGAGGCGGTCGATCTCCTCGCCGAGCAAACGGTCGACCTGGTGCTGATGGATCTGCAGATGCCGGTGATGGACGGTTTCGAGGCCACGCAACTGATCCGCGCCGAGCAGCCCGAGCTGCCGATCCTGGCGCTGTCGGCGGCGGTGATGGACGCGGATCGCCAGCGCGCCAAGGCCGCCGGCATGAACGACCACCTGGCCAAACCGATCGACAAGCGGACGCTGTTTCGCTTGCTGGAGACCTGGTTGCCCACCGAGGAGGAGGTTGAGCCGCCCGCGGCCATGCCAGATCGCTCCAGCCAGGATCAGCGACCGCCTCCGGCGGCATCCAATGACGTGCCCCTGCCTGCTACACTTGACGGGTTCGATCTGCAACGCGGATTGGATCGCCTCGACCAGGATGCCGCGCTCTATTTGAACTTGCTGCATCGCTTCCGGCATCAGCTCGAGGACGAATTCGCCGCCTTCGACGAGCCACTAGAGCAGCCGAGCACCGACACCAAACGCCTGATGCATACCCTGAAAGGCCTCGCCAATACGCTCGGCGCCAAACGTCTCGCAGCGGTCGCCACCGAGATCGACCGCGCCTGTACCCGCGCCGCGCCGATTCCGACACATGCGCGCGAGGAGCTGACCGATGCGCTGAACCAAGCCCGCGCGCAACTGGCATCGCTGCCCCAGATCCGTCCCGGTAGCCGTCCCAGCAGCCGTCCCGCCGCTGGTTCCAACGGTGGTGCAAGCAGCGACCCGGCCAGCGGTCCCGATGGCGGGCAGGCCCAGCCGCAAGTCCCGCGCGCGAGCCGGGAGGCCATCGAGCGGACCCTGCACGCCCTCTCCGACGGCGAATTGATCGACGACGACTTGATGGACGCGGTCACCGCCGTCATCCGCCAGCATGGCGACGACAGCCTGGCCCTGGAGCTGCAAACGCACATCGAAACCTTCGAGCATGACCGCGCTGCCGAGCTCATCAAGCAGGTCGCCGCGCGCATCGCCGACCCGCATCAAGAGGACTGAAGTGAAAGAACAGCGCGCTAAGCTGCTGATCGTCGATGATCAGCCCGCCAACATCCACGCCCTCGCCAAGCTGCTCAAGGCCGATTATCGCATCATCACCGCCACCAACGCCGCCAAGGCGCTGGAGCTGGCGCGGCGCGAACCGGTACCGGACCTGATCCTGCTCGATATCCTGATGCCGGATCAGGATGGCTACGCCATCTGCCGCGAACTCAAGGCCGATGAGGCGACCCACGCCATTCCGATCATCTTCGTCACCGCCCTCGATCAAGAACAGGACGAGGCCAAGGGGCTGCAACTCGGCGCCGCCGATTACATCTCCAAGCCGTTCAATCCGGCCATCGTGCGCGCCCGGGTCCACAATCAAGTCAGCCTCAAGCTCAAGACCGATCTGCTGGAACAAATCGCGCTCCAGGATGGGCTCACCGAGATCCCAAACCGGCGCTATTTCGACCGCAGGCTGGTGCAGGAATGGAACCGCCAATCGCGGCACCAGCAACCGCTGTCGCTGATAATGATCGATATCGATCATTTCAAGCCCTATAACGATCACTACGGGCATGGCGCCGGCGATGACTGTTTGCGCCGAGTCGCGCAAGCCTTGCACCAGGTACCGGCCCGCTCGGCGGATCTGGTCGCCCGCTATGGCGGCGAGGAATTCGTCGTCCTGCTGCCGGAAACCGATGCCGAGGGCGCCCGGGAGCTGGCCGAGCAGATGCGCGCGGCGATCCATGCCCTGGCCATCGTGCACGCCTATTCGCCGGTCAGCGATCACATCACCGTCAGCCTCGGCGGCAGCACCCAGCGGCCGCAACCGCAGCGCCTGACGACCGACGCCGAAGCGCTGAAACAAACCGCCGACCAGGCGCTCTATCAGGCCAAGGAACAGGGGCGCGACCAAGTCGTTTGGCGCGATTTCGACGCCGACTCGGCCTCGAGGCCTACCGCATCAGCCAAGCCGCCCTGTTCGACCCGGTGATGACGGTGCAAAGGGGCGGAGGTGTCTGATGGCAGCGGCCTAGGGGGCACCGAGGGCGGAGGCGCGGGGACTGGTGCTGATGGCACCGGATCAGCAGGCACTCGCGAGTCAGGCACTGGTGGAATGGGAACAGCCGTTGTGGATAACCCTGTGCACAGTCCCGGTAATAGGGCCGAGAACGGCTGCCGAATCAATCGCTGCAGCCGCAATAGTCAGAGCATGATCAATCTTCTGGTCCGCTCGCAGCAGGCCGCGGATCGCTTGCCAACGCGCTCGCAAACCGTCCGGCTTGCAGCGCTCCCCAAGCCGCGCATAAGCGCCGATCACAGCGCCAATCGGCGCCCAACCCCACCGGCAAGACAGTGCTCGCCATAGGCCCGCTCAAACGCGGCGATGGCCGCATCGCCGGTGCAATGGGTCGGCAGGACATCGGTCACCCCAAGCGCCCGCAAGGCCTGCACGGACCGGGCGATCTCGGTGCTGTCGGCGTCCATCAGATGAAAGCCGCCGATCGCCCAGCGGATCGGCTCACCGAGCAACGCCCGGCCCCGCGAGACGATCTGCTCCATGCCCGGATGGGCACAGCCGCTGATCGCCATGGTGATGCCGCCCAGGTTGAGGATCAGCCCCTGTTCCGGCGGCTGACTCGCGAACAGGCCGGATGCAGGCGGCCTTGCTCGGACAGCGATTGATCAGTCTCCTGGAGCTGTGGCGACGACAGCCGCAGACTCTAGCCATTCGCCCTGACGCGCGGACACGAACATCCCGTGAACTCTAGGCTTTTGGGTCAGTGTTGTCCGGCAATCAGGTCGGGCGGCCATATCGGATTCGGTCTTGAGTCTCGATGCATGGCGCTAGCCGCGTGCTAGAGGACTGGATGACCCTCACCTCCCAACACCATGAGGCACAACCATGCAGCCTATGCGAGCAG
>NZ_JBKHDN010000195.1:0-5214 GCF_046541315.1 Halochromatium sp. | reverse complement strand
AACAACGTACAATGAGGGATTACCGAGACCGACCGGAACGGAGACCCCACCGTGCGGACCCCCATCAAACAGCAGGACGAACTCAAAGCCGCGCTCAAGACCTGTCGCGGTTCCTTCATCTACGCGGGCCTCTTCAGCATGTTCATCAACCTGCTGATGTTGACGCCGGCGCTGTACATGCTCCAGGTCTACGACCGCGTGCTCGCCAGCAGCAGCATGGAGACGCTGCTGATGCTGACGCTGCTGGTGGTCGGCCTCTATGCCATCATGGGCGCGCTCGAGATGGTGCGCACGCGCATCCTGGTGCGGGTCAGCAGTCGGCTCGACATGCACCTGAACGAGCGTCTGTTCTCGGCCATGTTCGAGGCCGGCGTGCGCCAGGGCCGGCGCACCGGCTCGCAGCCGATCAACGATCTGACCACGTTGCGCCAGTTCCTCACCGGACGCGGATTGTTCGCCTTCTTCGATGTGCCCTGGGTGCCGGTCTACATGGCGGTGCTGTTCTTGCTGCACCCGCTCATCGGCTGGGTTGCGGTCGCCGGCGCGGCGATCCTGATCGGGCTGGCGGTGGCCAACGAGCTGAGCACGCAGCCCCCGCTCGGCGAGGCCAATCGGATGGCGGTGGCCAATGCCAATTTCATCGAGGGCAATCTGCGCAATGGCGAGGCCATCGAGGCCATGGGCATGCTCGGCAATGTGCATCGGCGCTGGCTGAGCCGCCATAACGAGGTCTTGCGGTTGCAGAGCCAGGCCAGCGATCGCGCCGGCACGCTGACCAACACCAGCAAGGCGCTGCGCATCATGCTGCAGTCGCTGATCCTTGGCGTCGGCGCCTATCTGGCGATCCAGAATATCATCACCCCCGGCATGATGATCGCGGGCTCCATCCTCATGGGCCGCGCGCTCGCGCCGCTGGATATGCTGATCGGCTCTTGGCGCGGCTTCCTCAGCGCGCGTAGCGCTTACGAGCGCCTGCGCGGGCTGCTCACCGAGGTGCCGGAGCGCAGCTTCGGCATGAGCCTGCCGGCACCGCGCGGGCGGCTCACGCTCGAAGAGGTGATCGCCGCGCCGCCACAGGTGCGGGTCCCGGTGTTGCGGCGCATCAGCCTGGAGATCGCCCCCGGCGAGAGCGTCGGCATCATCGGCCCGAGTGCGGCGGGGAAATCGACCCTCGCGCGGGTGGTGCTCGGCGTGTGGCCGACCATGAGTGGTTACGTGCGCCTCGATGGCGCCGATATCTCGACCTGGAACCGCGAGGCGCTCGGCCCCTACATCGGCTATCTGCCGCAGGATGTCGAACTGGTCGAGGGCTCGGTGAACGAGAACATCGCCCGCTTCGGTCAGGTCGATCCCAGCGCGGTGGTCAACGCCGCGCAGCGCGCTGGCGTGCACGAGATGATCCTACAGCTGCCCGAGGGCTACGACACCCAGATCGGCGCCGGCGGCATGGTGCTCTCGGCCGGCCAGCGCCAGCGCATCGGGCTGGCGCGCGCGCTCTATGGTCAGCCGGTGCTGGTGGTGCTCGACGAGCCCAACTCGAACCTCGACGATCAGGGCGAAGCGGCCCTGGTGAGCGCGATCATGGCGCTGAAAGAGGCCGGCAGCACGCTGCTGCTGATCACCCATCGCCCCAATGTGCTGCACGCGGTCGAGAAGGTGATGGTCATCAGCGAGGGCACGATCAAGGCCTTCGGCGCCCGCGACGAGGTGCTCGCGCAGTTCGCGCGGCCGAAGTCGGTGCCGCGCCAAGCGCCGCCGAATGCCTTGCGCGGCACCACCGGCACGCCACCTGCGCCACCTGCGCCACCTGCGCCACCGTCTGCAACGCCGGCGAGGACCCCATCCGCCTGAGTGTCGCCTGAACCTCGTCCGGGTCCGGGCGCGCTGGCCGCTGGTCCGCGCGCCTTCGGTCGTTCGCACCCTTATCCACAACAGCATTCGCGGGAGCAACCCTCGCTTTGGAGATCATCGCCCCTTCGACACGCGTGACCGCGCCGCCAGCGCCCACCGTGCCCACCAACGACAAACGCGCGCGCCTGCTCGGCCTGCTGATCCTGGTGATCGGGCTCGGCGGCTTCCTGACCTGGGCCGCGCTGGCCCCGATCGACAGCGCCGCCGTGGCCCCAGGCGTGGTCACCGTGGAGGGCGCGCGCAAGACCGTGCAACACCTCGATGGCGGCACCGTCGCCGAGATCTTCGTGCGCGAGGGCGATCAGGTCGAGGCCGACGACTTACTGATTCGCCTCGACGATCGCGAGACGCGCGCGCAACTGGAGATGGAGCGCGGCCAGCTCATCGCCCTGGCGGCCGAGGAGGCGCGCTTGGTCGCCGAGCGCGACGGCCTTGACGAGCCGGTCTTCCCGACCCGCCTGTTTGGCGGTGTCGATCTGGACGATCCGCGCCTGGTGATGGCTCGCGCCGGTCAGAAACGCGTGTTCGAGGCCCGCCGCGAGGCGCGCGAGGGCGAGATCAGCGTGCTCGAGCAACGCATCGAGCAACTGCGCGAGCGCATCGCTGGCATCGAGGATGTGCTTGAGGCCAACCAACGCCGCACCAAGCTCTATCAGGAGGAGATCGACGCGCTGACCAGCCTGTTCGATCGCCAGCTCGGCGACAAGGGCCGTCTGCGCGAGATCGAGCGGCAACAGGCCGAGCTGCTCGGCGAGCAGGCCGAGCGGCGCTCGACCATCGCCTCGACGCGCGTGCAGATCGGCGAGACCGAACTCGAGATCGCGCAGATCAAACGCCGCTTCGTCAGCGAGGTGGTCGAGCAACTGCGCGAGGTCGAGACCGAACTCAGCGACCGCGAGGAGCGCCTGCGCGCCTTGCAAGCCCGGCTCGAGCGCACCGAGGTGCGCGCCCCCGCGAGCGGCGCCGTGGTCGACCTGCAAACCCATACCGTCGGCGGCGTGCTGCGCCCGGGCGATAAGGTGCTCGACCTGATCCCGGCCGACGAGCCGCTGCTGATCGAGGCCCGCGTGTCGCCGACGGATATCGACCAGGTCTTTCCGGGACTCGAGGCCGATATCCGCTTTACCGCCTTCAATGCCAGTACCACGCCGACGGTGCTTGGGCAGGTGATGACCGTCTCCGCCGATCGGATGACCGACCCGAAAAACGATCAGGATTATTTTCTCGCGCGGGTGCAAGTGCCGCCGGAATCGCTTGAGCAACTCGAGGACAAGAACCTGCTGCCGGGCATGCCGGCGACGGTGATGATCAAGACCGGCGAGCGGACCTTCTTCGAATATCTGATGCGCCCGATCAGCGATCGGATCAGCGTCGCCTTCCGCGAGGATTGAGCCCCAACCGCCTCTCAGCCAACCTGATGGTGCGCCAGCGGATGGCCGCCATCGCGGTAGAAGAGGTAGCGTTTGCGCCCCGCTTGGCGGATCTCGGGGTCATGGTCGAGCGGTTCGCAGAGGCGCTCGAAGCGGCGGTGAAAGGCCGGCGGCTCGGGGCTGGGGCTGAGGTTGATCAGCACCTGGCGCTCCGCTTCCGGCTCGCCGTCGCTGCTGATCAGGATCGGGGTTAGGGCGGCATCGGTCTCGCCGACCAGCCCGTGCGGCAGGAAGCTGTCCTCGCGGAAGCTCCATAGCAGCCGGTCGAGGTAGCGCGCCTGGCGCGCGTCCGGACAGTAGATGAGCACGCGCGGCGGCGTGGCGCCGTCGGCCGCGCGCTTGTGGATGCGCTCGATGAGGCGACAGGTGAGCCCGAAGCGATCGTCGCGGCTGGTGTCCTTGAGGATGTAGAAATCGACTCTGGTCATGATTGGCGACCAAGGTTGCGGGCTCGGGCCCGTCGCCCTCTCTGGTTGACGGCTTGCCTATCAATAGCCCCGGCCGCCGCAGCGCCTGGTCGTGGCAGGGCAGACCACTGCTCGGTGTTCCACGCGGCGCCTCAATGGGCCAACGGCTCAGGCATTCCTCTCGGCGCGATCGAGCAAGAACTGGCTGAGCAAGGGCACCGGCCGCCCGGTCGCGCCCTTCTCCTTGCCGGTGAGCCAGGCGGTGCCGGCGATGTCCAGATGCGCCCAGCTGTAGGCCTTGGTGTAGCGCGAGAGGAAGCAGGCGGCGGTGATGGCGCCACCGTCGCGGCCACCGACGTTGGCCATGTCGGCGAAGTTGCTGTCGAGCTGTTGCTGGTAATCGTCCCACAGCGGTAGGCGCCAGACACGGTCGGCGCTGGTCTCGCCGGCCTGGATGATGGCTTCGGCGAGGGCCTCGTCGTTGGTGAACAACCCGGAGGGATGGCGGCCAAGGCCGACGATGCAGGCGCCGGTGAGGGTGGCCAGGTCGATCACCAGCGCCGGGTCGAAGCGCTCGACGTAGGTCAGCGCGTCGCAGAGGATCAGCCGGCCCTCGGCGTCGGTGTTGAGGATCTCGATGGTCTGCCCGGAGAGGCTGGTGACGATGTCGCCCGGTTTGTTGGCGGCGCCGTCGGGCAGGTTCTCCGAGGCCGGGACCACGCCGATGACGTTGAGGGGCAGTTCCAGCGCGCAGAGCGTGCGCATCGCGCCGATCACGCCGGCGCCGCCGCACATGTCGTACTTCATCTCGTCCATCGCCTCGGCGGGCTTGATCGAGATGCCGCCGGCATCGAAGGTCAGCCCCTTGCCGACCAGCACGATCGGCTTGTCCTCGTCGCTGCCCCCGCGGTAGTGCATGAGGATCAGCTTGGCGGGCTCTCGACTGCCACGGCTGACCGAGAGCAGGGCGCCCATGCCGAGTTCGGCCATGGCGTCCTCGTCGAGGACGTCGACCTTGAGCCTGTCGGAGTGCTCGCCGACGCCGACGGCCCGCTCGGCGAGATAGCTGGGCGTGCAGAGATTGCCGGGTAGATTGCCGAGATCGCGCGCGAGTTCGACGCCCTTGGCGATGGCGAGTCCCTGCGCGGCGCCGCGCTCGGCGGCTTCGATGTGCGCGTCGTCCGCGACCCAGCAATCGAGTTCGGCGAGCGGAGCGGCCGCCTCGGTGGCCGGCTGTTTGGTCTCGGTGTAGCGATAGGCGCTCTGTGCGGCGAGCAGGACCGTGTGGCGCACGCATTGATCGAGTTCCATGCCATTCGGCTCGAGCGCGGTCAGGGCGCAGAGGGCGCTGCTGAGGCGCGCGGCATCGAGCCGCGCCAGCGCGGCCTTGAGCGCCTTCTCGTAGGCGCTACGGTCGAATTCCTCGTGCTTGCCGCAGTTCACCAGCAGCAGGCGCTCGGCGCGGA
>NZ_JBKHDN010000194.1:0-5239 GCF_046541315.1 Halochromatium sp. | reverse complement strand
GGGAAGCCGCCGGAGAAACGGCGCAGACCATCGCGCCGATGGCCGATCCGCTGCCGCAAGCGCTGGTGCTGACCGCCATCGTCATCGGGTTCGCGATGACCGCCTTGGTGCTGGTGCTGATCCTGCGCGCCTTGTCCGACCTCGGCTCCGAGCGCGTCGATGCCCAGCCCAGCGACGCGCCCTCGGGGGAAACCCAAGCGAGCGACAGCGACCCCGGAGAAACCCGCCCGCCTGAGGCTCAGCGCGACGAGGGGGCGCGATGAGTCTGCTGCTGATCATCCCCCTCGCGCTGCCGCTCGGTCTTGGCGCCTGGCTCTTCGCCCATCCGGCGCTGACGCCACGTCAGCAGCACAGGCTCGGCCTGATCGGCGCCCTCGGTCAGTTCGGCGCGGCGGTTGCGCTGCTGGGACTGAGCGCACAGGGCCGCATCGCCGCCACCTTGATCGGGGACTGGCCCGTCTCCTATGGCATCGTGCTGGCCGCCGACCGGCTCTCGGCCCTGATGCTGACGCTCACCAGCGCTCTGGGGGTGACCGTGCTCGCGCATCTCGCTCTGGGCTCCAGTCTGGGCCCCAGTGCCGCCGAGCGCGGCGGGCGTCATTTCCATGCCCTGTTCCAACTGCAGCTGTTCGGTCTCGCCGGCGCCTTTCTGACCGCCGACCTGTTCAATCTGTTCGTGTTCTTCGAGGTGCTGTTGATCGCCTCCTACGGCCTTTTGGTCCAGGGCGGCGGTGGCGCGCGCAGCCGGGCCGCGTTGCACTATGTGGTGCTCAACATGATCGGCTCGAGCCTGTTCCTGATCGGTGTGGCGTCGCTCTACGCGGCCGCCGGGACCTTGAACCTGGCGCAGCTAGGCGAGCGTCTGCCAGCACTGGCTCCAGCCCAGGCGCCCTTGGCCGGTAGCGGCCTGCTGCTCCTGACCGGCGCCTTCGCGCTGAAGGCGGCCCTGGTGCCCTTGCACGCCTGGCTGGTGCCGGCCTACAGCGCGGCGCTCACGCCGGTGGCGGCGCTGTTCGCGATCATGACCAAGGTCGGCGTCTACGCGTTGTTGCGTCTGCTCGCCCTGACGCCGATCGGAGCTGCGGCCGGCGGCGGGGCCTTGGCCGAGCCGCCGCTCGCCGAACCGCTGCTGGTCGAGCCGCTGCTGGCTGGGCTGCCCGTCCAGGCGGTCCTCGCGACGGGAGCGCTGCTGACCATCGCCGCTGGCGCCATCGGCATGGTGGCCGCCACCGAGCTGCGCACCATGATCGCTTACCTGATCCTCGTGTCCGTCGGCACGCTGTTGACCGGTGTCGCCGTCGGCACCGCCGAGGGCATCGCCGCTGGCCTCTACTATCTGGTCCACACCACCCTGATCGCGGCAGGGCTGTTCCTGCTGACCGATGTCATCGGCCGGGGCCGGGCGCAGGGCGCCTGGCTGCGGCCCGCTCCGCAACCGCCGGCGGCCGCCTGGCTGGGGGCCTTGTTCCTGCTCGGCGCCTTGGCCATCGCCGGTCTGCCGCCGCTGAGCGGATTCGTCGGCAAGGTGCTGATCCTGGAGGCGGTGCGAAGCGCGGGCCAGGACGCCTCGGGGGTGCGTCTGGGCTGGATCTTGAGCTGGACCGCCGTGCTCGGCTCCACCCTGCTGGTGGTGGTCGGGCTGTCGCGCGCCGGGGTGATGCTATTCTGGCGCGGAGCGCCGGTCAGCACCGCTGGCGGCTCCGATACTCAGGCAGGGGCCGGCACCCAGGCCAGCACGCAGGCCGGCGCTCAGGTCGGGGCTCAGGCCGGGACTCAGGCCGGGGTCCAGACAGCAGGCGCCCATGCCCCGGCCGCCGCCGTGCTGTTGGCTGCCAGCCCGCTGCTGGCCCTGCTCGCCGGCCCAATGACAGGCTACACCGAGGCGGCTGCGGCGCAGCTCCTAGACGGCGGTGACTACCTGACCGCGATCAAGGGACTGGAGCCGGTCGACCCGCCAACGGCCGCCACCAGCGGGAATGGCGGGAACGACGAGATCAGCGGGCATGGCGAGCACAGCCGGAGCGGTGAGCACAGCGGGATCAAAGGGAACGGCGAGATCAGCCGGAGCGGTGAGCACAGCGGGATCAAGGGGAACGGCGGGAGCAGCGAAATCAACGGGAACGCCGGAAACAGCGGAGGCCGGCCATGAGACGCCTGCTGAAGCCACTGCGCGACGCTCCGATGACAGTCGTCGCCTTGACGCTCCTCTGGCTGCTGCTGCAAGGGAGCCTCGCGCCCGGACAGCTCCTGCTCGGGGTCCTCCTGGCGTTAGCGATCACCAGTGCCGTGAGCCCGTTTTCGAGCGGCCGGCTGCGAGTGCGCCGCCCGCTGCTGCTGGCGATCTTTCTCTGGCGCGTGGCCGTCGATATCCTGATCGCCAACCTGCGCATCGCGGCCTTGATCCTGACGCCCTCGCGCCATCCCCGGCCCGCTTTCGTCGAGCTGCCGCTGGCGTTGACGCAACCCTTCGCGCTCTACCTCCTGGCGAGCACGATTTCCCTGTCGCCGGGCTCGCTGTCGGCGGACCTCAGCGACGATCGGCGTGTGCTGTTGTTGCATCTGCTCGATGAACCCGATCCGGGCGATGCGGCGGCCGAATGCGCCAAGATCAAGGACCGTTACGAACGCCTGCTGCTGGAGGTCTTCCCATGACGGTGCTCACGCTCGCCATCGCCGCCGCGCTGGCCATGCTCAGTCTGGCGCTGCTGCTCAATCTGTGGCGCGCCTTGCGCGGCCCGGACATGCCCGACCGCATCCTGGCGCTGGATACGCTCTACACCAACAGCATCGCGCTGCTGGTGCTGCTCGGCATCCAGTTCCACCACATGCTGTATTTCGCCTCGGCGCTGCTGCTGGCACTGCTGGGCTTTATCACCACCGCCGCGCTCAGTCGCTATCTGCTGCGCGGCAACCTCATCGAAGAGTCCCACCAGGAGGAGACTTGAGATGTTCATCGAGATACTGGTCGCCGCACTCATCCTGCTCGGGGCCGCCTTCACCCTGATCGGCTCGATCGGCCTGGCCGCGTTGCCGGACTTCTTCTGCCGGCTGCATGGTCCGACCAAGTCGACGACCCTGGGCGTCGGCGGCATGCTCGGGGCATCGGCGCTGTATTTTTCCGCCCAGGATCCAGCGACGCATCCGACCGAGCTGCTCGTCGCCCTGTTCCTGTTCATGACGGCCCCGGTGAGCGCACACCTGCTGGCCAAGGCCGCGTTGCGTCTGCGGCTGCGTTCATTAGCGCCGGTGCCGGCGCGCTTTCGTCAGGATTCAACCGCTCCATCTGCATCCAGCGTCGGATAGTCGGTATAGCCCTCGGCGCCACCGCCATAGAAGGTGTCGGGGTTCGGTGGCGTCAGCGGTGCGCCCTCACGCAACCGGCGCACCAGGTCCGGGTTGCTGATGAACGGGCGGCCAAAGGCAATCAGATCGGCCTCGCCGGCGGCGAGCGCCTGGGGCGCATCCTCAGGCCCATAGCCGTTGTTGAGCATCCAGGGGCCATCGAAGCAGGCCTTGAGCGCGGCATAGTCGAAAGGCCGCTCGGCATCGTCCGGGTAACGCGGGCCGCCGGTCTCGCCTTGGATCACATGCACATAGGCGAGCCCAAGCGGATCGAGTCGGGCGACCAGATGCTCGAATAACGCCTGCGGGTCGGAATCGCGCGCGGTGTCGTTGAAGGTGGTCATCGGACTGATGCGGATGCCGGTGCGGCCGGCGCCGATTTCCGCGGCGATCGCCTGCATGATCTCGACCACCAAACGCGCGCGGTTGAAGATGCTGCCACCATAGGGCCCGGTGCGATCGTTGACGCTGTCGCGCAGGAATTGCTCCAACAGGTAGTTGTTGGCCGCATGCACTTCGACCCCGTCGAAACCGGCCTCGCGGGCGCAGCGCGCCGCATGCCGATAGTCCTCGATCAGGGCGGGGATCTCCTCATCGCGCAGCGCCCGTGGCGCGGAGACATCGACGAAGCCCTCGGCGGCGAAGGTCTGGACGTTCGGGCGCCGATCGGTCGAGGAGACCGGCGCGGCAGCGTCCGGCAGTAGCGAGCTGTGCGAGATCCGCCCGACGTGCCAGAGCTGCACGAAGATCCTCCCGCCGACGGCATGTACGGCATCGGTCACCTGCTTCCAGGCCGCGACCTGAGCGCTGTCATAAATGCCGGGGGTGTCGAGATAGCCCTGTCCCATCGGGCTGATCTGCGTCGCCTCGCTGATGATCAGGCCGGCACTCGCGCGCTGCCGATAGTACTCGACCTGAAGCGCGCCGGGCTTGAGGCCGGCGACCGCACGATTGCGGGTCAGCGGAGCCATCACGATGCGATTGGGGAGTTCCAGATCGCCGACCTGGATCGGATCGAACAACGGGGTCATAGACACTCCTGGGTGCTGGAATTGGCGACGCCGCGCGATCAGCTCCTGATCGCGGCGGGCGAAATAGAGGTCTTCGTCGGCCTGTTCCTTGAGCCGGAGCTTCTCCGGGAAATGGGTCATGCCGTGATCACGAGCGCTGCACATCGGTCTGAGGCTAGACGAATCCTGGGGGCGGCAATCTTCCGGCTCGACTGACTGTGCATGTATTTTAACCCTTTCGCGACCGGTTTCGATCTGAGGACGTCGCTGATGCCGAAGGCGCCTCGGCGGACGCGGGTTTCGATGTCGACTTGCGCGGCGACGCCTTCTTGGCGACAGGCCTCTTGGCGGTCGGCTTCGAGGTTGCCTTGGTAGTCGCCCCGCTGGTCGGCTTAGCGGTCGTCCCGCTGGTCGGTTTAGCGGTCGCCCCGCTGGTCGGCTTGGCGGTCGTCCCGCTGGTCGGCTTGTTCGCACCAGCCTTCTTTCCGGTCGTCTTCGCCGTTGTCTTGCGAGCCGTTGGCTTCTGCGCGGCGGTCTTCTTCGCGACGGTCCTTTTGGCCGCTCGATCGTTCGTCGCGGTCTTCGCCGCCTCGGCACGAGCCCTGGCCGACCTCTCAACCGTCGGTTCGGGTTGTACCGGCGGTGTCGACGGTTGCTCTAGCCGTTCCGGGCGCTCCGGCCGTTCCGTGCGCTCCGGCTGTTCCATCCGCCCCGGCTCCCGCTCAGGAGACTCCGGCTCGACGACAGCCCGAGCAACAGCCCGAGCTAGAGTCCGCTGCATCCATTCGCCGAGCGCTTGCGCCAGCCGCACACAGACGATGAGCCCATTGATCAGCGCCGAGATCACCGCGACCAGCACCGACCAGACAATCAGCCACAACGGCGGA
>NZ_JBKHDN010000193.1:0-5262 GCF_046541315.1 Halochromatium sp. | reverse complement strand
TGGAAGGACTCCTTGTTCTGCGCCTTGGCGCGCGCATCGGCCTTCGCGATCAGCCCGCGCTTGAGCAGCCCGGTCAGGTTTTGATCCAGGGTTTGCATGCCGTGTGCCTGACCGGTCTGGATCGAGGAGTACATCTGCGCGATCTTGTCCTCGCGGATCAGATTGCGAATCGCCGGGGTGGCGATCATGATCTCGTGGGCGGCGATGCGCCCGCCACCGGTCTTCTTCAGCAGCGTCTGCGCGATCACCGCGCGCAGGGATTCCGAGAGCATCGAGCGCACCATGCTCTTCTCGGCGGCCGGAAACACATCGATGATGCGGTCGATGGTCTTGGCCGCCGAACTGGTGTGCAGGGTCCCGAAGACCAAGTGGCCGGTCTCGGCGGCGGTCAGCGCCAGCCGGATGGTCTCGAGATCGCGCAGCTCGCCGACCAGGATGATGTCGGGGTCCTGGCGCAGGGCCGAGCGCAGCGCCGCGCTGAAGCCGAGGGTGTCGCGATGCACCTCGCGCTGATTGATCAGGCAGCGCTTGCTGACGTGGACGAACTCGATCGGGTCCTCGATGGTGAGGATGTGGGCGTCTTCCTGGTCGTTGATCGAGTCGACCATCGCCGCGAGCGTGGTCGATTTGCCCGAGCCGGTCGGCCCGGTCACCAGCACCAGCCCACGCGGCACATCGATGATGCGCTTGAACAGCTCCGGGGCCTGCAAATCGTCGAGCGTCGGCACCCGGGAGGGAATGCTGCGAAAGACCGCCGCCGCACCGCGCTTCTGGCGATAGGCATTGACGCGAAAGCGCGCGACGCCGGGAAGCTCGAACGAGAAGTCGGTCTCCAGGCGCTCGGCGTACTCCTGGCGCTGCCGGTCGTTCATGACCGCGTCGATCAGCGCCTGCACCGCGCGCTGCTCAAGCACGGGCACATCGATCCGCCGCATGTCGCCATCGACCCGGATCATCGGCGGCAAACCGGCCGAGAGGTGCAGGTCCGAGGCGTTGTTGTCGACAGCGAAGGTCAATAGCTCGGCGATCTCCATGAGACGCTCCCCAGCGGCAATGCCATCCGAGCATCGACAGGCTGCCCGGATCCATCATGTGCTTCCCGAAGCTGCCGCGGCCGGTCGCTCCGAGCTCGGGAAGTCATTTCTGGACAGTCACTCAGCGGCCGCCGCGCGCGGCGCGCACGGTCTCGGCCGTGATCTCGCCGGCCTCGACCCGTTCCGCCTTGGCCAAGACCTGCGCCTCGAGGCGCTCCTTGTAGTGCTGAATCCGCGCGCGCAACTCGAGATCGGCGGTGCCCAGGATCTGCGCGGCCAACAGCCCGGCATTCCTGGCGCCGTCGATGGCGACGGTCGCCACCGGCACCCCGGCCGGCATCTGCACGATCGACAACAGCGAATCCTGGCCCGAGAGCGCGGCGGATCTGACCGGCACTCCGATCACCGGCAGCGGCGTCATTGCCGCGACCATGCCGGGCAGATGCGCGGCGCCGCCGGCTCCGGCGACGATCACCCGCAGGCCCCGCGCGGCGGCCTGCTCGGCATAGCGGTAGAGCCGCTTGGGGGTGCGATGCGCCGAGACGATGCTCAGCTCATACGCCACCCCCAGTTCGGCAAGCGCATCGGCCGCAGCCTGCATCACCGGCAGGTCCGAATCGCTGCCCATGATGACGCCGACCAAGGGCCTGTCTTGAGGCGGATCCTGCGGTTTGTCTTGGGACTGATCATGCTGCCCGTTCATGGCCTGTTTTCGCCTCCAATCTCGATCAAGGCGCGCACCCGTTCCGCTTTCTCGCGCGCGCGTTCGATATCCGTGTCCAGCACCGTGACATGGCCCATCTTGCGGAACGGCCGGGTCTCGGCCTTGCCATAGAGATGCACCGAGACGCCGGGAATCGCCAGCGCCGCGCGCAAGCCGCCGATCACCGGCGGCCCCGACTCGCCCGGCGCGCCGAGCAGGTTGATCATCGCCGCCGGCATCAGCTGATCGGTGACCCCGAGCGGCAGCCCGGTGATCGCGCGCAGATGCTGCTCGAACTGATCGGTGATGCAGGCCTCGATGGTGTAATGACCGGAATTATGGGTGCGTGGCGCCACCTCGTTGACCAACAGCTCGCCATCCTCGGTGAGAAACAGCTCGACGCCGAAGATGCCGACCCCTTCCAACGCGGTCACCGTCTCGATCGCCAGGCGCCGGGCCGCAGCCGCCGTCTCGGCGGTGAGCCGGGCCGGCGCCAGGAGGAGATCGAGGATGTTCTCGCCGGGGCGGAAGCACATCTCGACCGGATCATAACTGCGCACCTCGCCATCCTGGGCCCGCACCACGATTACCGCCAGTTCCTTGGCCGCAGGGATGAACCGCTCGATCAACGCCGGCACCGGCAGCGCGTGGGCGAAGGCGTCCGCCGAGCGCATCACCACCACGCCGCGACCGTCATAGCCGCCGCGCCGGGCCTTCTGCACCAGCGGATACCCGAAACGCGCGAACGCCTCCGCATCCGGCCGTTCGACGGCAACGAATTCGGCGCTCGGGATGCCGAGCGCCTGCAGCCGTTGCTTCTGGCGCAGCTTGTCCTGGATCTCGGCGAGCAGCGCCGTCGGCGGCAGGATGCGATGACCCCGTGCGGCGATCACGCCGAGGATGTCGACATCGATGTCCTCGATGTCGAAGGTGATCACATCGACCTGATCCGCCAGCTGCTGCAAGGCCTCGAGATCGTGCGAATCGGCCAGGATCTGGTGTCCCGAGACCTGACCGGCCGGCGATCCGGGGGTCGGGTCGAGCACGACGCAGGTGCAGCCGAGGCGCTTGGCCGACTTCACCAGCATGCGGCCGAGCTGACCGCCGCCAATGATGCCGATGCGAACGACGGGATAGGGATACTGGTCCGGGGAGCGATGCTGTGTGGACATGGCCTGGAAGAAAAAACTGTCGTCTAGTCTGAGGCCGGGGCTGAGCGCGGCCGGGCGATCAGACTGTCGCGCACGCGCGCGAAATTGGTCTCGGCCTCGGCCAGGCGCTCCCGAATCTCGGGCTCGTAAGCGATGGCAAAATCGAGAAAGGTGCGCGCAATCAGCGACAGCTCGCGGGCCCGGGAATAGACCAGGTGCCAGCGGCGAACGATCGGAAAGCCCTCGACATCGAGCAGCGCGAGACGCCCGCCGGCGCTTTCGAGGGTGAGCGAGTGCAGGGACAAGGCGGCGATCCCGAGACCGCCGACGATGGCGCGCTTGATCGCCTCGTTGCTGCCGAGCTGCATGCGCACGCGCGGCACCAGACCGCCGGCGGCACAGTGCGCGAGCACCGCATCGCGAATACCGGAGCCGGATTCGCGCAGGATGAAGTTCTCCTCGGCCAGGGCGCTGAGCGGGATCGCGCGTTGCGCCGCCAGCGGATGGTCGACGCTGGCGACCATCACCAGCGGATTCGGCGCGAACGGGATGGTCTGGATCTGATCATTGGTCTCGCGCGGCTGGCCCATCACATAGAGATCGTCATCATGCCCGAGCAGGCGTTCGAGGATATGCTCGCGGTTGGTGACCTTGAGCGAGACATCGATGCCCGGATACTCGCGGCAGAAGGCGCCGAGGATCTCGGGGGCGACGTACTTCGCGGTGGTCAGCACCCCGAGCCGCAGGCGCCCGCGCTTGAGCCCCTTCAGATCGGCGAGCTTGATCTCGAGGTTGGACAGCGTACCGAGGATGTCGCGACAGGCCGCATGCACCTCGCGGCCGGCGTCGGTCGGCTCGATGGTGCGCCCGACGTGGCGAAACAGCGGCGTGCCGATGGCCTCGGAGAGCTTCTTGATCTGCATCGAGACCGTCGGCTGGGTGAGAAAGAGTTCCTCGGCGGCACGCGTGAAACTGCCAAGCCGGACGATGGCCTCGAGCAGTTGCAGCTGGCGCAGCGTGGTGTGGCGGATCAGATAATCCGAGCCATGCCCGCCGGTGCTGGTGCGCACCTCCAGGGTATCGGCAGTGACGGGTGTGGGCATCGCGCTGTGACGACTGCTTCCAGCAGGTTCGCCCTTGGGTCTACGTCCGGCCACGCGAGCATGCCCTCGACTCGACAGGCCCCCGGCCTGGATTGGCCGGTCGGCGCGCCGCCGGATGTGCACCAGCAGCTGGGGACGAGCGGGTGATGACGCCAGCCCGGATCAATCTGGCCAGATCCGATGACCGCCGTGATAGGGATCGTCGAGGGAGGGATTGTGCGCGCGCGACGCGCTCGCGAGCGCGGCCACGCCAAACGTCCCCGACTGGGCCTGCGCGGTGCGTGGGTGCCGGGCCTTGCGGGCCGGCGTGGCGGCCTTGGCCGGCGCCTTCTTGCGCATCGTTGCCGTCGCGGCGGCCGAACTCGAGGCCGTCGCGGATGTCCCGGTCGATGCCGATGGGGTGTTCTCTTCGCTCATGATCCATTCTCCAACCAGTATGCGGGATGCAAGGCGTCGGTCATCGGGATGACGGACCTGCGGGCCGCCCGTTAGGCGTCATCGGCACGGTCGGCGTCCTCCAGGAACGCATCGACCTGGCGCGCGAAGGCATGCAACGCCTCGCCGACCTGCTCCGTGCCCTCTTCGGCAAAGAGGGTCAAGTTCACATAGGTACGGCCAAAGCTCAAGTTCGGAAAGATCTCGGTGGTTTCCGACAGCGCTGCCACTTGATCGAGGAAGTCGCGCAAGGACTCATAATCGTCGAACACAACGCGTCGTTCCAAGCGCCGTGGACGCGCGCGCTCGCGCCAGGGATGAGCGCCGCTCTCGGGCGTCGATGCCGCCATCAGAAATAGGCCCGTTCGTGCGGTTGATGTCGTGGTACGCCCAGGGCCTCGAGCCAGGTCTCGATCTCGCCAGCATGATGCAGCTCGTCCTGGAGCAGACCATTGAAGAACTCGGCGTTCTCGTGATCGCCGATGCGACGACAGAAGCGCGTCGCCTCGTCGTAGAGGGCGACGATCTCGGCCTCGAGCACAGCGTCCTGGCGCAGCAGGTCGACCAGGTTACGGGCCACCCCGGCGGGGCGCATCTGCGAGGCATTCGGCGCCACGCCCAGGCCGAGCATGCGCTTGACCAGGCGTTCGGCGTGCTGCATCTCCTCGACGGTTTCGCGGCGAAAGCGATCGGCCGCCTCGTTCAAGCCCCAGGCCTCGGCCAGTGCCGCTTGCGTCATGTACTGCTGCACGGCCGAGTATTCGAGACTCAGGGCACGCCCCAGATAGCCCAGTGTCCGCGGATGAACGGTTGCGTGACGCATGCGCTGGTGGTCG
>NZ_JBKHDN010000192.1:0-5267 GCF_046541315.1 Halochromatium sp. | reverse complement strand
ACGTCGTTGCGGTCTCCGTTGGGGTATCGAGAAAGCAACGGCTGTTGCTTCGGCCTCGTTTCTTGCGATATGTTATATCATCTTTGACGGATCCCAAACCCTGCCGTTCAACGAGGCCAAGCCTGATGCGACACCTCCCTCTCCATCTCCTGATCGGGTCCCTTTGGGGTAGCGCTGCCGTGCTCGCGCAGCCGATGAGCGACGACCCAGGATTCTCGATTGAACTCGATGCCATCGAGGTCACCGCCGGCGTGCCGGTGCCGGGCGATCCGATGTTGCAGGCTGCGGATATCGACGTCTTGGCCGGCGAGGACCTGCGCCGCCGTGAGCGCTTGACGCTGGGCGAGACCCTGGAAGGCCTCCCTGGCGTCGCCTCGATCACGGCCGGAAACATGGTCGGTAAGCCGGTGATTCGCGGCCTCAGCGGCAATCAGATCCAGGTCTTGTCGAACGGGGTGGGTGTCGACTACCAGCAGTATGGCGAGCGCCATCCGCCGAACATCGACCCTTTCCTCGCCGGGCGTATCGAGGTGGTGCGTGGCGCCTCCAGTCTGCTCTATGGCTCGGGGGCGCTCGGTGGCGCCGTCGATGTGCAGGCACCCGCGTTCGTGTTCATGCCCGCAGGCGAGCGCGAAGCCGTTGCCGATACCTTGTTCGTCTACCACAGCAACAATGAGCAATGGGATACCGGCGCCAAGGCCCGCGCGAGCAGCGATCGCTTCAGCCTGGATGCCGGCATCATGGGCCGGTCCGCGGGCGATCTGACCACCCCCAATGCCGCGACGGCCGCCGAGTCCGGCAACCCGAGCGATCCCAAGTTCACTGGCGAGCTTCCGTTCACCGACTTCGATCAGCTCAACGCCCAGTTCGGCGCTGGCGTGCTGACCGCTGTTGGCGAATTCGGCGTTCGCTACAACCAATGGAACAACGAGAACCACTTTCTGCTGCCGACGGGCAAAGGCATCGGTCTGTGGCTGAACAATGACCAGCTCCAGTTCACCGGTGCCATGCCGCTCGCCTCCGGCTGGGAGCTGAAGCCGACCCTGTCCTGGCAGCACAACCTGCGCCGGGCGAACAGCGCCGGCACGCTGCTCAGCGCGGGCTACGACGGGACCATCCATCTCGAGTTCGATCGCTATGTCGCCCGGCTCGAGGCCATTCATGGGCCGCTCGGACCCTTCGATGGCGGCACCTTGGGCGTCGAGTACAGCAACAAGATCCAAGACTCGCGCGGGACCACGGTGCTGGCCCCGGGCGGCGAGGTCAGCAACCTGGCGCTGTTCGCCTTCGAGAGCAAGGACCTCGGCGACTGGACGCTGCAAGCGGGGCTCCGTCATGACTGGCACAGCGTGACCGGGGATGCCGGCAAGACACGGGCGCCGGTGCAATTCGTCGGCCGCGATTCCAATGATTACTCGGTCTTCACCGGGTCGCTCGGTGCCGTCTATCGCCTCACCGATCAGGTGGCGATCGCCTCGAATCTCGGTACCGGCTTCCGCGCGCCGAGCCTGTTCGAACTCTACGCCGATGGTGTCCATGGCGGGGTGGCCGCGATTCAGGAGGGTAATCCCGACCTCGATCCCGAAAACTCCATCAACGTCGATCTCGGGCTGCGCTGGAACAGGCCGCGGCTGCAGGGCAGTGCAACCGTCTATCGCAATGCCATCAGCGACTACATCTATCTGCAAGACACCGGTGAGTCGCGCGACGGACTGCCGATCTTCGCCTACCAACAGGATGACGCGCTGCTCACCGGGCTCGAGCTGGACGCCCGCTGGCAGGTCACCGATCGGCTCGAACTCGGCGGCACCCTGGATCTGGTGCGGGGCACCAACGACCGCACCGATGCGGATCTGCCCTTGCTGCCCGCCGACTCGCTGCGGCTCGAGGCGACCTACTGGTTCGCCGAGCGCGGACCGATCCGTGAGCCCTATCTGACCCTCGGTATGCGCCACGCCGCGGCGAAAGACGCGGCGCCCGGCGAGCCGTTCTCGCAGTTCGACCTGATGCCCTTTGGGACCGCCTCGACCGATGCCTACACCCTCGCCGATCTCGATCTGGGCTTTGCCTTCCGCGCCTTCGGCAACCGCTTGGCTCGGCTCGATCTGACGGTGCGCAATCTGTTCGATACCGAGTACCGGGATTTTCTCGACACCTACAAGGGCTATGCGCTGAGCCCGGGGCGCGATATCCGCCTCAGTTTGAGTGTGCCTTTTGGGGGGTGATTCAGTGGATCAGGCCAGCACCGGCCGAAGCGATCGGCCGACTGCTTGAGCGGGCGATGCGTTGAGCGGCGAGTGCAGCCCTGCTGAAGTCTCGATGCCTCATGAGGGTTCGTGCAGGTCTCGGCTTGGGGCGCCCAAGGTGGTCTCAACACTTTGTCAACGCTGCATGAGCAGCCGTGCCGGACCCGCATTCGGAATGTCGATGAGCCAATCCGGCGTCTCGCCAGCGAGCAGTTGATCGTAGAACGGGGTGATGCCGTCGCGCCGTTCATAGGTGGCGACGGGGTCGTGCGGGCAGACCAGCAGGAGGTCGACGCCGCGCCGCGCGAGCGTCTTCCGCGCCGTCTCGGCGTCGCGAAAGAAGATCCGCGTGCCGGCCTCGATGCCACCGTCGTTGCGATGATAGGGCGCGGCGAGCACCTGGTGCGGGGTCAGCCAGAGCAGCGGCGCGCCCAGATTGACCGGCGCGGCGATCAGCAAGGGGGCTTGTGCTTGCCACGGCGGTCGATTCAACAGCTCCGCGATCACGGGTAGGTTGCAGGCCTCGGCGTCCTCTGGGTCCGCCGCGGCGCTGGGCGGCGACGCGTTGCCTGGATCGCTGACGCCCCCTGAGTCGCTTGGGGTCCCTGAGTCGCTTGGGCTGCCGGCTTTGGTCAGCGCCGCGCTCTCGGCGCTGTCTGCGGGCGAGTTGCCGATGCGGGTCACCGTCAGCGTGACCAGGAGCGGCAGCAGGGCGACCACCACCGCCGGCCCGGCGCGACGCAGCAGGCGCGGCAGCAGGTGTCGCGTCTCGCCGATGCGCGCGCCCACCGCCGCCGCCCACCAGGCCAGGGCGAGCCCGGCATAGAGATTGGCGAGCGCGGCGCCGCGCAGTTGCCAGCCCATCAGCAGCAGCCCGCCGGTGATGAGCAGCGTGAGCCCGAGCCAGCCGGTGCGCGCGCGGCGCGGGCCGACCCGACTGCGCCAGGCGCTCATGAGCAAGGCGAGCAGCGGCAGGGCGATGAAGGAGGCGGTGCTCGCGGGTCGTTCCCGCAGCGCCTTCAGCAGCGGTTGCGCCTCGCCGACGCGCGCGACCAGTTGCGCCGATGGCTCGGCGAGGCCGGCATAGGGGCCGCCGGCGCAATGCGGGATCAGCGCGTAGAGCAGGCCGAGCAGGAACAGGGCGAGGGGGACGGCGAGGAGCAGCCGTGTCCGCATGGGGCCGAGGTGTTTGAAGCGGCTGAGGAGGCCGATCCGGCGGAAATGACCAATCCGGCCGTTGGGTGCCATCTGGCTGGGCGGTACCCCCTGTCTGCGGCGCGCGAGCCAATGCTCGCCGGCGAGGGCGCCGAGGCCGAACAAGGCCACCGCCGCCGCCAGCGCGACGCTGACCCAGGAGAAGGCATCGCAGGCGGTGGAGTCGCGCGCCCCCGGCGCCAGCGCCAGCGGGATGAGCGCCACTGTGGTCGCGGTGAGCGCCAGCCCATAGCGGGCCAATTGCTCGGCACCAGGGCGTCCATGCCGCAGCCAGCCAAGGCCGAGCAGGGCGGCGCCAAGGGCGACGGGCGGGATCGCCTCGGCGCCGATCCAGAGTCCGAGCGCGCCGGCGACCCCGGCCAGCGGTGCCAACCAGGGCGCTGGCGTGCGCGGGGCCAGCCGATGGGTCGATTGCGCATCCGGTTGCCTGTGGTGGGTGACCTTTGGCGCATCCAGTTGCCTGTCTTGGTGGGTGCCGGTTGGCGCGTCCGGTTGCCTGCCGAGCCGCGTGCCGAGTCGTGCACCGAGCAGGGCGAGGATGCGCAGCAAGGCGCCGGCGCTGAGCGTTGCCAGCAGCAGTTGCCAGCCGTGATGATCGACACGTCCGGCGGCGAAATTCGCCAGCGGCACGTTCAGCGCAATCGCGATCAGTCCGGCGAACAGCAATCCGGTGCGCCCGGTGAAGGGTCGCGCGGCCCAGACGAAGGCGGCAAAGAAGGCGACCCCGAGCAGCGCCGGCACCAGATAAGCCGCGAGCAACGCGGCACGCTCGGCACCGAGCAGCGGTTCGCTCAACCCGATGAGCGCGGCCAGCGGCAGGTCTGGCAGCCGCGACCAGTGCATCTCGACCCCGGCGGGCGGATTCAGCCGAGGCTGATGCAGATCGTACCAAGCGCCGGTTTCCAGCCAGCGCTGCACCTGGAGCAGGCGCATGATGTCATCGGAATCCTTGAACGGTAGCCCCTCGATGATCGGCGCCGCCCCGGCGCGCCAGAGGCAGAGGGCGAAGACCAGGACGGCTAGGATCAGCAGGAGGATGCGGTGAAGGCGGATCGAGGGAGCAGACATGGGGACGTCGAAGCACTGAGAGGTTGCTGGGCGATCGGCAGCGGACTGCTAGAATAGCCGCCTTACCGCTAAGGCTGCGAGGCTCGGCCTCCAACAGCCAATATCCGAGCAAGACAACAGGTGTTCCATGTCGCAAGCACAGGCCCTGCTGGACCGGTCCGATCCTCACCGTTGCGAAGCCGACGAGCGTCGCGTGCTGATCAAGCCCTGTTCTTGGGAACGCTACCAGCAGCTCTCGGCCCTGTTTCCAGACAACAAATCCGTGCGCCTGACCTATATCGATGGTGTGCTCGAAATCATGTCACCGGTTGGCGAGCGCCACGAGCGTCATAAGAGAACGCTCGGTTACTTTGTTGAGGCCTACTGTCAGCTCAAAGGCCAGCGCTACTACGGACGCGGTGGGTTTACCCTTGAGCAGCCAGCGTTTGCCGCTGGAGAACCGGACGAGTCCTACTGCTTCGGGCAGGACAAACCCGTCCCCGATCTGGTGATCGAGGTGGTGATCACCAGCGAGGCACTGAGCAAGCTCCCGCTCTATCGGGCCAAGGGCATCGCGGAGGTGTGGATCTGCCGCTTAGGCCATCTGCAGATTCATGTCTTGACCGCCGAAGGATACGCGATGGCAGCAAGCAGTCAATTGTTGCCTGGCCTCGATGCCGAATGCATTGATCGCTGTCTTGCGATTCCGGACCAGTACGATGCGGTGCTGGCATTTCGTCGGATTATTGAGGATAGGGG
>NZ_JBKHDN010000191.1:0-5277 GCF_046541315.1 Halochromatium sp. | reverse complement strand
AGAGCCCCAGTTCGCGCTTCACCTGCTCCAGCGGGATCGGTGCTTCATCATCTGCCAGCGCCTCTAACGCATCGGCAAGATCCTCTGCGTCTTCCAGATAATGCTCCACTAGGGCGGCAACCAGTTGTTCTGGAGTCTGGCCCTGAAACCTGGCTAAACCAGCCAGTACAGTGGCAGCCTGATCAGGGATGTGAATGCTTAAATTCGTCATGTGCAATCCGGCGATGCGCGGTCTGGTGATTGGTCATCCTAGCGCATCTGGCGCAACGGCCCGCGCCAGCAGCTCATCCAAACGGTAATTGATACTCGCCACCCCAACATCCGGCTCGCGGCTGAACGGATTGCGCAGATAGAACGGCCCCTCGTACTGCTCGCCATCGACGATGACGATCGCCAGGATGAACTGCTCGGCCTGATTCAGCCCGTAGAGGATCTCGTTGCGGCTGACGGTGATCGTGCTCTGGCCCTTGGCGCGGCCCTTGACCTCGATGTGCCGATCCGACGGCAGCGAGCCATCCGGGTTGGGCGGTGGTCTCGCGGTGAGATCCCAACCGCATTTCTCGGCGCTGACATCCTTGACCTGATGCCCGAGCGCCGTCTCGGCGTCGATAACGGCTTGCATCGCGATCTGTTCGACGCGGGCGCGGGCGGCAGCATCGGCCTGGGCATCCGCTGAGCGGGGAGTCTCGCCCTTGCGCGCGGCGAGCAGTCCCTGTGGGATCACTAGCGCGCCGCTGATCACCACCGGGGTGCTAGAAACCACGGCCTTCATCGCCGTCAGCTCGGCGGTGCGTTGTTGCAGGCGCGCGCTCAGCTCATCGACTCGGCGCCTGGCCATCTCGGGTTGCATCCGGGGCTGCTTGCCGGCCTTCACCGCGTCGGTCAGTGCCATGTAGCGGTCGGACCAGTGGCTGATCTCCTTGATCAGGCGTTCGTGCACGGCCTTGAGCTGCTTGTCGGCTTGGCGCTCGCGGCGGCCTTTGACCTCGGCGACGTGCTCGGGGACCAGGTGCTGGGCGGCGTGGTGGAGGGCCAAGGCCTCGAGATCGGCCGTGATCCAGGGGGCCTGCAGGAGGCCGCCGATCAACGCTTGGTCGGCGGCGTCGATCGGCACCAGGTCGAGGTGCGGTGCCCAGCCGGCACGGGTTGCCTGCCCCTCGGGGTCGATCTGCACGAACTGCAGCCGGCGCGAGGCGAGGCGCTGTTGGCCCTGGGCGTCGGCGCTGCGCTCGCGCAGGTTGTGCTCGATCATGAACAGCAGCCTCGGCACTTGGCCGTCGTCGCTCGGATCGACCAGCACCGCGCCCTGCTTGAGCTTGGGCCGGTGGGCCTGCAGGATCAGATCGGTGGTGGCGTGCATCAGCGGATGCGTGGGGTGGATCAGCTCGGCCATCGGCTTTCCCGACTGGCGCACCTGCTGTTTCTCGAAGCAGATGCGTTCGTATTGCTTCAGCACGGGCGTGCGGGTCTCGCCAATCACCCGATCGCGCTCGCGGATCACCGCCGGGACGTGCTTGACCTCGAAGCGGCCGGCCTCGCGCGGGCGCAGTTCGCCGCCAAGGCTGGCAAAGGCCTCGGTGAAGAAGGCGCGGATGAAGTACGGCTGGAGCTTGCGCGCTTCGGTCTTCTCCATCGCCTCTTTGACCGCATAGAGAGCCTCTAGCCCCATGTGCTGATCGACGAGGGCGTTGCGACGCCAGATGTCCTTGAGGTGCTCGGCACCGAGCGCGCCCTCCATCTCCTGATCCATGCGCGCCTTGATCTCGGGATTATCGCCGTAGCGGATGGCCTCGACCAGCAGGTCTTTGAGCGAGACGTTGTCGAAGGCCTCGCCGAGGACATCGAAGACTTTGCCGCCGAGCGCGGCGCGCTCGACCTCGATCTTGTCGAACAGCTTTTGGAACACCTCGCCCTCGCGCGTGCCCAGGGCGACGAGGTTCCACAGGTGGCAGACCTCGGTCTGGCCGATGCGGTGGATGCGCCCGAAGCGCTGTTCGAGCCGGTTGGGGTTCCAGGGCAGGTCGTAGTTGACCATGAGGTTGGCGTTCTGCAGATTGACGCCTTCGCCGGCGGCGTCGGTGGCGACGAGGACGGTGACCTCGGGGTCGTTGCGGAACTCTTCTTGGATCTTGCGCCGCTCGTCGCGGTGGGTGCCGCCGTAGATGATGCGCACCGCGTGCGGGTTGCCGAGCAGGTCTTGGATGCGCGCGAGCAGGTAATTGAGCGTGTCCTTGTGCTCGGTGAACAGGATCAGCTTGCGACGACTGCCACCGGCGGTGAACATCTCCGGCTGGTCTTGCAGCAGGCTGGAGAGTTCTTCCCATTTCTTGTCGTTGCCGGAGGCGACCAGGCGCTGGGCCTGCTGCTCCAGGTCCTTCAGGATCAGGATCTCGGCCTCCAGCTCGGGGATGGTTTTGGCGGCGGTGGCCTGGTCGACCACCCGGTCGGCGAAGCGCTCGTAGTCCTCGGCGCTGAGTTCGTCGTCAAGGTCGTCGGGGAGTTCGAGTTTTTCCTCTTCCTGCGCGCGCAAGCCGAGCTTTTCCTCACCGAGCCGGGCCTCGAGCCGCTTGCGCCGGCGTTTGAGCGATTGGTCGATGGCCTCGGGGCTGGAGGCAAGTCGGCGTTGGAGCTGGGTCAGCGCGAAGCCAACGGTGTTGCGTGTCTTGCCGTCGAGCTTATCGGCGCGGTTCATTTCCTCGCGCACATAGGTGGTGACCTGCTCGTAGAGCGAGGCCTCTAGCGCGGAGAGTGGGTAGTTGGCGGTGTAGGCGCGGCGCTCGGGGAACAGCGGGGTGCCGTCGAACTTGAGCAGGTCTTCCTTGACCATGCGCCGCATCAGGTCGGAGACATCGACCTGGTGCGCGCCTTCGCGGAACTTGCCGTAGAAGCGGTCGCTGTCGAGCAGCGAGAGCCAGAGCTGGAAGTCCGCTTCCTTGCCGTTGTGCGGCGTGGCGGTCATCAGCAAGAAATGGCGGGTGATGCGGCCAAGCAGCTCGCCGAGCTGAAAACGCTTGGTCTTGGCGACCTTGTTGCCGAAGTAGGTGGCCGAGAGCTTGTGCGCCTCGTCGACGACGATCAGATCCCAGTCGGTGGTCCGCAGCTTGGCCTGAACGTCCTCGTTGCGCGAGAGCTGATCGAGCCTGCAGATGAGCCGGTCTTGCTCGTCGAAAACGTTACCTGAAGCGCACTGCTCCTGTTGCTCGCGGCTGAAGAGTTCAAAGCGTAGGCTGAATTTCTCCAGCAGCTCGTCTTGCCACTGCTCGGTGAGGCCGCCGGGGGCGACGATGAGGATGCGCCGGGCATCGGCGCGCATCAGCAATTCCCGGATCAGCAAGCCGGCCATGATGGTCTTGCCGGCGCCGGGGTCGTCGGCGAGGACGAAGCGCAGCGGCTGCTTGGGCAGCATGGCCTCGTAGACGGCGGCGATCTGGTGCGGCAGCGGTTCGACGTTGGAGGCGTGCACCGCCATCATCGGATCGAACAGGGCGGCCTGGCTGATGCGGTAGGCCTCGAGGCCGAGCTTGAAGCCCGCACCATCGGCATCGAAGGCCCAGGGGCGACCGGCTTGGGCCAGCTCGAGGCGGGCCTCTTCGGTGCGAAACGGCCTCTGCTCGCCGAGCGTGCCTTCGCGGTCCTTCTTGATCGCCTCGAATGTCCGCATGCGATGCCTTGGTTCTGCAGCCTGCTTTACGGTTCCACCGGTTGATAACACAGCAAGCGCTGCTGCACCACATCGGCGCTCAGGCGCAGGCCGGTAGCGCGCACATCGACCACGCTGACGCTCGCCGCCACCTCGGCATCGGTGTCGGCCGGCGCGGCGATGTGGCTGGCGGCGGGTAGGCGCTCGAACCAGTCCGGATGGTAGCGATGGCCGGGCTGCTGTGGAAACAGGGCGACATAGGCGATGCCGGACTCGACCAGATCCTGGAAAAAATGCGAGCCGAACGACAGGTCCGGGGTCATCCCGGCGCCGATCTCGGCGACCTCGGCGATCACCGCCATGCGATTGATGTCGGCAAAGCGGATCGGCACCCCCAGCTCGGGGGTGCTGCTGCCCCAGCGGCCCGGACCGATGAGCAGCGTCGGGCACTCGGCGCGCGTGGCCAGGGCGCGATTGAAGTGGCCGACGAGCCGCCCGACCGCAAACTTTTGCGTCCGCGACAAGGCCCCGTAGCGGCCGCCATCGACGCGGATCACGCGGCTCAGCGGCTGATCGATATTGCCGCCCATGAAATGTCCCCGGGTGGCGAAGAACAGCCGCTGCTCGGCAACCGTCTCGGGCAGTTCCACCCGTTGCGTCGGTCCCAGGGTTTGCAGCGGACGGCATTGCACGAGACTGACGGTCGGCGTGCCGTCGGCGGCCAGATGCGCGGTGAACTCGATGTCGACCGGGTAGGCATAGGCCGCCTCCAGCGTGCGCAGCATGCGTTGCAACACCGCGCCGAAGGCGGTGCGCTCGAGCAGCGGCGCGAAGGTCACGCGCCACACCGGCGCGCCGCCGCGCGCGCGCGTGCGCTCGCTGGCCTCGCGGTCGAGTTCGGCGCACCAGGCCAGCGGCCAATCCGGCGCCAGCGGCGCGAGTTCGCGCACCGCGAGCGTGCGCGGCCGGTTGTCGCTGATGTCGAGCACATCGACATCGCGCTGGGAGAATTGCCCCGGATCATTGGCATCGCGAAACGGCAGCCGGCGCGGCTGATCGAGCGCGACGACGCGCGCGTGATCGCCCTCGATGCGGTCCACGGCGCGCGTGCCCAGGCCCACCACCAGCCGCAGCATGCCGGCCGCCGGATCGAGATCCGGCTCCCAGACGAAGAGGTTGCGCGAGACCCCGACCCCGGCGCAATCGGGCAGATAATAGCGCCCGTGATAGCGTCCACTGACCCGCTGCAGCAGCAGCGCCATCGGCTCCTCGCGCGCCTCCAGGCCGCGCTGGCGGCGGTAGACCAGGGCGTCGTTGCTCATGGTGCTGGCGAACACCTGGCGGATCGCCGCCTCCAACTGCGCGAGACGCTGCTCCGGCGAGCCCTGGTTGACGCAGAAGACACTCTCGTACTTGCCGGCGAAGGCGTTGCCGAAGCCGTCTTCCAGCAGACTGCTGGAGCGCACCAGGATCGGATACTGGCCGAAGTGATCGAGCATGCGTTCGAGATCCAGGCGCACCTCCTCGGGCAGTTGGCCTTGGCGCAAGTCGGTGTGCAGGGTCTCGGCCTCGGCGAAATAGCCCTCCGGGGTGCGCTGGCGCATCAGGCGCGTCCACCAGCCGTTATGCACCAGGTA
>NZ_JBKHDN010000190.1:0-5308 GCF_046541315.1 Halochromatium sp. | reverse complement strand
GATCCGCGCCGCGCACCGTCGTTTGATGCAGAAGCTGCACCCGGATCGCGGCGGCTCCGACTACCTCGCCGCCCAGATCAACGCGGCCAAGCGACGGCTGCTCGGGGAATGATCCCAGTCCGAGGCCGCCGGTGCCGCGGCGTTGTTCGGCGACACTCCTCCTGCTCAAGGCTTGGGACATCCAGGCGGTGCGGGAACGCTCGGCTCGATGAGGCTAGGGACTGGTCAGCTTGATCTCGATGCGGCGGTTGCGGCGATGGGCCTCGGCTTCGTCGCCGGCGACGGCGGGGCGGTTGGCACCGAAGCCGGCGGCGACCAGACGCTCGGGCGGCAGGTCGCGGCTGACCAGGAATTCGACCACCGACAGCGCCCGCGCGGTCGAGAGTTCCCAGTTGGAGGCGTAGCGATGGCCTTCTGGTAGCGGTCGTGGATCGGTATGGCCGTCGATGCGCAGCACCCAGTCGATCTCGTCCGGGATCCGCTCGGCGATCTGCGTCAGGGTGCCGGCAAGCTCGGCGAGCTGGGCGCGGCCAGCCGAGTTCAGCTCGGCGGATCCGGATGGGAACAGCAGCTCGGACTGGAACACGAAGCGGTCGCCGGTGACGCGCACATCGGGGTTATCGCCCAGCGCATCCTTGACCCGACCGAAGAACTCGGAGCGATAGCGTTCGAGTTCGTTGACCTGTCGCGCCAACGCCAGATTCAGACGCTGGCCGAGATCGGTGATCTCCGCGGCCTGTTCGGCCTTGTCACGCTCGGCGGCGGCCAGGGCGTCGGCGACCTCCTGCAGCTGGTTGCGCAAGGCGGCGATCTGCAGATTCAGTATCGCGACTTGATCGCGGGCCTCCTGTGACAACTCTTGTTCCTCGGCGATCGTCTCCTGCTGCGAGGCGATCAATGCATCCAGCGCCAGCAGGCGCAGTTGATCGCGATCACGCGCCGCCGCCAGGCTGTCGCGTTCATCGGTGACCTCGGCTAGCTGCTCGGAGAACAACGCCACTTGCGCGTTCAGCGCCTCGGCACGCTCTTCGCTGAGCCCCAGGGCCTCGCTGACCTCGGCGAGCCGGTTGTTGAGCAGATCGAGCGCGAATTCCTGATCCGAGACCACCTGGCGCAGCAGGAACTGCGCCAGGGTGAAGATCAGCAGCACGAAGATCACCACCATCAACAGCGCCGAGAGCGCGTCGACATAGCCCGGCCAGACGTTGACCGTGCGGGAGCTGCGGCGGATTCCGGTGAACACGGCGGATTAGTGGTCAACGCTGGTTTTGATCGCGGGTGTCGCGTCCAAGTGTCGCATCGGATGTCGCCTCGGGCGCGGATGCCGATGCACCGGTCTGGGCGGCGAGCAGGGCCTCGAGCACCTGCCGCTGGGCGCGGAGTTCGTCGAGAAGAGCCGTTGTGTCGGCATGGGTCCTCGCGGTTGCGGTAGCTCCCGCCTCGACTGCGAGTGGCCCTTGACGGGAGGCGGTGCCGCCCATCTCGGGTTCATCGATCAGCTGGGTGAGGCCGGAGAGCCATTCTTCGAGATCGTTGAAGAAGCGATTCTGCGCGTGTCCGGCCTGCAGGTCCAGAAAACCCAGGATCAATGAGCCGCCGAGCCCGAACAGCGATGAGCTGAAGGCGGTGCCCATGCCGGCGAGCGGTGCCTCCAGCCCCTCTTTCAGTGTCGCGAAGACCTCGTCGACGGCGCCGCCGGAGACATCCAGCCCGGCGATGACGCGGCCGACCGAGCCGACCGTGTCCAGCAAGCCCCAGAAGGTGCCGAGCAGGCCGAGGAAGATCAGCAGCCCGATCACATAGCGCGAGATCTCGCGCGATTCGTCGAGCCGCGCGCGGATGCCATCGAGCACCGTGCGCATGGACAGCGCCGAGAGGCGGAAGCGATCCTTGCGCCGGCCGTGCAGGTGCCGCGCCAGCGGCTTCATCAGCCGTGGATGCTCTTCCAACAGCTCGATATTGCCAGTGCGGAAATGCCGGATCCAGGCGATCTCCGGATGCAGGACGATGACATGCCGGAGGTTGATGATGATGCCGATCGCGAGCACGCCCAGGATCAGGCTGTTGAAGCCCCAGTTGGCGAGGAAGGCCTCCTGCAGCGGCGCGAACAGCAAGACGACCAGGAGGCCGACCAGGGCCAGGTAGACCAGCATCCAGAACAGGGAATGGTTGGGGTTGCTCATGGGATGATTGCGTTAGCGCTCGGCGTTGGGCTCGGCTTGAGAGCCGGCGTTGGGCTCACCCTTGGACCCGGCGTTGGATTCGGCAATCCGCGCGCGCCAGCGGTGCGCGGCGGCGAGAATCCTGTCTGGTTCCAGGGTCAGCGGTTCGCCGTCGCGGATGACCTGCTGGCCGGCGATCCAGACCTGCTGGACCTGATTGCTGCTGGCCGCGTACACCATCTGCGAGCAGGCATGATAGAGCGGTTGGGTATGCGGGTTGCCGAGATCCACCGCGACCACATCGGCCGCCTTGCCGACCTCGAGCGAGCCGGTCTCGTCATCGATGCCAAGCGCCTTGGCACCGTTCAGGGTGGCCATGCGCAGGGCGGTTTCGGCGGGCACGGCGGCGGCGGAGCCGGCCACCCCTTTCGCCAGCAGGGCGGCGGTGCGCATCTCGGCGAGCAGGTTGAGATCATTGTTGCTGGCCGCGCCATCGGTGCCGAGCGCGACATTGACGCCCGCATCCAGCAGATCGGCGACGCGACAAAAGCCGCTGGCCAGCTTCAGGTTCGATTCCGGGCAATGCACGACGTGGGCGCCGGTCTCGGCCACGCGCGTGATCTCGGCGTCCTCGAGTTGGGTCATATGCACCGCGATCAACCGCGGCCCGAGCAGTCCGAGCCGGTCCAGGCGCGCCAGCGGCCGCTCGCCATGGGCGCGCAGGGACTGCACCACCTCGTCGTGGGTCTCGTGGACATGGGTGTGGACCTGGACCTCCAGCTCGTCGCTGAGCGTGCGGATACGCGCCAGCGGCTCCTCCGAGACCGCATAGGTGGAATGCGGCGCGAAGCCGGTGCGCGCGAGCGGATGCTGGCGATAGCGCTCATGCAATTCCAAGCCCCGGCGCAGATATTCGTCGGCATCTTGCGCGTAGCGCGTCGGCAGGTCGACCACGATCATCCCGGCCAGCACGCGCATCCCGGCGGCGGCGGCGATGCGGGCGGTGACCTCGGGGTAGAAATACATGTCGTTGAAGCAGGTGATGCCGCCGCGCAGCATCTCCAGCACCGCCAGGCGCGTGCCATCGGCGACGAACTCGGTGTCCACCCAGCGCCCCTCGGCCGGCCAGATGTGCTCGTGCAGCCAGGTCATCAGCGGCAGGTCGTCCGCCAGGCCGCGCAGCAGGGTCATCGCCGCATGGGTATGGGCATTGATCAAGCCCGGGATCAGCGCGTGATCGGGCAGTTCCAACACCTGCGTGGCCTGGATCTGCTGCTCGGCCTCGGCGCGCGGCAGCAGCGCGCGGATGCGTCCGCGATCGATGCACAGACTGTGCCGCGCCAGCGTGCGATCGGCGGTATCGACGGGCAGGATCCAGTCGGCATGAATCAGAAGCTCGGCTTGCATACGGGGTCCTCGGCGTGCTGGCACTTGAGCAATGCGCGAAAAAGGCAAAGAATGCGCGAGAACTTTGCCACAAGGTCCCGCGTCATGGAAACGCCCCTCGGAGAAACCCCGCAAGCACTCGTCGGCCATCCCGATAATGCGATCGTCTGGCACGATGATCGACTGTTCCTGCTCGACCAGCGCGCGCTGCCGGCCGAGATCCGCTTCCTGGCCTGCCATACGGCGGCGGACACCGCCCACGCGATCAAGGCGATGGTGGTGCGCGGCGCGCCCGCGATCGGTGTCGCCGCCGCCTATGGGGTGGCGCTCTCGGCGCGCGAGCATTTCCAGCGCACGCCGGCGGACTGGCGTGCCGGGGTCGAGCAAGACCTCGACCTGCTCGCCGCCGCGCGTCCGACCGCGATCAACCTGTTCTGGGCGCTCGCGCGCATGCGCCGCCTGCTGGCTGCGCTCGATCAGCTCGATCCGGTGCCCGCGCTGCTAACCGAGGCCGAGCGCATCCATCGCGACGATATCGCCGCCAACCGCGCGATCGGTGACCTCGGCGCGGCGCTGATCGGCGCGCGCACCGATGTCATCACCCATTGCAACGCCGGCGCGCTGGCGACGGGCGGTTATGGCACCGCGCTCGGCGTGGTGCGCAGCGCGCATGCCGCCGGCAAGATCGGCCGCGTCTACGCCGACGAGACGCGCCCCTGGATGCAGGGCGCGCGCCTCACGGCCTGGGAATTGCAGCAGTCCGGCATTCCGGTCACGCTGCAGGCCGATAACGTCGCCGCTAGCCTGATGGCGCGCGGCGGTATCGGCTGGGTCATCGTCGGCTCCGATCGCATTGCCGCCAATGGCGATGTCTGCAACAAGATCGGCACCTATATGCTGGCGGTGCTGGCGCGTCATCATGGGGTGCGCTTCATGGTTGCTGCGCCGACCTCGACCATCGATGTCAGCGTCGCCAGCGGCGCCGAGATCCCGATCGAGGAACGCGCCGCCGATGAGGTGCTGAGCTGCGGCGGCACGCGTCTCGGCCCCAAGGGCGTCGAGGCGCATAATCCGGTGTTCGACGTGACGCCGGCCGCACTGGTCGATGTCATCGTCACCGAGCGCGGGGCGATCGAGCAGCCGACGACCGAGAAGATCGCCGCGTTGATGGAGAAGGAGCCGTAACGATCGCCATGTGGAACATTCCGAACATCCTCACGCTGCTGCGTATCGTCCTGATTCCGGTGTTCGTGGTGGTGTTCTATCTGCCCGTGCCCTGGGCGCGCCTGGTCTGCGCGCTGATCTTCACGATCGCCGCCGTCACCGACTGGCTCGATGGTTACCTGGCCCGGCGCTGGAACCAGACCTCGCCGCTTGGCGCCTTCCTCGATCCGGTCGCCGACAAGCTCATGGTCGCCGTTGCGCTGGTGTTGCTGGTGCAGGCCGAGGCGAGCATCCTGCTCGCGCTGCCGGCGGCGGTGATCATCGGTCGCGAGATCACCGTCTCGGCGCTGCGCGAGTGGATGGCCGAGATCGGCGCGCGCGCCATGGTGAAGGTGTCGATGGCCGGCAAGGTCAAGACTGCGTTGCAGATGATCTCGATCATGTTGCTGATCCTCGGCAGTTCGTTCCTGGGCCTGCCGCTCTATTGGCCGGCCGTGGTGCTGCTCTATGTCGCTGCACTGCTGACGCTCTGGTCGATGATCCTCTACCTGCGCGCGGCTTGGCCCAGTTTGACCCGGATGCCTGACCAGGCCTGA
>NZ_JBKHDN010000189.1:0-5336 GCF_046541315.1 Halochromatium sp. | reverse complement strand
GGAGACGGCGTGATCATGGCCCAAGGCGGCCAAGGCCTCTGCCTTGCTCGCCGTGCGGTTGGCGATCAGCAGCTCAGCCGGACGGGCTTCGAGCAGTGGTTGCACGACGCCGCGCGCCGCCCCGCCGGCCCCGAGCAGCAGCACCCGTTTGCCCGCCAGCGCGAGGCCGTGATTGTCGGTCAGATCGCGCAGCAGGCCGATACCGTCGGTGTTGTCGCCGCGCAGCAGGCCGCCGTCGCGCACGATCAGGGTGTTGACTGCACCGGCAGCGTGCGCCCGCGCGCTCAGGTCGTCGAGTAGCTCGAAGGCAGCAGTCTTGAACGGCACCGTGACATTGAGTCCACGACCACCCTCGGCGACAAAATGGCGCACATCGCCGGCGAAGTCGTTCGGATCGCCAAGGATGCGACCGTATTCGATCGGCTCGCCGGTCTGCGTGGCAAACGCCGCGTGGATCAGGGGCGATTTGCTGTGCGCGATCGGGTTGCCGATGACAGCGTATCGATCGGTCATACGCACTGAACCTGTTGCCGCGTGGGACGCCACGCCGGGTACCCTATTGAGGTCCCTGCTGTGCTCCCTGCTGAGCACCCGTTTGGGTGCCTTACGCTTGGCTGATAGCGCCGGTTGTTGTGCAGGTTAAGCCGCGGCCGAATGGGATCTGACCGGCTCAAGCGCCCATCCATTGCGCGGCCTGCTTGGCATAGTAGGTGAGGATGCCGTCGCCGCCGGCGCGCTTGACGCCCATGAGTGCTTCGAGCACCACCTCGCGCTCCTCCAGCCAGCCGTTCTGGCTCGCCGCCTTGAGCATCGCGTACTCGCCGCTGACGTGATAGACGAAGGTCGGCGCGCCAAAGCGGTCCTTGACCCGACGGACGATATCCAGATAGGGCATGCCGGGCTTGACCATCACCATATCGGCGCCCTCGGCCAGGTCGAGGCCGACCTCGTGCAGTGCCTCGTCGGAGTTGGCCGGGTCCATCTGATAGGTGTACTTGTTGCCGCCGCCGAGATTGGCCGCCGAGCCCACCGCATCCCGGAACGGGCCGTAGAAGCTCGACGCGTACTTGGCCGAATAGGCCATGATGCGGGTGTTGATATGGCCGGCGGATTCGAGCGCCTCGCGCACGGCGCCGATGCGCCCGTCCATCATGTCCGACGGGGCGACGATATCGGCACCCGCATCGGCATGGGAGACCGCCTGCTTGACCAAGACCTCGACGGTGGCATCGTTCATCACATAACCGGTCTCGTCGATCAGCCCGTCCTGGCCATGCGTGGTGAAGGGATCGAGGGCGACATCGGTCATCACGCCCAGCTCGGGTAGCGCGTCCTTGAGCGCGCGCACCGCGCGTTGCGCCAGGCCATCCGGGTTGAAGGCCTCGCGCGCGTCCTCGGACTTGGCCGCCATCGGCGTGACCGGGAACAGCGCCATCGCCGGGATGCCGAGCTTGGCGATGGTCTGCGCCTCTTCGACCAGCAGGTCGATGCTCAGGCGCTCGATGCCGGGCATCGAGGGCACCGGCTCGCGCTCGCCCTGGCCTTCGAGCACGAACACCGGATAGATGAAGTCGTCGGGCGTCAGGGTGGTCTCGCGCATCAGCCGGCGCGAGAAGTCATCGCGGCGCATCCGCCGCATGCGGGTGGTGGGATAGGGGGCGCGATTGGGATGCAGATCGGACATCGGTGGCTCTTCTTGGAGAACGAGGTGGTGCAGGCGATTCGGGGTGCGCGACGGCCATTGGTGATCGGCTCACGCATCGGCCGCTAACCATAGCGCACCCGGTCGATCGGCGGCCAGTCTAGCAAGCGAAAATCCGTCTCAAGCGCCCGGCCGGCAGTCGTCTCGGACAAGCGGATGCGCTCCGTGGATGCGGGGTGCCGGCTTGGATACTCAAATTGGCGGTTTTGCCTCCGCTGTGGTGCCATAGCCCTCTGGCAATGATGGAGAAGACTCGATGCACTTTCCTTCCGACCAACCGCCGTGCGGCGATTGTTTCGATGTTGACCACGCAGGGTTCGAGCAGGCGGTGATCGCGGCCTCGCACGCGCGGCCGATCCTGGTCGACTTCTGGGCCGATTGGTGCGCGCCCTGCCATCAGCTGGCACCGCATCTCTATCGGGTGATCGACGAGCTGCAGGGCGCGGTCGGGCTCGCCAAGGTCGAGGTCGACGAGGGCGAGAACATGAAGCTCGCGGGCCACTACCGGTTGCGCGGCTTCCCAACCGTGCTCCTGTTCCAGCGGGGCGAGGAGCGCGGGCGCTTCAGCGGCTCGCGCTCGAGCGTGCAGATCCGCACCTGGCTCGATGAGCATCTGGCTCAACCGCTGGAGGCCGACGCTCACTGAGCATGCCCAACGCAGGTGACCAACCTGCGCGGCGAGGCACCGCTGCTGTTCACCCTGTGAGACACAGACATTTGAGCAAAAATTTCCTATGCGGCGGCTTGGGTGCCGGCTAGAGCGTTTCGACGTCGAGCGAGTCGCCGAAGGTCTCGATGCCGAGCTTCTCGGCGACCTTTTGGGCGCGTGCATCGATCATCGGCGAGACGACGATCAGGCGGCTCGCGGTGCGGCCGTGGCGCTTCTCGTAGAAGCGCGCCTTGCGTTCGAAACTGTACATGCCCGCCTTGTCGATCGATGACTTCAGCTCGCAGATGATCAGCAGGCCGTTCTTGATGATGAAATCCAGCTCGACCTGGTCCGGTCGGCCGAAGACCAGACCCTCGTCGTCGTATTCGTTGACATTCAGCACCTCGACGCCAAAACTCTTCTCGAGAATGCCGGCCAAGGCATCGCGGAAGGCGCGCTCCGATTGCAGGCCCCAGCGCGCGCCGAGCGCGCCGATGCTGCGCTCGACCCGCTTGTCGCGCTCCCGGTTTTCTTCATGGAGACGGTCGAACTCGGCCCAGACCGCCTTCTCGTGCTCTCGCCAAGCGCGTGTTTCCTCCTCCGATTTCCGCTGCTGCTCTTCCCATTTGCGCTGCTGCTCTTCCCATTTGCGCTGTTGCTCGTCCCATTTCTGCTGTTGCGCGTCCCATTTTTGGCGACTCTCGGCCCACAGTGCCTCTTGTGCCTGCCACTTGCGCCTGTCTTCTTCGCGCTGCTCATCCCACTTGCGTCTGTCTTCTTCGCGCTGCTCATCCCACTTGCGGGCTTGCTCCTCGCGGTTGCGGGCGAGTTCGGCGAGCATGGCCTCGATACGGCCTTCGGTTTGGCCCTTGTCGGCGAATTCGTCGCGGGTGATGTCGAGGACAGCGCGACGAAATGCCGGATCCGCTCGCAGCCACTTCGGCAGCTCGCGCTTGACGTGCTCCTTCAGGTTCTCTTCTTGCTGCATCTCGCAGTCCTCTCGTGTCCTATCGCCATTCGCCCTGCCGCGCAGACACGAACATCGCGTGGAATCTGGACTTCTAAGGTCAGTGTTGCCCGGCAATCGGG
Organism: Halochromatium sp.; assembly: GCF_046541315.1. Taxonomy (GTDB): domain Bacteria; phylum Pseudomonadota; class Gammaproteobacteria; order Chromatiales; family Chromatiaceae; genus Lamprobacter. The sequence goes on along the minus strand of NZ_JBKHDN010000189.1, from coordinate 1,896 downwards.
TCGAGCGGCCCTAACAGGCATTGCTCAGGCCCGCTGCCTGAGCTTACCAAAATCCACGACAAGTCAAGCAACCTGCTGCATCCTGAGGCTATTGGCCATGCCGGCGCCTCGGTTCAACGCCGAGAGCACTGCCTTCAGCGAGGCGCTGACGGTATCGCGATCGATCGCGACGCCGACGATTGACTGGCCGTCGATCGCGAGCTGCACATAGGCCGCAGCCTCGGCATCGGTGCCGGCGCCGATCGCGTGCTCGCAATAGTCGCGCACGTCGATGGTCTGGCCAAAGGCCCTGCTCCAGGCATCGGCGAAGGCGGCGATCACGCCCTCGCCTTGGCCCTGGATGCGCTGCTCCTCGGCATCCCGTTCAGTCTGTACCGCTCGCGCATGTTGAACATCCCGCGCCGTCTGCGTGCTGTGCCTGTCTTGCGCAGCGTGACCATTGACTGCTCCAACATCTGGTCCAACGCTGACAATGGTCGCCTCGATCTGATCATGGCCATTGCGGCTGATGCGGTAGCCGCCGAGCCGGTGCGGTGCCTGATCGCGGATGAACTGGGTCTCGAACAGTGCCCGGATGCTGGCCGAGTCGATGACGCCGCCTTGCTCCTCGCTCGCGCGCTGCACCACCGGCGCCAGCTCCAGCTGCGCCCAGCGGGGTAACTGCAACCCATAATCCCGCTCGAGCACGAAGGCGATGCCGCCCTTGCCGGACTGACTGTTGACCCGGATGACGGCCTCATAGCTGCGGCCGATGTCCTGCGGATCGATCGGTAGATACGCCACCTGCCAGGGCAATGCCCGGTTATGCTCGGCGCGCTGATGATGCAGCGACTTGTTGATCGCGTCCTGATGGCTGCCGGAGAAGGCGGTGTAGACCAGCTCGCCGACCCAGGGATGGCGTGGATGGCAGGCGATGCCGGTGCATTCCTCGACGGTGGCGATGATCCGATCCGGGTCGCTGAGATCCAGGCGCGGATCGACGCCTTGGCTGTAGAGGTTCATCGCCAGCGTGACCAGGTCGCAGTTGCCGGTGCGCTCGCCGTTGCCGAGCAGCGTGCCCTCGACGCGATCGGCGCCCGCGAGCAGGCCAAGCTCGGCCGCCGCCGCGGCGCCCCCGCGGTCGTTATGGGTGTGCAGCGAGACGAGTACGCTGTCGCGGTGATGGATGTGGCGGCAGAACCACTCGACCTGATCGGCGAACACATTCGGGCTCGCCGATTCCACCGTTGCTGGCAGATTCAGGATGCAGGGATGCTGGGACGTTGGCTGCCAGACCTCGAGCACCGCATTGCAGACCTCGACCGCAAAATCGGGCTCGGTCTGCGAGAAGCTCTCCGGCGAATACTGAAAGGTCCAATCGGTGCCCGGATACTTGGCCGCCTCGGCGCGGACCCATTCGGCGCCCTGCACCGCGATGGCCTTGACGCGCTCGCGATCGGCGCCGAACACCCATTCGCGCTGCACCGGCGAGGTCGAGTTGTAGACATGAACGATGGCCCGATGTACCCCATCCAAGGCGGCGAAGGTGCGCTCGATCAGGTCTTGGCGTGCCTGCACCAGGACCTGGATGCGGACGTCGGCGGGGATCTGGCGCGCCTCGATCAGCCAGCGCACGAAGTCGTAGTCGGGCTGGCTGGCCGACGGGAAGCCGACCTCGATCTCCTTGACGCCGATGTCGACGAGCAAGGCCCAGAGCTGCTGCTTCTGCGCCACGCTCATCGGCGCGCGCAGCGCCTGATTGCCGTCGCGCAGGTCGACGCTGGCCCAGCGCGGGGCCTGCTCAATGGTCCGGTCTGGCCAGGTGCGGTCGGGCAATTGCACCGGCTTACTCGGACGATACTTGACGTGATGGGCGGGCATGTTGATTCTCCTTCCGCATCTAGATCGGGGCTCTGA
>NZ_JBKHDN010000188.1:0-5433 GCF_046541315.1 Halochromatium sp. | reverse complement strand
GGCTGCGGCGATAGCAGCGGCGATTTCTCCGATGCGCGCTGGGAGACCTGGCTGCGGGATCTCGGCCAGTGCCTGGAACAGATGCAAGCCCGCTACCAGGTGCCGCTGATCCTCTGGGGCCTGCGCGCCGGCTGTCTGCTGATCGGCGAGCTGCTAGAGACCCGCGCCGAGACGCCCGCCGCAACGCTGTTCTGGCAGCCGGTGACCAATGGCGAGCTGCATCTGACCCAATTCCTGCGCCTGCGCATGGCCGCAGGCATGATCGGCGGCGCCAAGGAAACCACCGCCCAACTGCGTGCGCGCCTCGACGCCGGAGAGGTGCTGGAGGTGGCCGGCTACGGTCTCGCGCCAGCACTGGCCGCACGGCTGGCCGCAGCCCGTCTGCAACCGCCCGAGCATGGTTCGGTCTGCTGGCTGGAAGTGACCCAAGCGGAGACTCCAACGCTCCCGCCGGCGAGTGCCCGAGTCGTCGATGCCTGGCGGCAAGCCGCTGAACAAGCCATCTTACCGGGGCAGTCGTTGCCTCGATCGTCAGCGCGAAGGACAACGCAACGGCCAGACATCGGGATCCAGATCAAAACCGCCGTTGTTCAAGGCGAGCCCTTCTGGGCCACGCAAGAGATCCGCGAGGTGCCGGCCTTGTTGGCGGCGACCGAGCAGGCGCTGACCGAGGTGCTGGGCCGATGATGGCGAGTCCGATGCAAGACGCGCCCGCGCAAGAGGCGCCGATGGAGCAGGGGCGACGGCAAGCCGTGGCGATGGAGCGGGGGCAGGCTGTTGCGATCGAGCGCGCGCTGACCTTCGAGGTCGGTGGCGAGCCGTTGCTCGGCATCCTGCATCCGGCAACTGTCGTCGTCGCTGCAGCTGAAACCCCAGTTGCAGCTGGAACCGCGATTCCAGCCAGAGCCGAAGCCGCAACGATCGCCGCAGCCGCAACCGCAGCCACCGAGGCGCCGCGCGGTCTGCTACTGGTCGTCGGTGGCCCGCAATATCGGGTCGGCAGCCATCGCCAGTTCCTGCTCTTGGCGCGGCATCTGGCAGCCGCCGGTATCCCCGTGTTTCGCTTCGACTACCGTGGCATGGGCGACTCCAGCGGCCCGCAGCGCGATTTCGAGCAGATCAACGAGGACATCCGCGCCGCCATCGACTGCTTTCAGTCGGCATCCCCGGGGCTGCGTGAAATCGTCATTTGGGGCCTCTGCGATGCCGCTTCCGCCGCCCTGTTCTATGCTTGGCAAGATCCGCGCGTGAGCGCTCTGGTGTTGCTCAATCCCTGGGTGCGCACCGAGGAGGGGCTGGCCAAGGCCTATCTCAAGGGCTACTACCTGCGCCGCGTGCTGAGCCGGGACTTCTGGACAAGCCTGCTCAGCGGGCGTGTCAATCCGCTCAACTCGCTGCGTTCATTGCTGACAATGGTGCGACGAGTCGCCGGTGCCGGTCGCGCTTCGAGCGCGGCGGACACGTTAGGCGGCAACGCGGGCGGTGATGCGGATTCGGACGCGAAGGTCGCCGCAAGCGGGACGGCAGGGGCGAACGGGACGCCGGGTGCGAGCCTATCGGCGACCAAGGGGCAACGTCTCCCATCTGGCCCGCTCCCCGAGCGCATGGCCGCAGGTTGGCAACGTTTTAGCGGCCCGATCCTGCTGATTCTCAGCGGCGACGATCTCACCGCCGCAGAGTTTCGCGACGTCGCCGCCCAGTCGCCCGCCTGGCAGGGCCTGCTCGAGGCCCCGCGCGTCACCCGGCGGGAATTGCCCGACGCCAATCACACCTTCTCCCGCCAGGTCTGGCGCGATCAGGTCGCGGACTGGACGCGGGATTGGTTCTTTTCATCAACTTAAGGCGGTATGGGCTTTGACAGAAATCGCCTAAACTTGCCTAAAGGATTGGGCACTCTTAGGGAGCAGCCGATGGCCCGATCAGGGTTCGAAGAACGTTGGCGCCAACGTTTCGTGCAGCGCGGTCGCCAATTCGACGACGATGCCGGGATCGCCGGCTGGACGACCTCCGGCTTGGACACCCGGCTGCGGCATTTCCAGCGGGTCTGGCCCGGCGACGTGCCTGGCGCACGCTGGCTGGATGCCGGCTGCGGCGCGGGCAGTTACACCCGCTATCTGGCCAGTCGCGCGATCGACACACTGGGCCTGGATTATTCGCTCCCCTCGGTGCAAAAGGCGCGCGCACGCAGCGCCAAGACCATTCGCTGGCTGGTGGGCGATGCCACCAAGCTACCGATCCGGCCCGGGAGCATGGACGGCGTCATGTGCCTCGGCGTCTTGCAGGCGCTCTCCGCGCCCGAGTCAGTCCTGACGGAATTGCTGGCGGCAACGCGCCCCGGCGGACAGGTCTGGGTGGATGCGCTGAACCGGCGCAGCTTGGCCACGCTGATCAAACGCCTGCGCGCCCGGCTCGGTGGGCCGCCGTTGAATCTCCGCTACGATGATCCCGAGCAGCTGCGCCAGCGCTTGCTCGCCCAAGGCGCGGAGTCGGTGCGGATCTATTGGGTACCCATCCTGCCCGGCCGGCTGCAGCGCTTGCAGCCTTGGATCGAATCCCGACCGATGCGCTGGCTCTTGCGGCGTTTGCCGTGGCTCGCCTCGCCATTGAGTCATGCCTTCCTCGTCGCTGCGCGTAAAGTCGAAGTGTGCAATGACCGCTGAGGAGTGTAATAACGATGAGGATCCCTGATCATGCCGGTATGCAGCGCAAACCGACTCATCCTGGTGAAATGCTCAGGGAAGATTTTCTGCCGGACTATGGCCTGACAGTTGACGGATTAGCTGAGTCTTTGGGGCTCTCTCCACAACTCGTCAATGATCTATTGCATGAACGCCGTGCTGTCAGCCCTGAAATGGCACTTCGGCTTGCCCGCTTATTTGGTAACTCTCCAGAGTTTTGGTTGAACGCACAGCGTGCCATTGACCTTTGGACGGCGGCGCAATCGGTTAGAGAGGAGATTGATCGAATTGTCCCCTTGCATGCCGCATAAGATAATGCTTAAAAGCACGCACCCTGAGATCCACCACCACGGCGCCACCACCGGCGTGACCGGTTCCTGTCACGAACTGCGTTACGCGGCGGCCGCTGACCTCGGAAACCTCGACGCCCAGAGCGTCGCCGGCTACCACTCCCTGCTCATCGACTGCGGCCTGTTCCAGGGCGATGAGGCCGGCGCCGACGGCGCGCGCGCCAACCAATTACAGATCGGCTTCGACATCGCCCCCATCCAGGCGCTGATCGTCACCCACGTCCACATCGACCACGTCGGACGGCTGCCGTACCTGCTCGCCGCCGGCTATCAGGGTCCGATCCTCGCCAGCCCCGCCTCGGCCGAATTGCTGCCGTTGGTGCTCGAAGACGCGCTCAAGGTCGGCTTCACGCGCGATCAACGGCTGATCGAGCGCGTGCTCGCCGTGCTGCAAAGTCGCATCGTCGCGTTGCCGTTCGGGCAATGGCACCGGCTCGACGGGCAGGGCGGCGTCGTTTCGCTCGATCTGGTTGGCGAGTCAACGCGCGCTACCGTCGGGAATGCTGATCCGGATCCTGACGCGACCAGCGCAGAGGCTGCCAGTAAGCCTGGCGAGCCAGCGGACTGCGGGCCGCTGATCCGCCTCCAGCGCGCCGGCCATATCCTCGGCTCGGCCTATGTCGAGATCGATCTCTCGTCCCCAGCAGCCAACGCCGCACCGGACGATTCCAGCCAAACCGCGCTGGCCGGCGCTGCCTCGGACAAGCCCGCGTCCAAGCGCCAACGCATCGTCTTCTCCGGCGACCTCGGCGCCCCCGACACCCCGCTGCTGCCCGCGCCGCAGTCGCCCGAGCGCGCCGACATTCTAGTGCTCGAGAGCACCTACGGCGACCGCTGCCATGAAGACCGCAGCACCCGCGTCGAGCGTCTGCGCGCGGTGATCGAACATGCCCTCGCCGACGGCGGCACCGTGCTCATCCCGGCCTTCAGCATCGGCCGCACCCAAGAACTGCTCTACGAACTCGAAGGCCTGTTCCACGCCCACGGCGAGGGTGGCGCGCAAGCACGCCCGCATTGGCAGCGCCTGCAAGTCGTGCTCGACTCGCCACTGGCCGCCGACTTCACCCAAGGCTACCGACGCCTGCGTCAGGTCTGGGACGACGAGGCCCAAGACCGGCTGCAACAAGGCCGCCACCCGCTCGCCTTCGAGCAACTGGTCACCGTCGACCACCATGCTGATCATATGCACATGGTCAACTACCTCGCCCACAGCCGCCAACCGGCGGTGGTCATCGCCGCCAGCGGCATGTGCGCCGGGGGCAGGGTGGTGAACTATCTCAAGGCCATGCTCGGCGACCTGCGCCATGATGTGCTCTTCGTCGGCTATCAGGCCAAGGGCACGCCGGGGCGCGACATCCAGCGCTACGGTCCGCGCGGGGGCTATGTGATGCTCGACGGCGAGCGCTACGACATTCGCGCCCAGATTCATACCATCGGCGGTTACTCAGCCCATGCCGACCAGCGCGATCTGATCGACTTTGTCACTGGGATTGCGACCGCGCCGGCCGAGATTCGCCTGGTGCATGGGGATGAGGGGGCGAAGGCGACGTTGGCCGGAAAGCTGCGCGAGGTGCTGACAGGGACCGAGGTTGTGGTGCCTTGACAATTATTTGCGCGATAGTTTTGCGAGACGCCTTAGTACCCGTCGCCCTTGATGTTGGACGAATCGCAATAAGCCGATCCAAAAAGGTACTGGGTCAGCGCGATTCCAATAGGCAAACCGAGGTCGCCAGCGCCGTGTCGCTGTCTCGCCACCGCCGAGCCGCAAACGTAGGTAACCGCCTGGGCTGCGCTCGGTGTCGAACCAGATCACTCCCTGCGTCTGGGTTGGTGTTGCAACCGGCAGTCCGCTTTGCGCCTGATGCTCGATGAGCGGCAGATTGACTCCGTTCGCGACACAGCACTCCAGCCAATAATCGGTGCGGCCAAGGGTCGGCTCGATGATCCAGGGTTGGCCATCGGCATCCAGTTTGGCTTCCAGCGACACCGGTCCGGAGAGCTTGAGCGGCGCGAAGAAGCGCTCGGCGAGCGCATGCATCTGCGCGTGCGGAAAGGATTCCGCCACCGTCGTCTGCCCCAGTGCCGGCGGCTTGGAGGCGAGCTTGCGGCCATCGAAGCTTGCCAGGATGCGTCCCTGATCCAGGTAAAACGCCGTGAACAGGATGCGACGATCATTGCCAGGCACCCAATGTTGCAGCAGGAACGGCAGCGCCTGCGGGCGCTCGCGCGCGAGCTGTTCTAGGGCTTGGGGCGTGTCGATCAGGCGCACCTTGAACCCGGACAGCGGCCGCGCCGGTTTGACGATCAGCGGAAACGTCAGCCCTGCGGCGCTGATTGCCGGCAAGGCATTAATATCGGACAGCAGCCAGGTCTTGGGATAGGGCAGGTCATAACGCTGGCAGTGG
>NZ_JBKHDN010000187.1:0-5465 GCF_046541315.1 Halochromatium sp. | reverse complement strand
CTGCTGGCGGACGGGCAGCCGCATTCGGGAGCGGCGATCGCCACGGCCCTCGGGATCAGCCGGGCGGCGGTGTGGAAGCGCCTGCATCGGCTCGACACTGAGCTGGAGCTGGGCATCGAGGCGGTTCGCGGGCAGGGCTATCGGCTGCCGGCGCCGATTGAGTTGCTGTCGGCCGAGCTGATCCAGGCCCGGCTCGATGCGGCGGCACGGCAACGCACGGCGGCGCTCACCATTCTCGAGCAGGTCGATTCGACCAATGCCTATCTGCTCGACGCAGGGCGGCGGCAGGCGCGCGCCGCTTCTGGCTCCGGCTCCGGTTCAGACGCTGGCTCTGGTTCGGGTTCTGGTTCTGGTTCTGGCTCTGGTTTCGGCTCAGACGCTGGCTCTGGTTCCGGTTCCGGTTCCGGTTCAGACTCCGGCTCGGAGTCCGGTTCAGATGCAGGCGTTGCTCTCGGCGCCGGCGAGATCTGCCTCGCCGAGTGCCAGACGGCAGGGCGCGGACGGCTCGGGCGACGCTGGGTGTCACCGTTCGGGCGCAATATCTATCTGTCCATCCTCTGGCGTTATGCGCTGGCGCCGGCCCAGCTCGGCGGCCTCAGTCTGGCGTGCGGGGTGGCGGTCGCCCAGGCGTTGCGGCGATTCGGCGTCGAGGGCATCGGGCTCAAGTGGCCGAACGATGTCCATTGGCGGCGGCGCAAGCTCGCGGGGTTGTTGTTGGAGGTCGCCGGCGAGGCCCAGGGGCCGAGCCGGGTGGTGGTCGGCGTGGGGATCAATCTGGGGCTGCGGGCTGCGGAGGCCGCGACCATCGACCAGCCCTGGGTCGACCTGAGCGAGGTCTGCAAGGGCGAGCCCTGCCGTTGCGAGGTCCCAAGCCGCAATGATTTGGCGGCGGCGTTGATCGACACCCTCACCGCAGCGCTGTCGCGCTATGCCGACCAGGGACTCTCGGCATTCCTCGACGACTGGCGTCGGCTCGACGCCTACCGAGACGAGCGGGTGACCTTGGTCGCTGGTCAGCAGCGGATCGAGGGGCGCTATCGCGGCATCGACAGCCACGGCAATCTCCGCCTTGAAACCGTTGCTGGCCAGCGCACCTTCGCCGCTGGCGAAGTCAGTCTGCGCCCTCGGCCTTGCGCGTCCGATCTGGATGGGCGTTCGACCTGATGAACGCCAGATCGCGCCGGCTCGCGCTGGCCCAACGGCCGAGATGCGACCAGAGGCTCGTATAGCCATTCGCCCTGACGCGCGGACACGAACATCCGGTGGAATCTGGGCTCCTAGGTCAGTGTTGTCCGGCAATCAGATCGAGCGGTCATATCCGCGCCTCGGGGCGAATCGCGAGCGTGTCGCGCTGGCCCGCACGGCGCCTTACGCCTTAGAAGAAGGTGCCCTCGAGCGGCGACGACGCCGAGGCGAAGCGCTTCGCCGGCATGCGCCCGGCTAGGAAGGCCTCGCGGCCGGCCTCGATGCCCTTGCGCATGGCGCTGGCCATCAACACCGGATCCTTCGCCGCCGCGATGGCGGTGTTCATCAGCACGCCGTCGCAGCCGAGTTCCATCGCGATGGCGGCATCGGAAGCGGTGCCAACGCCGGCATCGACCAGGATCGGCACGCTGGCGTTCTCGACGATGGTGAGGATGTTGAGCCGGTTGCGGATGCCGAGCCCGGAGCCGATCGGCGCCGCCAGCGGCATCACCGCCACGCAACCGATGTCCTCGAGCTGCTTGGCGATGATCGGGTCGTCGTTGGTGTAGACCATGACGTCGAAGCCATCGGCGACCAGCACCTTGGCCGCTTCGAGGGTCTGGAGCACATCGGGGAACAGGGTCTTCTGATCGCCGAGCACCTCGAGCTTGACCAAGTGATGGCCATCGAGCAGCTCGCGCGCGAGCCGGCAGGTGCGCACCGCGCTGTCGACGTCGTAGCAGCCGGCGGTGTTGGGCAGGATGGTGTAGCGATCGGGCGGCAATACTTCGAGCACATTGGGCTCGTCGGCATGCTGGCCGATGTTGGTGCGGCGCACCGCGATGGTGACGATCTCGGCGCCGCTGGCCTCGATGGCGCGGGCGGTTTCGTCCATGTCCTTGTATTTTCCGGTGCCCACGAGGAGGCGCGAGTGGTAGTCGCGACCGGCGATAGAGAAGCTGTCTGAGCGATTTGGCGAGGCGGTCATAAGGGATGGAAGAGGGTCAATAGGTTTTAGGGTTGAGGGCGACGATAGCCGATCGGGCCGCGCGTGTGCGCTGCGGATTGTCTTGATCCGCTTAGCCGCCGCCGACGGCATGGATGATTTCGACCTGATCGCCGGCCTTGAGTTCATGCTCGGGGAAGCGCCCGCGCGGCACCAGCTCGCGGTTGACCTCGACCGCGAGGCGGCGCTCGGCGAGTCCGAGTTGCTCGAGCAGCTCGGACAGGCGCATGGCGTCGGGAATGGTCTTGGGCTCGCCGTTGATGTGGATCTGCATCGGCTGCTGTCTCCTGATAAACGAATCGGTGGGGGCGACGCGCGCGCGGCGCGTCCGGATTGGTGCCTGGCGTGCGAGATGGCCGCTCGACCTGATTGCCGGACAACACTGGCCCAAGCAGCCCAGATTCCACGGCCAGATTGCACGGCCAGATTCCACGGGATGTCGTGTCCGCGCGTCAGGGCGAATGGCTATACACTAGACGGCGGCGCCGGCGCAAAGATATCCAGCATCCAACGAGGAGGCATCGCCAGTGAATCAATGGTCGGAGGATCTGATCTCGGTCGAGCGCGCGGGCACGCTCGACGGGCTCTTTCATCAACGCCTGCATCGGTCTCCAGACCGTCCCGCGTACCAATGGTTCGATCGCGCCGCCGATGACTGGCGCAGCATGACCTGGCGTGAGACCGCCGAGCAGGTCGCGCGCTGGCGCGCGGCCCTCGCTGGCGAGTCCGTGCAGGCCGGCGATCGCGTTGCGGTGCTGCTGCGTAACGGCTCGGAGTGGGTGATCTTCGATCAGGCCGCGCTCTCGCTGGGGCTGGTGAGCGTGCCGCTGTACACCGAGGACCGCGCCGAGAACGCGGCCCATATCCTCCAAGACGCCGATTGCAAGATGCTGTTGATCCAGGATGCCAGCCGTTGGAAGCGGCTGGCGCCGGCGCTTGGCGAGACGCTCCAGCTGGAGCGGGTGGTGATTCTCGAGGACAGCGAGCAGTCGCGCCGGATCGTTACCTATGACGAGCGCGCGGTGATCGCCGCGCGCTGGCTGCCGGAACACGGCGAGCCCTGGACGCAACGCGTCGCGGACCCGCATTCGCTCGCCACCATCGTCTACACCTCCGGCACCACCGGCCGGCCGAAGGGCGTGATGCTGAGCCATTTCAATATCCTGGCCAATGCCCATGCCAGCGTCACCATGCTCGATGTTTATCAGGAAGACATCTTTCTGTCGTTCCTGCCGCTGTCGCACATGCTCGAGCGCATGGGCAGCTATTACCTGCCGATGATGACCGGCTCCACCGTGGCCTATGCGCGCTCGATCACGCAGCTCGGCGAGGATCTGCAAACCATCCGCCCGACCGTGATCATCGCCGTTCCACGCGTGTTCGAGCGCGTCTATCAGCGCATCCAGGATCAGCTCGAGGGGCGCCCCAAGCCGCTGCGCGCGCTGTTCAAATTCGCGGTCCAGGTCGGCTGGATGGCGTTCGAGCATCGCCAGGGACGCCGGCGCTGGCATCCGCTGCTGTTGCTCTGGCCCTGGCTGCGGCGCAAGGTCGCGCGGCCGGTGTTGGAACGGCTCGGCGGGCGTCTGCGCGCGGCGGTGAGCGGCGGCGCGCCGATGCCGTTCGCGGTCGCGCGTTTGTTCATCGGGCTGGAGCTGCCCTTGGTGCAGGGCTATGGGCTCACCGAGACCAGCCCGGTGGTGGCGGTGAATCCACTCGAGGATAACCGGCCCGACAGCGTCGGTATCCCGCTGCGCGGCATCCAGGTGCGCATCGGCGCCGACGACGAGTTGCAGGTGCGAGGCCCCTGCAACATGCTCGGTTACTGGAATCATCACGCGGCCACCGCGCACATGTTCACCGCCGATGGCTGGCTGCGCACCGGCGATCAGGCACGCATCGACGGCCGTCATGTCTACATCACCGGTCGCATCAAGGACATCCTGGTGCTCTCCAACGGCGAAAAGGTGCCGCCGGCGGACATCGAGATGACCCTCGGGCTGGACCCGCTGTTCGATCAGGTGCTGATCGACGGCGAAGGGCGCTCCTATCTGACCGCGCTGCTGGTGATGAACCCCGATCTCTGGCCGGAGCTGGCGCGCGACTATGGCCTCGACCCGGAGCAGCCGGAGAGCCTGTCGCATCCGCCGCTGCTGCGCGACCTGGTCAAGCGCATCCGCGAGGCATTGGTCGATTTTCCCGGCTACGCGAAGGTGCGGCGGGTGGCGTTGACCCTCGAACCCTGGTCGATCGACAACGGCCTGCTGACGCCCACGATGAAGGTCAAGCGCGCCCAGGTGCTCGCGCATCATCGCGACGCGGTCGAGCGGATGTATGCCGAACATCTCTGAGCCGATTTGCCGGTGGCGATGGGTTTGCGCCTGGACCCGAGTGCCAGTCGAGGTCTCAGGGTTGCTTGCCGTCGCCGGCCGCTGGCTCTAGAATCAAAGGTTCAGGCGGGCGTAGTTCAATGGTAGAACAGGGGCTTCCCAAGCCTCCAATGTGGGTTCGATTCCCATCGCCCGCTCCATTTCTGAGCGATCATGCAGCCACTCTATCAAGCCGCCGACCGTATCGAGGCCCAGCTGCTCCAGGATCTCCTCGCCCGACACCGCATCGAAGCGCGCATCTTCGGCGACGCTCTCAGCGGTGCCGCCGGCGAGCTTCCGGTCGACATCTATCCCAGCCTCTGGGTGCTCGACGAGCGCGATCTGCCGCGCGCCCAAGCCGTGCTCGATGGTTGGCTGAGCGAGAATCGGGCCCGCGCCGAGTCCGGCTCCTGGGTCTGCCGAGGCTGTGGCGAATTGGTCGACGGCAGCTTCGATCTCTGCTGGCGCTGTGGCCAGGAACACTGAAGGACGCCCGCCGATGCCGACCTGGATCAAGCGCTTCATCGGTCTCGTCGTCGCGCTGCTCGTGCTGGCGCTCGGCGCCGCGCTCTTGGCGCCACGCCTGATCGATCGGCAGCAACTGCTGCGCGATCTCGAGACCGAGATCGCGCAATCGCTCGGGCGACCGACCCGCATCGAATCTATCGGGCGCCTGCGCCTGTTGCCGACCCCGAGCATCCGGCTCGATGGCGTTCGGGTCTGGGGCGCCGAAGCGTGGGAGAACGCTGCCCGGGAAGCCGAAGCCCGGGAGACCGCTGCCCGGGAGACCGACGGCCGGGAAGCCGAAGCCCGAGAGACCGATGCTCGGGAGACCGGCGCCCGGGAGACCGCTGCCCGGGAGACCGCTGCCCGGGAGACCGCTGCCCGGGAGACCGCTGCCCGGGAGA
>NZ_JBKHDN010000186.1:0-5482 GCF_046541315.1 Halochromatium sp. | reverse complement strand
TGATGCTCATGAACACCGCGGCGGACGCGATGTCCTTGGCGCGCGCGGAAAGCTCGTTACGCTCCAGGCCAACGCGGTCGACATTGGCCTCGATCGCCGAGTTGAGCAGCTCGACCACTGGCACCAGCAACAGGCTGCCGACCAGCATGGCGCGCTCGACCGGCGACTCGCCGAGCCAGAGCGCCAGCGGGATCAGGAAGATGAGGACGAAGACCTCTTGGCGAAAGGCCTCCTCAAGCTCGTAGCAGGCCTTGAAGCCCTTCATCGAGTAGCCGAAGGCATAGAGGATCCTCCGCCAGCCGCTGACGTTGTGGTTGGCCATGGTCGCGTTTCAATCTCCCGGTGATGATTCAGGGCCGCAGGCCCTGACCGCACTCTCTGCTCCCAGAGGGCGGCCCGATGCGTCTGAGGTCACGTGCGTCTGAGGTCGCGTGCGTCCGAAGTAGTCAGGTCAGCGGCGATGCTGCGCGGGCTTCCAGGCGACATCGAGCTGACGCGCGGCACGTACGTCGTCGAGCCGCCGCAAGGGCAGGCTGTATGGCGCCTGCTTGACCGTCTCCGGCTCGTGCTCGGCCTCGGCGCGAATCTTGATCATCGCCTCGACGAAGCCGTCGAGCGCCTCCTTGGACTCGGTCTCGGTCGGCTCGATCAGCAGGCACTCGGGCACCAACAGCGGGAAGTAGGTGGTCGGCGCATGGTAGCCATAATCGAGCAGGCGCTTGGCGAAGTCCATGGCGTTGACGCCGAAGTCCTTGGCCTCTTTCTTGAGCGTGACGATGAACTCGTGGCTGGCGCGCCGCCCCGGATAGGCGAGCTGGAAACCGGCCTCGCGCAGGCGGGCCTGGAGGTAATTGGCGTTGAGGGTGGCGAACTCGGAGACCCGGCGCATGCCCTCGGCGCCGAGCAGGCGCGCGTAGATATAGGCACGCAGCAGGATGCCCATGTTGCCGCCGAAGGCGGTCAGGCGGCCGATGCTCTCTGGGCGGTCGTCCTCGTCGAGCCACCGATAGCGCTCGTCGTCGTCCTGGGTCACGAGCGGGATCGGCAGATAGGGCTCGAGCCGCTTCGAGACCCCAACTGGACCCGCGCCCGGTCCGCCGCCACCGTGCGGGGTCGAGAAGGTCTTGTGCAGGTTCATGTGGATGACATCGAAGCCCATGTCGCCGGGACGGACCTTGCCGAGGATGGCGTTGAGGTTGGCGCCGTCGTAATAGAGCAGGCCACCGGCCTCATGCACGGTCTTGGCGATGGCTTGGATGTTGCGATCGAAGACGCCGACGGTGCTCGGATTGGTGAGCATGATGCCGGCGGTCTGCGGACCGACGGCCTCGCGCAGCGCATCGATATCGACATCGCCGTTGCTGCCGGTCGGCACCTCGCGCACCTTGAAACCGGCCATGATCGCCGAGGCCGGGTTGGTGCCATGCGCCGCGTCCGGCACCAGCATCTCGCGCCGGTCGTGATCGCCGCGCGCATCGTGATAGGCGCGGATCATCATCACCCCGGCCAGCTCGCCCTGGGCGCCGGCGGCTGGCGCCAGCGAGACCGCGTGCATGCCGGTGACGCTCTTCAGCATGTCCTGCAGCTCATGCAGGCAGGCCATGATGCCCTGGCTATGGCTTTCTGGCGCGGCGGGGTGACGCGCCAGGAAGCCGGGCAATGAGGCCAGGCTATTACAGGCGCGCGGGTTGTACTTCATCGTGCAAGAGCCGAGCGGGTAGCAGTGCGTGTCGATGGAAAAGTTCTGCTGCGAGAGCCGGGTGTAATGGCGCACGGCCTGCAGCTCGGAGACCTCGGGCAGCGCGGCGCGCTGCGTGCGCCGCAGCGCCTGGGGCAGATCGGCATGATCGGCCGTTGCAAGCGGCGCCTGCGCGGTGGCGCGGCGGCCAGGACGGGAGTGTTCGTGGATCAGCATGGCGGTGGTGGGGCGTGAGGAGTGAGTGATTAGGAGTGAGGAGTGAGGGGTTGGTTGTCAGTAGCTACCCAGTGTCTGCTTCCCGACGATCGCTGGACAGTGGCGCGGACATCGGGAATCCATTGATGGACAGGGTCTTAGGCCGCTTGAGCGATCACCAGTGCGCTCGCGAGTGCCTCGCGATAGGCGGCGATCTCGGCGTCGGTGCGCTTCTCGGTGGCGCAGATCAGCACCGCCGAACCCAGCTCTGGATACTCGCGCCCAAGATCGAAGCCGCCGAGGATGTCCTGCTCGGCGAGCGCTGCCAGCACCGTCTCGGTCGGTGCTGGCAGGCGCAGTGCGCGCTCGTGGAAGGCGGGGGCGTCGAAGATCGGCTCGACGCCGGGCACCTCGCACAACTGTTGCGCCAGCCGGGCGGTGTTGGCATGGCAGGCGGCGGCGACGCGTTCGAGACCCTCGGCGCCGAGGATCGCCATGTGGATGGTCGCGGCGGTCACCAGCAGCCCCTGATTGGTGCAGATATTCGAGGTCGCCTTGGAGCGGCGGATGTGCTGCTCGCGCGCCTGCAGGGTCAGGGTGTAGCCGACCTTGCCCTCGAGGTCTTCGGTCCTGCCGGCGATGCGGCCCGGCAGCTGGCGGATGAAGGCCTGCTTGCAGCACAGGAAACCGAGATAGGGGCCGCCGGAGGCGAGCGGCATCCCCAGCGGCTGGCCCTCGCCGCAGGCGAGATCGGCACCGGCCTGGCCCCAGTCACCCGGCGGCGAGAGCAGGGCGAGGGCGACCGGATTGACCAGGCCGATCACCAGCGCATCGCGCGCCTGCGCCCAGTCGGTCAGCGCGTCGACGTCCTCGAGCACGCCGAAGACGTTGGGCTGCGGCACCACCAGCGCGGCGAAGGGCGCATCGGCGACCGCCTCGCAGTCCGCGACCCGCGTCTGTCCACTGCGCCTGTCGAAGTCGATCTCGACCAGCTCGATGCCCTGATGCTGGACGATGCTGGCGACGGTGCGGCGATAGAACGGATGCACGCTGCGCGGCATCAGCACGCGCGGCTGTTTCACCTTGCGGTTCGAGCGCACCGCCATCAGCACCGCTTCGGCCAATGCCGAGGCGCCGTCGTAGAGCGAGGCGTTGGAGACATCGAGCCCGGTCAGCGCGGTCATCATCGACTGGAACTCGTAGAGCACCTGCAGCGTGCCCTGGCTGGCCTCGGCCTGATAGGGCGTGTAGGCGCTGTAGAACTCGCCGCGGGTGGCGATCTGCCAGACGGCGGCGGGGATGTGATGGTCATAGGCGCCGGCGCCGATGAAGCAGGTCGGCTCGCCATCGGCGCGCGCGCGCGCTTGCAGCAGCTGGGTGACTTCCATTTCGCTCAGACCAGCGGGGACGCCGTCCAGGCCCTGGGCGCGCAGCTCGGCGGGGATCTCGTCGAACAGCGCGTCGATGCTGTCGACGCCGATGGCGTCGAGCATGCCGGCGATGTCCTCGTCGGTGTGCGGGATGAAGGGCATGGTGGTTCAGCCCTCGTCGGCGAGGAGCTGCTCGTAGCCGCCGGCGTCCATCAGGTCGTCGAGCTGGCTTGGGTCCGAGAGCTTGAGCTGGAAGATCCAGCCGTCGCCATAGGCATCCTCGTTGATCGTCTCGGGCGCGCCATCGAGCGCCTCATTGGCGGCGACGACCTCGCCGCTGAGCGGGCTATAGATGTCGGACGCCGCCTTGACCGATTCGACCACCGCGCAGGCATCCTTGATGGCGACCTGCTTGCCGATCTCGGGCAGCTCGACGAAGACCAGATCGCCGAGGGCCTCCTGCGCGTGATCGGTGATGCCGACGGTGACGGTGCCGTCGCCGTTGTCCTTGACCCATTCGTGGGACTCGGTGTACTTCAGTTCGGTTGGGATGGTGCTCATTGGAGAGACTCCTGAGAAATCGCGTCGCGGTTGAAGCGGCGGCGGTTGGCGATATGGCCCGCAGAGCAGCTGCCCTTGAGCCTGGTGTGTGCGAGAAAAGAGCAGCACCACGGAGACAGGCCGAGGCCGCCCCGCTGGAATCCGTCTGCGGCGCTGTGCAGCGCTGGTGATCGAGGTTTCGTCCGTCGTCGGCACTGAACTTGACGAAGATAACGCGCGCTGCATCATTCGGGGGACGCCTGATGCCTGTTAGCCGAGGGCGATACGGGCCTTGCCGTGGCGCACGAACGGCGGTTTCACCACCCGCGCGGGCACGGCCTTGCCGCGGATCTCGACCGCGCATGAGTCGCCCATGCCGGGCTGGACCCGCGCCAGCGCGATGCTGCGTTGCAGGGTGGGCGAGAAGCCGCCGGAGGTGACCTCGCCGACCGGCTGGCCGTCGACCAGCACCGGCTGATGGCTCCTCAGCACCCCGCGCCCGATCAGCAGCAGGCCAACGAAGTCGCGCAGGCCGCCCCGCGAGCGCTGCGCTTCGAGCGCCGCGCGGCCGATGAAGTCGCGCCCGGGCGGCTCGAAGGCGACGGTCCAGCCGAGACCGGACTCGAGCGGCCCGATCTCTTCGGTCATGTCTTGGCCATAGAGGTTCATCCCGGCCTCCAGGCGCAGGGTGTCGCGCGCGCCGAGCCCGCAGGGCGTCACGCCGGCGGCGATGAGCGCTTGCCACAGGTCGACGACCTCGGTGGCTGGCAGCAGGATTTCGAAGCCATCCTCGCCGGTGTAGCCGGTGCGTCCGACCAGCCAGTCGCCCTGTTCGGTGGCGAAGAAGGGCCTGAGCGCCAGGGCCGGCGCGCGGAGCGCCTCCGGCAGCAGCGCCGCGGCCTCGGCGCGGGCCTGCGGGCCTTGTACCGCGAGCATGGCCAGATCGTCGCGGCTGTTGATGCCGACCGCGGCGCCTTGGATGCAGGCCTGCATCCAGGCCAGATCCTTGTCTGCGGTCGCGGCATTGACCACGGCCCGATAGCGGTTGGGACCCAGGTAATAGCAGATCAGATCGTCGATGACACCGCCGTCGGCATTGAGCATGCAGCTGTAGAGCGCCTTGCCCGGCTGCTTGAGCTTGGCGACATCGTTGGCCAGGAGCCGTCGCAGGAAAACCAGCGCATCGGCGCCTTGGATGTCGATCGGGCGCATGTGCGAGACATCGAAGACCCCGGCCTGCTGGCGCACCGCATGATGCTCGTCGAGCTGAGAGCCGTAATGCAGTGGCATGTCCCAGCCGCCGAACGGCACGAGGCGGGCGCCGAGGCGTTCGTGCTCGGAAAAGAGGGGGGTTCTGGATCCCATGCGGCGACTCCGGTTGGCGGCCGCTGTTGCTGGCAACGAGGGCGCGCGGTTTAAGACAGACGAGCCAGCGCCACAGCCGTGACTGCGCGCGCCGCCCCTCTGTCCTGAACCTGAGAGTTTGCGTCGAGCGCCAAGCGTGCTCGCTTGCCGCGAGCCCTGGGTGGCGCCGATCGCTGCCCCGTCGGTGGGCTACTGCCGTAGCCGCTCTCCAGAGTTGGTATGGGTCCCGCAGTCCTTTTGCCTGAGCGATTCCGGGCGGACGTTGCGCCTTCGGCGCCGGTCGAAGACCGGTCTCTCCTGCGGGAATAAACCA
>NZ_JBKHDN010000185.1:0-5508 GCF_046541315.1 Halochromatium sp. | reverse complement strand
GCTCATAGCGACTCCGTGCGATGCACGACATTGATCCGGTATTCCGGCTTCTCGAGCTGCGCGGGCTTCCAGCTGCGGATGCCCCAGATCATCAGGCCGATGATGAAGAAGGCACCGGGCGCGAGCAGCATCAGGCCATTCGGCTCGTACCAGCCGCCCTCCTTCAGCAGCGGCAGGATCTGCACATCGAGCAGGCTGCCGGAGCCGAGCAATTCGCGGATCGCGGCGACGCTGATCAGGATCAGGCTGTAGCCGAGCCCATGGCCGAGGGCGTCGAGAAAGCTCGGCCAGGGCGGATTCTTCGAGGCGAAGGCCTCAGCACGGCCGAGCACGATGCAGTTGGTGATGATCAGCCCGACGAACACCGAGAGCTGCTTCGAGAGCTCGTAGGCGAAGGCTTGCAGCACTTGATCGACCAGGATCACCAGCGAGGCGATGATGGTCATCTGGATGATGATGCGGATGCTCGACGGCATCTGATACCGGATCAGGCTGATGATGACGCTGGCACCGACGAGCACCGCGGTCAGCGCGATGCTCATGGTGATGGCCGGCGCCAACTTGGTGGTCACCGCCAGCGCCGAGCAGATGCCGAGGATCTGCAGGGTGATCGGGTTGTTATCGATGATCGGCTCGAACAGGAGCCGGGCGGATTGGGTGGCCATGCTGCGTATCCCCTTGGTTCGGCCGGTTCGGCGCGGATGTCAGCTGCGGTTGTCGTCGTCGCCGAGCCGGGCCAGGAAGGGGCCATAGCCCTGCTCGCCGAGCCAGAACCGCATCAGGTGGGTGACCCCATTGCTGGTCAGCGTGGCCCCGGAGAGCCCGTCGACGCGATGCTCGGCGTTGGGCGTATCCGGGTCGACGTTGCCCTTGACCACCTCGATCACCGGCTCGCCATCCTCGTCGATCAGCACCTTGCCCGGCCATTCGGAGAGCCAGCGCTCGCCCGCGACCTCGCTGCCGAGACCGGCGGTCTCGCGCTGCTCGTAGAAGGTCAGCGCCTTGGCGGTGCGCCCGTCCGGCGCCAGCGCCAGCAGCCCGTGCATGGTCGACCACAGGCCGGCACCATAGACCGGCAGGATGATGGTCTCGAGCTGGCCGTCGCGGCGCACCAGATAGACCGGCATCCGATCGGGCCGGCGACGGATGCCGGCGGGATCCGCCTCGTCGAGCGCGCTGCTCGCGGCTGGGTCCTTGGCCGCGTCGCGATAGGAATAGCTCATCGGATCGGCATCCTCGACGAACTCGCCCGTTTCCAGATCGACCAGGCGCTGCTCGATCTGTTGGAAGGCCTGCTCGAGGCTCATCCCCGCCTCGTCGAGACCGGCGACCTTGATCACCTCCGACTTGAGCGCGCGCGCGGCGTTGCGCTCCTGCAGCGGACGCAGGCTCACCGCGGTCGCCGAGACCACCACCGAGCACACCAGGCAGAGCACCAGCGCCACCGCCAGCGTCTTGCGCGGGTCATCGTTGGGCAACCGGAACACCGCCGTCACACGAGCCAGCAGACCGCCCGCGCGCGCTGCCGATTGAGCCTGCGGATGCGAATCAGCCGGCATGGCGGCGCGCCCTCCTGCGGATGTTGGCCTGGATCACGAACCAGTCGATCAGCGGCGCGAACAGGTTGGCGAACAGGATGGCGAGCATCACGCCTTCCGGATAGGCGGGATTGAGCACCCGAATCATCACTGTCATGAAGCCGATGAGCGCCCCGTAGAACCATTTGCCGGTCTCGGTCATCGAGGCCGAGACCGGGTCGGTGGCCATGAACACCAGCCCAAAGGCGAGCCCGCCGAGCACCAGGTGCCAATGCCAGGGCACCGCGAAGGCCGGATTGGTCTCGCTGCCGATGCCGTTGAACAACAGCGCGGTACCGATGACCCCGATCAGCACCCCGGCCATGATGCGCCAGGAGGCGACGCCGGTGTAGAGCAGGAAGATGGCGCCGACGATGATCAGCAGGGTCGAGGTCGAGCCGATCGAGCCCTGCACGGTGCCGAAGAAGGCGTCCCACCAGGTGATGCCAGCGGTCTGGATCGCGTTCAATCCGCCCTCGGCGGCGAGCATCAGCGGCGTGGCGCCGCTGAAGCCGTCGACCGCGGTCCAGACCGCATCGCCCGAGATCTCGCTCGGATAGGCGAAGAACAGGAAGGCGCGGCCGGTGAGCGCTGGATTGAGGAAGTTCTTGCCGGTGCCGCCGAACACCTCCTTGCCGATGACGATGCCGAACGAGATGCCGAGCGCGACCTGCCAGAGCGGGATATCGGGCGGCAGGGTCAGCGCAAACAGGATCGAGGTGACGAAGAAGCCCTCGTTGACCTCGTGGTTGCGCACGGTCGCGAACAGGATCTCCCAGAAGCCGCCGGCGGCCATGGTGACGATGTAGATCGGCAGGAAGTAGACCGCGCCATGCCAGAAGTTGTCCCAGAGGCTGTTGGCGTCGTTGCCGCCGGCGCCGAGTAGCCAGAGCAGCCCGCCGCGCCAGCCCTCGACCTGCTCCATACCCATCGCCGCCATGGCGCTGTTGGCCTGCAGGCCGATGTTGACCATGCCGAACAGGGCCGCCGGCAGCACCGCGATCCAGACGAAGATCATCACCCGCTTGAGGTCGATGCCGTCGCGCAGATGCGGGGTGCCGGCGGTCACCGTCGCGGGCGTATAGAGGAAGGTGTCGACCAGCTCGAACAGGGCGCCGAAGCGCTCATAGCGTCCGCCGGGCAGGAAATGGCGCTCTTGGCGGTCGAGGAATTTGCGCAGGGCCTTGATCATGCGTGCCCCCGGATGCCGCCCGGATGCTCGGCAGAACGCTCGGCCGTTGCGGCGAGAGTGAACATCGGTTCAGTGATTCTCATGCCAGATCTTGTTCAGGTTGCGCCGCAGCACCGGGCCGAACTCATGCTTGCCGCAGTCGACGAAGCTGCACAGGGCCAGGTCTTCTTCATCCAGTTCGAGCGCGCCGAGCTTCTCGGCGGTGTCGATATCGTCGACCAGCAGCGCGCGCAGCAGTTGCGTCGGCAGCAGATCGAGCGGCATCACCCGCTCGTAGGCTCCGATCGGGACCATCGCGCGCGGGCTGCCGTGCAGGGAGGTGCCGAGTGGCAGCGTCTCGTCCTTGGCGCGTCCCGACCAGAACAGATTCAAGGCCGAAAAGCGGCCACGGCCAGGCTTGAGCCAACCGAACCATTCGCGCTCGCGGTCCTCGGCCAGCACCGTGATCTGATTGTGGAAGCGGCCGAGGAAGGCGGTGGTGCCGACCGCGTGCCGGCCACTGAGCACCGAGCCGGAGATCACCCGGGCCTCGCGGCGATCGCTCAGCTCGCCCTTGACCAGATCGTTGGTGCTGGCACCCAGCCGCGTGCGGATCAGCCGCGGATGGGCGACCATCGGCCCCGCCAGCGAGACGATCCGGGTCGGATCGATGCGGCCGGTGCGAAACAGCCGGCCGATGGCGATGACGTCCTGATAACCGATCGTCCAGACCGTCCGCTCCAGGCTGACCGGCATCAGAAAGTGGATGTGGGTACCCGCCAGGCCCGCCGGATGCGGTCCGGCAAATTCGGCGGCCTGGAAGCCGGAGGACGACGGAATCGGCAAGCCCGCGTCCGGGCGCTGACAGCAGTAGCAGGGACCATCGGTGAGCTTGCCGATCACGCGCAGGCCATCGGCGAAGGCCGCGCCGGCATCCTCGATGATCCGCTTCGGGTCGGGCGCCAGCGGATGGCTGTCGATGGCGGTGACGAAGAGCGCCGCCGGCGTGCTCTCCGGCGCGGGAATCATGCTGAACGGGCGCGTGCGAAAGCCGAGCCAGGCGCCAGCGGCGAGCAGGTTCTCGCGCACCTGATCGCGATTCAGGCCATCGAGTTCGTCGGCGGCGTAGGCGTTGAAGGTTTCCTGCTCGGCGAGCGGCGGCAGCGGATCATTGCCATCGCGCGGCTGGTCGAGGCGGATGACGATGCTCTCGAGCGCGCGTCGCGGCCCGCGGTGGATGGCCTCGACGACGCCGGTCGCCGGCGCCGTCGCGGCCACCTCGCGATAGGCCTTGCGGCGCGAGATCGGCTGGCCGAGGCGGACGCGGTCGCCGACCTCGACCTCGAGCGACGGCAAGCGCTTGACGCCGACGCAATCGTAACCGATATGCGCGACCCGGCTGACCACCGTGCTGGCATCGATCTCGGCGCTCGGCGCCCCCGCCAGCGGGATATCGAGGCCCTTCTTGAGCCGAAAACGCCGCGGGCCATCCTTTGCGAGACCCTTGGCTACAGGCGTTGATGTTACTGCCACGACAGATCGAGACGCCTTGACACGGAATCTGAAACGATGCGCTATACGATCCCTTGATCGGCGCCCAGCGTCAAGGGGTCAGTGCGCGGCGATGCGTCCCAAGCCGCCGGTCGGTTCTTCTCGATGGGCCTGGCGCGCGACGATGGCGATGCGCGCCGAGTGCTCCAGCATCAGGCTCCAGCGGCAGGCCTCGTCGGGATCGGCACCGCGCGCGAAGACCCCATGGCCGGCGACAAGACAAGCCGGATGCTCGCTCAAGGCCGCCGCCAGCGTCGCCGAGGTCCGCTGGAGCTGGGCCTCGGACTCCAGCTCCAAGCGCAGCACCGGAACCGCGCCGAGCCGCCGCGCCGCATGATCGTCCGGCGGCTCGAAGGTCGGCGCCGCAGCCAGGCCCATGGCGACCGAGTACGGCCCAAGCGTCTGCAGCAGCGCGCCGATCTCGGGCTGTCGCCGGTAGAGTTCGCGATGGAGCGCGGCCGCGACCGCGCCGTCCCCCGAGCGGGGGTCAGCGAGGGCGCAGGCGGACAGATCGTCGAGCCTGAGCCGATCGCAGGCGATCCTGTCCGGGGTCAGCCAGAAGCGCTCGCCCTGACGCAGCGAGGCGCGACCGATCGCCGCTTCTGGATAGCCATTGGCCCGTAGCCGCTGCAATGCCTGGAGCAGGCGCGGGCGCGGCTCGTCGCGCAACCCGGTGCGATCGCGCCCCTGATCGCGCACCAGGCCGACGATGAAGTCGGCCAAGGCCGCCGGCTCACGGAGCGGCATGCGCGGCGGATGCGGCACGACCGGCAGCGGATCATCGCTGACCACGGCGACGATGCCGTCATCGTCGGGGTAGAGTGGCGTCTTGCCGGTAGCGGCACGAAAGACCTCGATCTTGGGCACCGCAGCCGCGCGAAACCCCTCGATCAGCAGCAGATCGAGACTGTCGGCATCGAAGCGCGCGCACAGCGAATCGAAGCCGGCCGGATGATCCTCGGCACGCTCGTTGGTACGGCTGAGCAGGGCCCAGTGCGTGCCGGAGACCAGCATCACCTGGCGCGCGCCGGCGGCGGCGACCTCGTAGCTATCCTTGCCCGGTCGATCCAGCGCGAAGCCATGATGGGCATGCTTGAGGTAGCCGAGGCGCAACCCGCGCTGGCGCAGCAGCGGCACCAGCTTGCGCAAGAGCGTGGTCTTGCCGCTGCCGCTCGGCGCCACGAAACCGATGGCCGGAATCTCCCCAGC
>NZ_JBKHDN010000184.1:0-5511 GCF_046541315.1 Halochromatium sp. | reverse complement strand
AGCCAGCGCCCTCGTCCGAGCCGGCCTCCTCGCGCGATCGCGAGTCAGCCTCCTCCCCCGAGCCAGCGCCCCAGGCATCCGCTCTCGCGGCCAGCGTATCGGCTGCGCTGCCCAGCGCGTTCGAACCGGCGGTCGAGCCCGTCTGGGCCGATGCGTCGGCGCCCTCGACAACACCGGCCGCAGCCGCTCCAACCGCACAGGGGGCGCAGAGCCAGCGACCCCCGATGCGCAACACCGTCATCGAGCGCCCCCCGCTCGATCTGCTCGACCCGCCCCGGCGCAGCGGCAATGCCGCCACCCCGGAGCAGCTCGAAACCATGTCGCGCGAACTCGAGGCGCGGCTGGCCGAGTTCGGCGTCGTCGCCGAGGTCGTCGAGGTGCATCCCGGCCCGGTCGTGGCGCTGTTCGAGCTTGAACTCGCGCCGGGGGTCAAGGTCAGCAAGATCACCGGCCTGAGCAAGGACATCGCGCGGGCGCTGTCCAAGATCAGCGTGCGCGTGGTCGAGGTCATCCCCGGCAAATCGGTGATCGGCCTCGAGGTGCCGAACAATCAGCGCGAGATGGTGACCCTGAGCGAGATCATCGGTTCGCGCGCCTATCAGGAGGCCAAGTCGCCGCTGACCATCAGCATGGGCACCAATATCTCCGGCGAGCCGGTGGTCGCCGATCTCGGCCGCATGCCGCACGCGCTGATCGCCGGCACCACCGGCTCCGGCAAATCGGTCGCCATCAACGCGATGATCCTGAGTCTGGTCTACAAGGCCGGCCCGGACGATGTGCGCCTGATCATGGTCGATCCGAAGATGCTCGAACTCTCGGTCTACGAGGGCATCCCGCATCTGCTCACGCCGGTGGTCACCGACATGAAGGAGGCCGCCAACGCGCTGCGCTGGTGCGTCGGCGAGATGGAGCGCCGCTACAAGCTGATGGCCGCGCTCGGCGTGCGCAACATCGCCGGCTACAACCGCAAGGTGCTCGACGCCATCGCCGCCGGCGAGCCGCTCGCGGACCCGACCTATGCGCCGATCGTCAACGCCGCGATCGCCGAGGGCCTGGAACCGCCCGAGGTGCCGACGCTCGAAAAGCTGCCGAACATCGTCGTCATCATCGACGAGTTGGCCGACATGATGATGGTGGTCGGCAAGAAGGTCGAGGAGCTGATCGCGCGCTTGGCACAGAAGGCGCGCGCATCGGGCATCCATCTGCTGCTGGCGACCCAGCGCCCCTCGGTCGATGTGCTGACCGGCCTGATCAAGGCCAACATCCCGACCCGCATGGCGTTCAAGGTCTCGGCGCGCGTCGACTCGCGCACCGTGCTCGATCAGATGGGCGCCGAGCACCTGCTCGGCCACGGCGATATGCTCTACCTGCCACCGGGCGGCAGCATCTCGCAGCGCGTGCATGGCGCCTTCGTCGACGACCACGAGGTGCACAAGGTGGTTGCCTTCCTCAAGCAGCAAGGCGCCCCCGACTACATCGAGAACATCCTCCAGGAGCCCTCCGAGCATCTGCCCGGCATCGACCCGGAACCCAAGGGCGGCGGCGATGTCGAGGATCAAGACCCGCTGTTCGACGAGGCCGTGCAGATCGTCATCGAGAGCCGGCGGGCCTCGATCTCCGGCGTGCAGCGGCGACTGAAGATCGGCTACAACCGCGCCGCGCGCATGATCGAGGAGATGGAGCGCATCGGCATCGTCGGCCCCGCCGAGACCAATGGCAACCGCGAGGTCCTCTCGCCTCCACCACAGGACTGAATCCCGTGATCGATCGCTTTCGACAAGGCCGCTCGGGCGGCCAACCCGCATCCCATGAATGGGCTCCAAGGCCAGCACCGGCGCTTCGCCCGAGTCACCGAATCCCTCGGCTCGGCACCACCGCCCTGACCTGTTGCGCCCTGATCCTGATCGCGCTCTGGGCGCCGATGGCCCTGGCCGATGGCATCGATGAGCTGAAGGCCTACCTGCGCGGGCTCAACAGTCTCAGCGCCGACTTTCGCCAGATCACGCTTGGGACCGACGGCGGCGAGATGATCGAATCGAGCGGCACCTTCTATCTGCTGCGCCCCAACCGCTTCCGCTGGGACTATGACAGCCCGAACGACCAGCAGATCGTCGCCGACGGCTCGCGCATCTATGTGCACGACAAGGACCTGAACCAGGTCACCCACAGCAGCCAGAAGAAGATCCTCGATGGCACGCCCGCCCAGCTCCTGGCCAGCGAGCAGCCGGTCGAGGACTACTTTGAGCTGCGCAATTTGGATGAAGGCGACGACCGCACCTGGGTCGAGCTGATCCCGAAGACCGAGGACACCGAGGTCGTCAAGCTGCGCATCGCCTTCGTCGACGGCCAGCTCGATACCCTGCTGATGGAGGATCGTTTCGGCCAGCTCACCCGCTTCATCTTCGACGATCTGGAGCGCAACCCGCAGCTCGACTATGCCCTGTTCCGCTTCGAGCGCCCGGCGGGCAGTGATTTCCTGCAGGTGGATTGACGTGAACGCACCGCGACGCGCGACCATTACGAGAGACGTTTCGGAGATGTGCCACAAGAGGCGTTGCTGGGTATGATTAAGGCGCAGACTCTCCGAACCGTCATTGCACGACGCGTAGTAGGGTTTTGGATTAACCGCAGAGTGTCAGAAGTTTAGCTGGCCGCTGCCAACCGCTCCGGCTCCAACGCCTTGAGCGTCTCAAACACCCCGTCGATCACGTTCTCGCGCCCAGCGAACAGCTCATCCGGTCCTCCGGCGTGCAGATGACTGAAAGGCGGCTCGTAGAGCGCGGCGGCCTCTATCACCCCGCAGGCCGTGAGCTGGTCGATGATCAGCTCGATAAAGCGCATTTGCGCTGATGTGAGGCTGCGGTCGTTGAGGTAGCGGGAGAAGGCTGCTTGAGCGGCTTGCCGATCCATGCCAACAAGACTTCGCACGAAGTGCACCAGTGAGGGCGTGCCGCTGCGCTCCAGCAGTCCCGAGAGTAGCGTCTCGCCATCGTCTTCGCCGATCTTGACCAGGGTGGTCTCCAGGCTCTCCAGGTCCATCGGTGTCAGCGGTTGGTTGGTCCGCAGCCGGTGGATGACGATGTGGTCGAGGTGGTTGGTCAGGTAGTCCTTGACCTTCTTCTCGTACTGCACGCCGGTCATCTTGGGGATGGCGATGGCCTCCTCGTCGCGCACGCCGATGACCTCGTCCTTGAAGTCCGTGTAGACGATCTTGCGCTTGGTCTTATCCAGGAAGGGCACGAGCCCGCGCAGTCGCAGCCGCAGTTCTTCGAGCTGACTCAGGCTGATTCCTTCCCAGAAGGCCGTCTCCTGCAGTGCGCTCAGGTAGCCGAGCTGGTCGTTGACCGCCGGGATCGCGGTCTTCTCCTCCAGCAGCATCGCGATCTCGACCACGCGCTGGCGCAGGCGCTCGAAGGTCGCCGGATCGGTCTCGGCATGGGCCAGCTGCATTCGCAGTGCGGTCAGATCGAATAACCGGGATTCCAGGTCATCGGTCTCGCGCTCGGAGGGCAGCGTCGCCACCTCGCGCTGCAAGGTCTCGCGGTCGGATTCGCTGAGATCGTCCCAGGACGCCCGATCCTGGCACCGCTCGACCTGCTCCAGGTGCAGGCGCACGATGAAGTTGTCGCGGTTCATCGCCGCCACCTCGGCGTGCAGGTCATCGCTGAGCGCAATCAACAGGTCGGCATCCGGGTCCAGCTCCGGGGTGGTCTGGAGGTGGCCGAGCAGTTGCACGCGGGCGCGGAACAGCCGCGTCCCCAGCGGCGCACTGCCGCTG
Source organism: Halochromatium sp. (assembly GCF_046541315.1). Taxonomy (GTDB): domain Bacteria; phylum Pseudomonadota; class Gammaproteobacteria; order Chromatiales; family Chromatiaceae; genus Lamprobacter. Next base: position 1,733 of record NZ_JBKHDN010000184.1, on the reverse strand, counting down.
GCCTCGATGCCTTCGGGATTCTCGCGGAAGAAGTCGAAGTTGAAGCAGACGTCGAAGACGCGAAAGTCCGCCTTGTCCTCGCCGGGGCCGAACAGGTCCGGACAGAGCCGGGTGCCGCGCCCGATCATCTGCCAGAACTTGATCTTCGAGTAGACCGGCTTGAAGAAGACCAGGTTGGCGATCTCGGGCACGTCGATGCCGGTATCGAGCATGTCGACCGAGATGGCGATGTGCGGGGCCTTGTCCGGTTGCGAGAAGTCATCGATTAGGCTCTGTGCGTAGCGGACCTTGTTGTCGATGACGCGGGCGAACTGGCCGCTGTAGTGCGGGTAGTGGTGGTTGAAACGCTGCTCGATGAAGGCCGCGTGCTCGTGATTGCGGGCGAAGATCACCGTCTTGGCCAGCCGATCGCCGCCGGCGACCCGGTGGCCGTGCTCCATCAGATGTTGCAGCACCTTGTCGACGGTGTCCTGATTGAACAGCCAACTGTTGATCGCCGCCGCATTAACCCGCTCCGGCAGGCTGTCCGGCTCGACCTCATCGCCCCAATCCAGGGCCTCCCACTGCGCCTTCTCCTCGTCGCTGAGGCTGTCGTAGTCGATGCCTTCCCGCGGAAACTTGAGGTCGACCTGCTGCACACGGGGCGGCACCAGGAAGCCGTCGTTGACCGCCTGCTCCAGCTCGTAGGCGTCGGTGGGCACGCCCGGCTCGAGGTCGAACAGGGCATAGGTGTTCTTGTCCACCTCCTCGCGTGGGGTGGCGGTGAGGCCGACCAGCAGGCTGTCGAAATAGCGGAAGATCGCGCCGTACGTCTGATACACCGAGCGGTGGGCCTCGTCGATGATGATCAGATCGAAGTGGCCGACGCCGAAGCGGGCCTCAGTGCTCTGGGTCTGGTCGATCAGACCCATCATGGTCGGATAGGTGCAGACGTAGACCCGGCCCTCGGTGTCCTTCTCGGTGACCAGGTTGACCAGACTCGATTCCGGCAGATGCGCCTTGAAGGCATTGCAGGCCTGACGGACCAGCGAGACGCGATCAGCGAGGAACAGCACCCGCTTCGCCCAACCGGCGCGTTGCAGCACATCGACCAGGGCGATGGCGGTGCGGGTCTTGCCGGTCCCGGTGGCCATCACCAACAGCGCCTTGCGCAGGGCGGCGCTGAACTGGGCGAAGAGGCTGCCGATGGCGCGCTTCTGGTAGTAGCGCCCAGCGATGGCGTCCTTGATCTGAGTGACGTCCAGGGCTTGACGCTGGCTGCGGCGCAGGATCAGCCGGGCCAGTGCTTCCTTGCTGTAGAAGCCGGCGACCTGCCGTGGCGGGTAGGCTTGGTCGTCCCAGAGCCAGGTGCGGTAACCATTGCTGGTGAAGATCAGCGGGCGCTGGCCGTGCATCTGCTCCAGGCAATCCGCATAGAGCTTGGCCTGCTGCTGGCCGCTGTGCGGGTCGACGCTGGTCTTCTTCGCCTCCACCACCGCGAGCGGTTTGCCGTCGTCGCCCCAGAGCACATAGTCGGCGTATCCGATGCCCTGGGTCGTGGGCATGCCGGTGACTTCGACCTCCCGGTTGTTGGGCTGATCCAGCGCCCAGCCGGCGCGCTGCAGCTCGGCATCGATCAGATATCGGCGGGTGTCGGCCTCGGAGTAGTCGTGGGTATCGGGCACCTGCTCGGCGGCAGCACGGACCTCGGCGAGGCGGGTGCGCAGGGCCTGGACCTCGGCATCCAGGGCGTC
>NZ_JBKHDN010000183.1:0-5522 GCF_046541315.1 Halochromatium sp. | reverse complement strand
CGACCCTGGTCGCGGCCATCGAGCACGGGCGGACCATCTTCAGCAACATCCGCCGTTTCATCGTCTATCTGCTCTCCGGCAATCTCGCCGAGATCATGGCGGTAGCGGCGGCGGCGCTGATCGCCTTCGCCATCGCGCTCGGGCCGCTGCAGCTCGATACCGCCCATGCGGTAACCATCGGCTTCCTGACCTTCGGCTTCGCCCGGCTTTGGCATGTATTGAACATGCGCGGCACCGAGTCGAGCCTGTTGGTCAACGAGGTCACCCGCAATCGCTATGTCTGGATCGCGATCGCCATCGGCGTCGCGCTGCTGATCGCCGCGACCTACGTCGCGCCCCTGGCGGCCATCCTCTCGATCCAGATCCCGACGCTCGGCGAATGGCTGCTGATCCTGTCGTTCTCGCTGCTGCCACTGATCCTGGTACAGCTGGGCAAGCTGGTGGTGCATCGGCTGATCCGGCACAGGCGCGCGTCCTGATCGAATCAGCCGTCGCCAGCGAACCGATCGAATCCGCAACACTGATCGCCTGCTGCATGGCGATCTCTACAATCAAGGAGCACATCGCGATATGCCTGCAAAACAGCCCCGACAGCGGTCACGTTGGCATCTGGCCCGCGCGCATCATGCCGCCGACGTCCGCGCGCGACTCGACTCCGAGGGAGGCGGCGGACATCTCGGCGATGCGGTGCTGGGCGCGATCGACGGCGGCATCACCAGCTTCGCGGTGGTTGCTGGGTCCGTCGGAGGTGGCTTCTCGAGCCCGGTGGTGATCATCCTGGGCGTCGCCAGCCTGCTCGCCGATGGCTTCAGCATGGCGGTCAGCAACTATCTTGGCACCAAGAGCGATGCCCAGGCCGCCGACCAGGCTCAGCGCGAGGAGCTACGCCATATTGAGACCATCCCCGAGCATCAATGCTTGGAGCTACGCGAGGTCTTCGCCGCCAAGGGCTTCGAGGGCCAGACGCTCGATCGCATCGTCGAGACCATCACTGCCGACCGCGAGCTCTGGGCCAAGACCATCACTCAGGAGGAGTTCGGTCTGCAGCCAGGCGATACCGGTCAGCCGTTGCAGTCCGGAGCCGCCACCTTTGCTGCCTTTCTGCTCATCGGTGCGATCCCGCTGATCCCATTCGCGGTGCCAGCGCTCAGCCTCGATCAGGCCTTCATCGCAAGCATTGCTGCGACCTCAGTGGCGTTCCTTGGCGTGGGTATCGCCAAGGGCTGGGCGCTGGACCAGTCTCGCGTCCGTTCCGGCCTTGAGACCCTGCTCACGGGTGGCGGCGCGGCGGTGCTCGCCTATGGGGCCGGTGCCCTGCTGCGAGGCTGGCTGGGAACGGATGCGGTTGCCTGAGGAGATGCAAGCTCGCCAGCAAGATGCCAGGGTCCGGCGATGGCCGGGACGGCGCAGACTAGCGTCCGGCGATGGCGGCTTCAAGCTCCGGCATCGCCACCGGCTTGACCAGGTGTCGGTCGATGCCGGCGCGGTGCGAGCGGTGCCGGTCCACGTCGCGGCCAAAGCCGGTCACCGCGATCACCCGCAAGTCGTCGCAGCCGACGAGGCGGCGCAGGCGGGCGGCGACCTCGTAGCCATCGAGACCCGGCAGGCCGATATCCAGCACCACCACATCAGGCCGGTGGGACTCGGCCGCACTCAGGCCGCCGGGGCCGTCGTGGGCGAGCACGACCTCATGTCCGCGTTGCTCCAGCAGCCGTTTCAGGCCGCTGCCGAAGTCCAGGTTATCCTCGATCAACAGGATGCGTTGCGACGACGAAGGGTGCCTCCGCGCTCGCTGCCCTGGCGGTGGTTGAGACGCCTCGGTCCGCGGCGCCGTCTGCAGCGGCAGCACGACCCGGAACTGGCTGCCCTTGCCGAGCCCATCGCTCTCGGCGTGGATGGTGCCGGCGTGCAGCTCGACCAGCGAGCGCGCCAGCGTGAGTCCAACACCGAGACCAGAGCGCGATGTCTGCGCCTCGCCCTCACCTTGGGGCGCCTGAAAGAAGGGCTCGAAGATGCGGGCCTGGGTCTCGGCGCTCATGCCCACCCCCTGATCGCGGATGCAGACCTCGGCGAGGCCGTCGCGCGCGCGCGCGCTGAGCCGAATCAGGCTCGCGTCCGGCGAATAGCGGCTGGCATTGACCAGCAGGTTGGCGAAGATCTGGCGCAGCCGGGTCGCGTCGGCCAGCAACGCCATGGAGTCATCGCCGAGATCGAGTTCGAGGCGTTGATTTCTAGCCTCGAGCGTGGACTGGGCCTGCACGACGACGTCCTGCAGCGCCGTGGCCAACTCCAGCGGCTCGCACTGCAGGCTGAGCTTGCGGCGGGCGATGCGCGAGACATCGGAGAGATCGTCGAGCAAACGCTTGATCTGCATCGCCTGCGTCGCGATGACGCTCAGGCAACGCGAGGCCGGCGGCGCCTCGAGCTGGAGCGACTCGAGGACCTCGCCGCAGGTCATGATCGCCGCGAGCGGGTTGCGCAGCTCGTGGCCGAGGGTGGCGAGGAACTCATCGCGCTGGGCGACATGCTCGGCGCGCTCGTCGAGCAGGTCCCGAATCCGATACTGCTGGCGCCGCTCGCGCAGCGCCATCTTCACCCCATTGACGAACACGGTGCGGTTCACCGGCCGCTCGATCAGTCGGACATGGCCATAGATGTCGTAGTCGTCCAAGGCCTCGAGACTGGCCTTGGCGAGCCGGCGGGTCAGCACGATCAATGGCAATGACGACCAGGTCTCCTGACGCGAGAACTGCTCGCGAATGCAGGCGCCGACATCGCCGCGCAAGGCCTCGCCAGCCACCACCAGGGCACCAGCGGGCTGCTCTAAGGCGGCGCACAGGGCCGCCGTGTCCGCGCAGATCTCGGATTGCAGCTGGGCCTCTCGGAGGAAGCGCTCGCAGAGCGAGGCATCGCTCGGGGTCGGCGCCAGGATCAGGATGCGCTCGGCGCTGCGGGAGGTGCTGTGGATGCTGTCAGCCATGAGCCCGACTCAAAGGAGTGGCTGATGCTCGCCCAGGTACTCGGGCACGCCCGTGAGCACGCCGCGAAACTCAGTCAGCGGTTCCCCGACGTCGATGCCGCCGGGACCAATCTTGTACTCCCGGATGGTGCGCTCGTGATCGCCATAGCGCTTCTTCATCACCGAGAGCGCGTAGCGAATCGTCCCATAGGCCTCGAAATAGCGCTGGACGATGACGGTATCGGTCAGATAGCTCAGATCGACCGGCAGGCCTTGCTGCCGGTTCAGTGGGCTTGGATGCGCCAACGTGAGCAGCGTCAGTGCCCCATGTGCGCTCAGATAGCTGAGCAGATCATGCACTTGCAGGTTGAGCATCGGGTCATTCGGCATCGCCTGGAAATAGCCATTGAGGCTGTCGATCACGATGAGCTGAGTCTGGTGGCGATCGACCTCCTCGGCAAGCTCGCGCGCCAGCTCGCCCGGCGCGGCCTGGCCAGGGTTGATTTGGCGCAATTTGAGCCGCTGCGAGGCCAATGCCGAGTCGATCTCGAGGTCCTGGCTGAGGGCGCGTTTGCGCAAGGTAGCCAGCGACTCGTCGAAGGCATAGAACACGACCCGCTCGCCGCGCTCCACCGCTGCCAGCGCAAAGCGGCTGGCCAGGGTCGATTTGCCACAGCCGGGTGGGCCGATGAGCCCGACACTGGTGCCGCGCTCGAGCCCGCCGCCGAGCAGTGTGTCGAGTGACGCATTGCCGCTGGAGACCAGATCGTTACGCGCCGGCGGCGCTGTCGATCGACCGATCTCCAGCCGTGGGAACACGCGCAGCCCGCCGGTCTCGATCCGCATGTCGTGATAGCCGCCGACATAGGCCTGGCCGCGCAGTTTCGGCAGCCAGAGCCAACGCCGGCTGGGCCCGTAATCACTGACGCGCTGCTCCATGCGGATGATGCCCCAGGCCAGACTGCGCGGATGCAGCTCCGGCGATCCGCTAGCCTCGTCGGTGACCAGCAGCGTGGTCCCAAGCTCAACGGCCTTGCTGCGGAAGTGCTCGACATGGCGCCGGAATATGGAGGGGTGATCGCTGTAGATGCGCAAGGCGGCCAGGGTGTCGAGGACCAGGCGCTGAGGTCTCAGGCTATCGATCTCCGCGAGGGCGGCCTGAACGCGGTCATCCAGGGCCGTTTCGGAGAGATCGAAGAGCGCGGTGCTATGAACCTCGTGCGGATTGACCAGGTCGCGCACCTCGAGCCCGTCGATTGACCAGCCATGCGAGGCGGCGATCACGGCGACCTCCTCCGGGCGTTCGGCGAGCGAGATCAGCAGGCAGCGCTCGCCGCGGCGCAGCCCCTCGAGCAGAAACTGCAAGCCAAAGGTGGTCTTGCCGGTCCCAGGGGGGCCTTCGATGAAATACAGGTGGCCTTGCCGCAGTCCGCCCTGCAGGACATCGTCCAAGCCCGGAATGCCGGAGGGGCTCAACGTAGCCGACGTCGACATGGATACGCTCCTTGATGCGGTGAGCCAGCGTCTTGCTGCTGGCTGACGAACAGTCTTCTGGCTGCGATGTTGGCAAAGGGAAGCATCGCCGATTGAGCAGCGCTGCGCGTATTCCACCATCAGAGCGGGAAAAACACCACATCGATCCGTGGAAGCAGATCTTCTTCGTTGAAGGCCCGTCCGGCAACCTGACCTCAGCGTGAGCACCGCTTGTCACCCACCCTAGGAACGGCAACGGCGCCCCCGTCCGCCGCGATGACCGCCGCGGACCGCTCATCATGCTGAATGGGGCGCGGTCACCGGGACAGCCGATGCGGCACGGCTCGGCACAGCGGGGGTTTTACCTCGCCATCGGTGCATTTCCACCCATCGGCCTGGGGCTTCGGAACACAGCGCCGGCTCAGACCGTGCTACAGCGCTGGCTCAGACCGTGCTACAACACCGGCTCAGGCCGTGCTACAGCACTGGCTCAGACCTTGCTCTAGCATCCCTGAGCCCACCGGCTCGTGCCCGTATCCGCAGGGCGGGCCGAATCGAGCGAGAAGACCACCGCGACGGAGCCCAGATTATGTCGATGCAGCTGTCATCACCCGCGTTCAACAATGGCGAGCGTATTCCCGATCGCTATACCAAGACCGGCGCCAACGACCAGCCCGAGCTGATCATCGCTGGCGTGCCCGAGGGCGCTCAGGAGCTTGCGGTGATCTGCCATGATCCCGACGCGCCCATGCCGCACGGCTTCACCCATTGGACCCTATACGGCATTCCCGCCGGGACCGAGCAGATCCCGCTGAATGGCGAAAAGCAATTCCGTCCAGGCATCAACGATTTCAACGACATCGGCTGGGGCGGCCCGCTGCCGCCTCAGGGCCATGGTCCGCATCACTACTACTTCTGGCTCTACGCGCTGGACAAGCCCGTCGCTGGCATGCCGGACCGCGAAACCTTTCTGCGCGACTACGGAGCGCATGTGATCGAGCAAAGCCGCATCGTCGGCCTCTACGAGCGCTGAGGCATTCCCTGGGAACGAGAGACCCCGTGCTTGGTGTCTTTCCACGACGCAGCGCGC
>NZ_JBKHDN010000182.1:0-5539 GCF_046541315.1 Halochromatium sp. | reverse complement strand
AGTGCGCCTCGTCCCAGTTGTCGCCGATACCGACCTCGACCAGCAGCGGCACCGCCAGCTCGGCGGCGTCCTGCATCAGCGCGCGGATCCGCTCCGCGGCCGATGCCGTCGCCCCCTCGGCGACCTCGAACACCAGCTCGTCGTGTACCTGCATGATCATCCGCAGCGGTGGCTGCTCGCGGCGAATCCAGGCGTCGACGGCGATCATCGCGCGCTTGATGATGTCGGCCGCGGTGCCCTGCATCGGCGCGTTGATCGCGGTGCGCTCGGCGGCGCTGCGCAGCTGATGGTTGCTGTGGCCGATATTGGTCAGATAGAGCCGGCGACCGAACAGGGTCTCGACGTAGCGATCCTGGCGCGCCTGCTCGCGGGTCCGGTCCATGAAGGCGCGTACGCCGGGATAACGGGCGAAGTAGGCGTCGACATAGTCCTGCGCCTCCTGACGCTCGATGCCGAGCTGGCGCGCGAGCCCGAATGCGGACATGCCGTAGATGAGGCCGAAGTTGATCGCCTTGGCCGAGCGGCGTTGCTCGCTGCTGACCGCCTCGGGCGCGAGGCCGAGGATCTCGGCGGCGGTGGCGCGGTGGATGTCCTGACCGGCGGCGAAGGCGGCGAGCAGGCGTTCGTCGCCGGAGAGGTGCGCCATGATGCGCAGCTCGATCTGCGAATAGTCGGCGGCGAGGATGCGGTAGCCCGGCTCGGGCACGAAGGCGCGGCGGATGCGCCGGCCGGCCTCGCTGCGGATCGGGATGTTCTGCAGGTTGGGGTCGCTGGAGGAGAGCCGGCCGGTCGCGGCGACCGCCTGATGATAGCTGGTATGCACGCGGCCGGTCTCGGGATGGACCATGGCCGGCAGCTTGTCGGTATAGGTCGAGCGCAGCTTGGTCACACCGCGGTGCTCGAGGATCAGCCGTGGCAGCTCGTGGCCGTCCTCGGCCAGCTTCTCGAGCACCGCCTCGGAGGTCGAGGGCACGCCCTTCGGGGTCTTGACGAGGATCGGCAGTCTGAGCTGCTCGAAGAGGATGGCGCCGATCTGCTTCGGCGAGCCCATGTTGAAGCGGCTGCCGGCCTCGGCGTAGGCGCGCTCGGCGAGGTCGGCGGCGCGCTCGGCGAGATCGCGGCTCTGCGCCTCGAGTTCCTCGACATCGACCCGCACGCCGGTGCGCTCGATGCGCGAGAGCACCGGCACCAGCGGCAGCTCGATCTCGCGGTAGATGCGCGTCAGGCCGGGCAGGGCCTGGATGCGCGGCCAGAGCGCCTGATGCAGCCGCAAGGTAAGATCGGCATCCTCGGCCGCGTAGGGTGCCGCGCTTTCGAGCGGGATCTGATTGAAGGTCAGCTGCTTGGCGCCCTTGCCGGCGATGGTCTCGAACCTGATGGTGTTTGCGTCGAGGTATTTCCTCGCCAATGAGTCCATGTCGTGCCGGGTCGCGGTGCTGTCGAGCACATAGCTCTGCAGCATGCTGTCGTGGGCGATGCCCTGTAGCTCGATGCCGGCGCGGGCGCAGACGCTCATGTCGAATTTGAGGTTTTGGCCCAGCTTGGGGCGTTCGGGGTCCTCGAGCAGTGGCTTCAAGGCGTTCAGGACCTGATCGCGGTCGAGCTGCTCCGGCGCGCCCGGATAGTCGTGGGCGAGCGGGATATAGGCGGCCTGATGCGGGCTGACCGCGACCGAGACGCCGACGATCTCGGCGCGCATGTAGTCGAGCGCCGTCGTTTCGGTATCGAAGGCGATCAGCTCGGCTTGGCGCAGGCGCTCGAGCCAGGCGTCGAATTCGGCCTGGGTGAGGATGGTTTGATAGTCCGCCGTGGGCTGCCGGGGCTTGTCGGGCGCGTGCTCGCCTGCCGCTGACCGGTCGGCCGCGTTTCCATCGGCGCTTGCAGCGCTGCCCAGACCGTTGCCGCCAAGCGGGTCTCCCGACAGGCCTGCCTCCAGCCCGCCCGCTGTGCCGCCCGTTGTGCCGCCCGTTGTGCCACCCGCTTGAGCATTTGCTGCGCCGGTGGTCCCTTCCTGCGCGGCGCCGGCACCGCCATTCAAGCTCGCCAGCAGGCGCTTGGACTCGATCCGCTGGTACCAGGCGCGCAGGGTTTCGCGGTCGGGCTCGCCGGGGCTGAGATCAGTCGGTTCCAAGTCCAGCTCGACATCGCGTTTGATCGTCGTCAGCGCGCGCGCGAGCGGGAGCTGGTCGAGCGCCGCGCGCAGGTGTTCGCCGACCTTGCCCTTGATCGCGTCGGCCTGGCCGATCACGCCATCGAGGCTGCCGTATTGCTCGATCCACTTGGCAGCGGTCTTCGGGCCGCACTTGGGCACGCCGGGGATGTTGTCGCTGCTGTCGCCCATCAGGCTCAGATAGTCGATGATGCGCTGCGGCGGCACGCCGAACTTGGTCCGCACGCCTTCGGGGTCGAGGACGCTGCCGCTCATGGTGTTGATCAGGGTGATGCGCTCGTCGACGAGCTGCGCCATGTCCTTGTCGCCGGTCGAGATCAGGGTGTCGAGTCCCTGTGCGGCGGCCTGGGTGGCGAGGGTGCCGATCACGTCGTCGGCCTCGACCTCGGGGATCTCGATCAGCGGCAGGCCCATCGCTTGGATGATCGCCTTGAGCGGCTCGAGTTGCGCGCGCAATTCATCCGGCATCGGCGGGCGCCCGGCCTTGTAGTCGGGATAGAGCGCGTCGCGGAAGGTCGGGCCGGGCGCGTCGAAGACGACGCCGATGTAGGCCGGCGCGGTCTCGTCGATGAGCTTGCGCAGCATGTTGAGCACGCCGATCAGCGCGCCGGTGGCCTCGCCTTGGGAATTGGTCAGCTTCGGCAACGCGTGATAGGCGCGAAAGAGATAGCCGGAGGCATCGACGAGAACGAGCGCGTATTTGGATGGCATTAGTCTTCGACGGGCCTGAAATCGCCCCACAGGGTTTGTATCGCTGCGATCGCGGCAAGCGGCGCGGTTTCCGTGCGGAGCACCCTGGGTCCCAGCCGCACCGGCGTGAATCCGTGCGCTTGGGCCTGCTCGCGCTCCTCGGGCGTCAGGCCGCCTTCCGGACCAATGAGCAGGCTGACTGGCTGCTGTGGTGGCGGCAACTCGGGGAGGGTCTTGGCGGCGGCGTGATGGAGCAGGATGCCGCCCGGGGACGCTTGGCCGAGCCAGTCGTCGAGCGTTGCCGCGGTTGCGATCGACGGCAGTCGCCGGCGCCCGCTCTGCTCGCAGGCGGCGATCGCCACCCCTTGCCAGTGCTGAGTGCGTTTGGCCAGGCGCGCGCCGCTCAGCCGCACCAGGGTGCGCGTCGAGAACAGCGGCTGGATGCCGCTGACGCCGAGTTCGACCGCCTTCTGGATGGCGAGATCCATGCGTTCGCCGCGGGAGATGCCGAGCGCGAGGGTGATGGCCAAGACCGGCGCCGGCTCGGGGGCGCCGACGCTGAGGATGCGCGCCGCGACCTGATTGCGCGTGCTGGTCTCGATCTCGGCGCGGACATCGCGCCCGTCGCCGTTGAAGAGGGTCAGTGCCTCCCCGGCGCCGAGGCGGAGGACTTGAGCGGCATGTTTCGCCGGACGCGGCTCGAGTTCGATGCATGCGCCGACGCTGAGTGGCTGCTCGGTGTAGAGGCGATTCTCACGCATGCTGGGTTCGGTCGGGTGCTGTTAGCTTGGGGTCGCCGATCGGAGTGATTGCGCCCATGCGGGCATCGCGTGCGGGCCTTCAAAAGGCCGCCAGCATACTGCAATCGGCGGGAGGGAGTCTGCATGAGAAGGCGCCCGGAAGCGAGGTCCGCGAGCGCCTGATCGACGGGCTCGGGGCAAGGCCATTGGCCTGCCGCGAGCGGGACGTTGGGCGATTGACGGAAATCGCCTTAGCAGGAGTGGCAGTAATGGTTCGGCAAGCCGGCGATGCGGCAAGCCTGTTTGCAGCCGCCGTTGGGGAACAGACCCTCGAGCTTCTTGCGCGTGCAGGGGGTGTGCTCGGAGACCTTCTCGCCGATCGCGCGGATGATCACCTTCGGCGAGGGTGGAATCTCGTGGAAGGCATAGTATTCGCGCAGGAATTCGATCACGGTCCAATGGCACTCCGTCAGGCGGAGCCCTTCTTCTTGCGCCATCGCATAGGCGAGATCGTTGTCCCAATCGTCGAAGCGAGCCAGAAAGCCTTGTTTGTTGAAGAGGACGTCGCGCCCGGCCATCTCGCCAACAGTATTCATCGCAGTCATCGGTCTACTCCTCCACCCGCGGTGGGTGGATCTCCCGGGGTTTCGGTTCGGGTTGCCGTTGGTGGTCCATCGGCTTATTGGTGTATTAGTGAGTTGTGGAACAGCATTCTTGGCTGCTGTCAAGGAAATATAGACCTTTCTGGCGCGTTTTGCAGGGGAAAAACCACTGTCGAGATCAATCGTCGAACACTGGGGGGCCGGACTACCAGCTGATGGCCTCTTCGGCGATCTCTTGCAGCATCGTCGCGACCTCTTGCATGGCCGGGCTTGCCTCGGTCTCGGAGTCCGGGATCTGACGATGGGCGACATAGGTGGTGCCGGCCTCGTCAGGCAGCGTGTAGACCGCGATGATGAACGGGCAATTGACGATCCGGCGCGGGTCTTCGCGGATCATCTTGCGCGAGAGCACGGCGCTGCAGAACTCAATCGAGTCCGCCTGACCGAAGAGGGCGTCGCCGAGATCGAGGTCGGCGCCGGTGCGCTCGAGCATCTCGTTCATGTGCATCACGTTATTGATAAACATGCCGCGTTGTTGAATGGCCAGCTCGAGGCCATCCATCACATCGGCAAAGCGGTTCTCGGTGGTGTAGACCGCGTACTCATCGGCCAGCGCCGGGCTGGCGATGGAGAACAACAGCAGGCCGAGTATCAGCCCCTGAAACTGGATCATGGGCGCTTGCTCCTGAAATCGGTCCCGCAGCGGACCCGCCGCCGCGGGTAGGTCGCGGGTCAGTATTGGTCCATGGGGCGGAAGGCGGGCGCCGGCGGCCAGCCCTCCTCGTTATCGCCACCGCGGCGGCCCTCGGGCGGCTGCGGCCGGCCCTGGGGGGCGTTGCGCGATTCGAGTTGTTCGATGCGTCGCTTGAGGGCCTCGATCTCGCGGTCCTTGGCGTTCTCGCCGGAGCCGGAGCCGGAGCCGGAGCCAGAGCCGGAACCGGCACCGGAGCCAGAACCCGCGCCTGGCGTCGGCTGGGCCGGCGCTGTCTGCGACGGCGGGGCGCCATAGCCAGGCGCGCCATAGGCGGGGGCCTGATGGCCATAGCCGGGCGCGCCATAGGGCCCGTAGCCATAGCCACCATAGGGGCCATAGCCAGGGACGCCATAGGCCCCGGGACCATAAGGCCCCCATGGACCCTCGTCGTAATAGCGATCGTTATCATCGCCGCCGAACCAGCGGCCAGGGTTGAACATGTCGCCAAAGCCGGTCGCCTGGACGGCGGGCGCGGCAATGACGAGAACGGCCGTTAAGGCCATGGTCTTGCTAACGGGGCGTGGCACGATTGACAAAGCGAGATCCTCCATCCGGGTCATTGAGCCGATCATCGTTCTATAAG
>NZ_JBKHDN010000181.1:0-5579 GCF_046541315.1 Halochromatium sp. | reverse complement strand
CTGACCGACAGCGGCTCGATCATGCACTTCGGCGCCAAGGCCCAGCAGCAACTCACCGCCGTCTCCGATCGGATGCTCGAAGGCGTGCGCAATAAGGACACCGGGGCCGCCGGTCAGACCCTCAGCGAGATGGTCGGCACCCTGCGCGGGTTTGATGTCCAACGGCTGGACCCGAATGCCAAGCCGGGGTTACTGACTCGGTTGTTCGGCCAAGGCAAGCCGATCCTGCGTTTCCTGCAGGAATACGAGGCGGTGCGCGATCATATCGACCGCATCGCCATCGATCTCGAGCGCCACAAGACCCGGCTGTTGACCGATGTGACCTCGCTGGATCGGCTCTACGACGCCAACCTCGAGTACTTTCGCGAGCTTGAGCGCTACATCGCCGCTGGCGACGCCAAGCTCGCGGAGCTGGATCAGGAAACCATCCCGGCGCTCGCGGCCAAGGTCGAGCAGGCCGAGGACATGGTCGCGGCGCAGAGCCTGCGCGATCTGCGCAGCGCGCGCGATGACCTGGAACGGCGCGTGCACGATCTGCGGCTCACGCGGCAGGTGGCGATGCAGGCGCTGCCGAGCATCCGCCTGGTGCAAGAGAACGACAAGGGCTTGATCAACAAGATCAACTCGACGCTGGTCAACACGGTGCCGTTGTGGCGCCAGCAACTGGCGCAAGCGGTGACCATCTACCGCTCCGGTCGCGCCGCCGAGACGGTCAAGGCCGCGACCGACCTGACCAATGAGCTGCTCAAGGCGAACGCGAACAATCTCAAGACCGCCAATGCCGAGGCGCGGCGACAGATCGAACGCGGCGTGTTCGACATCGAGATCGTCAAGGAGGCCAACCGCACCCTGATCGAGACCATCGAGGAGAGCCTCGAGATCGCCGACGAGGGCAAACGCGCGCGCGCCGCGGCGGGGGCCGAGCTTGAGCAGATGGAGCGCGAGCTGCGCAAGACGCTCGCGGCGGCCAGCGCGCCGCCAACGCGAGACGCCTGAGCATGGGGCTCAGTCTTGCGGTAGCCAGTCCGGATCGAGGATCTGTTCGGGACTCCAGGGACATGGCTCGGGCAGGTCTTCAAGGCCTGTTTCGGCGGTCGCGGTACTCAGCGCATCGGCCCAGATCGCTTGCTGCCATTCCGAGTCGCGCAGCATTGACTTCAGGCTCGGTGTTCGTTTCAAGCGCAGGGCGACACCCTTACGCTGATTGCGAATCGTCAGCAGCCAGCTCTTGCCACGTCGCTCGGGTTGGTAGCGCCACTTGATCAAGTGCGCCAGCAGGACCGCCATGCGGCTCGCCAACTCGCGTTGCTCACTCTTGCCCACGTCTTCGATCTCATCGGCGATGTGTTCGATATCGAGTTCATGGAAGCGACCCGCGCGCAGCAGCGCGGCTTGATGGTTCGCCCAGGCAATGACGTCGGCTTCATAGGTGGCCGATTGTTCCGTATGCGGCGCCTCTTGAGACATGATCCCGGAATGTGCGTTCTCAGCCAAGAAGGTTATTAGGCTAGGTGATCCACCCAGCTTCGTCTACCAGTCCTCACGCGGCGATGCCGCGCGCGCGCAGCGTCTTGATCCGATCGCGCAGTGCGGCCGCCTGCTCGAACTCGAGATCCTTGGCGGCCTTGTACATCGCTTTTTCCAGGCTCTTGATCTTCTTCGCCATCTGCGCCGGCGTCAGGTTGGCGTACTCGGCCATCTCGTCGGCGACCTTGGCATAGTCGCGCGCCTGCATCGGCGCGCCCGGCGCATGCGCCTCCATGATGTCGGCGACCGCCTTCTTGATCGTCTGCGGCGTGATGCCGTGCCGCTCGTTGTGGGCGATCTGCTTGGCGCGGCGGCGCTCGGTCTCGTCGATCGCGCGGCGCATCGAGCCGGTGATCGCATCGGCATAGAGGATCGCCTTGCCATGCGCGTTGCGGGCGGCGCGGCCGATGGTCTGGATCAGCGAGCCCTCGGAGCGCAGGAAGCCTTCCTTGTCGGCATCGAGGATCGCCACCAGCGAGACCTCGGGCATGTCCAGCCCCTCGCGCAGCAGATTGATGCCGACCAGCACGTCGAACGCGCCGAGTCGCAAGTCTCGGATGATCTCGACGCGCTCGACGGTGTCGATGTCCGAGTGCAGGTAGCGCACGCGGATACCGTGCTCGCCGAGATAGTCGGTGAGATCCTCGGCCATGCGCTTGGTCAGCGTGGTCGCCAGCACGCGCTCGTCGGCGGCGGTGCGCAGCTGGATCTCGGAGAGCAGGTCGTCGACCTGGGTGCGCGCCGGGCGCACCTCGACCTCGGGGTCGACCAGGCCGGTCGGGCGTACCACCTGCTCGACCACGGCGCCGGAGTGCTCGATCTCGTATTGGCGCGGGGTCGCCGAGACATAGATCGTCTGCGGCCGGCGCGCCTCGAATTCCTCGAAGCGCAGCGGCCGGTTGTCGAGCGCCGAGGGCAGCCGGAAGCCGTAGTCGACCAGGTTCTCTTTGCGCGAGCGGTCGCCGCGAAACATGCCGCCGAGCTGCGGCACGGTGACATGGCTCTCGTCGATGACGATGAGCGCGTCCTTGGGCAGGTAGTCGAACAGCGTCGGCGGCGGCTCGCCGGGGCCGCGCCCGGAGAGATAGCGGCTGTAGTTCTCGATCCCCGAGCAGTAGCCGACCTCGACCATCATCTCCAGATCGAAAATCGTGCGCTGCTCCAGGCGCTGCGCCTCGACCAGCTTGTCGTGGTCGCGCAGCCAGTCGAGCCGATCCTTGAGTTCGACCTTGATCTGCTCGATGGCGTTGAGGATGACTTCGCGCGGGGTCGCATAATGGGTCTTCGGGAACACCGTGTAACGCGGCACCCGGCGCTTGGTCTCGCCGGTGAGCGGGTCGAACAGCGACAGCGCCTCGATCTCGTCGTCGAACAGTTCCACACGCAGCGCCTCGTCGTCCGATTCGGCCGGGTAGATGTCGATCACGTCGCCGCGCACGCGATAGGAACCGCGTGCCAGTTCGAGTTCGTTGCGCCGGTATTGCAGTGCGGCCAGCCGGCGCAGGATCGCGCGCTGGTCGATCAGATCGCCGCGCGAGAGGTGCAGGACCATCTTCAGGTAGGCCTCGGGGTCGCCGAGGCCGTAGATGCTGGAGACGGTCGCGACCAGGATGACGTCCGGGCGCTCGAGCAGGGCCTTAGTCGCCGACAGGCGCATCTGCTCGATGTGCTCGTTGATCGAGGCGTCCTTTTCGATGTAGGTGTCGGAGGCCGGCACATAGGCCTCGGGCTGATAGTAGTCGTAGTAGGAGACGAAGTACTCGACCGCGTTGTGCGGGAAGAACTCGCGCATCTCGCCATAGAGCTGGGCGGCCAGTGTCTTGTTTGGTGCCAGCACGAGCGTCGGGCGCTGCACGCGCTCGATGACGTTGGCAATGGTGAAGGTCTTGCCCGAGCCGGTGACCCCGAGCAGGGTCATGCCGGCCTCGCCATCGTTGAGCCCCTCGACCAGCCGCCGGATTGCCTGCGGTTGATCCCCGGCGGGCTGGAACTGAGAGACGAGTTCTAAGGGACGGGACATCGGTTTGAGACCATTCAGAATAGGGTGAGGGGAGCCATTGACCGGAGACGCGTGCCGGCCAGCGCGGCAGGGCGCGGCCAGGGCGCAACCAGGGCGGCCAGAGCAGACGATCGGCTCGGTGACGCGCATCGCGCGGCACGTTTGGATTCGCTATGATCTAAGGCCGAGCCGACGCATGCCAATACGATGCGGCTGCATGCTCGTCTGTCGCTCTGCAGCGGCTTCGACTTCGGCGCCCATCCCTTGCCGCCCACTCACTGCGCTACGGACCCCCACCAGCGATGACCATCAAGCTCTCCAACCGCGTTCAATCCGTCAAGCCATCGGCCACGCTGGCCATCACCGCGCGCGCGCGCGAGCTGCGTGCTGCGGGCAAGGATGTCATTGGCCTTGGCGCCGGCGAACCGGATTTCGACACCCCGGATCACATCAAGCAAGCCGCCATCGAGGCGATCAACGCCGGTTTCACCAAGTACACCGCCGTGGATGGCACGCCGGAGCTCAAGCGCGCGATCATCGCCAAGTTTCAACGCGACAACGGTCTTGACTATGCGTCCGAGCAGATCCTGGTCTCCTGCGGTGGCAAGCAGAGCTTCTACAATTTGGCGCAGGCGGTCCTGGATCCGGGCGACGAGGCGGTGATCCCAGCCCCCTACTGGGTGTCCTATCCGGATATGGTCCTGCTCGCTGGCGCGGCGCCGGTGTTGGTGCATGCTGGCGCCGAGCAGCAGTTCAAGATCACGCCGAACCAGCTGCGGGGCGGGATGTCCGAAAAGACGCGCCTGGTGGTCATCAACAGCCCTTCGAATCCGACCGGCATGGCCTATACGACCGACGAGCTGGCGGCGTTGGGCGAGGTGCTGCGCGACTTCCCGCGCGCGTTGATTGCCACCGACGATATGTACGAGCACATCCTCTGGCCCGAGCGCGCGCCCTTCGTCAACCTCGTCAACGTCTGCCCGGACCTGCTGCCGCGCACGCTGGTGCTCAATGGTGTCTCCAAGGCCTACTCGATGACCGGCTGGCGCATCGGCTACGCGGGCGGGCCGGAGCCGGTGATCAAGGCGATGAAGAAGATCCAGTCGCAGAGCACCTCGAACCCGACCTCGATCTCGCAGGTCGCGGCGCAGGCGGCCCTCGAAGGGCCGCAGGACTGTATCGGCGAGATGCTCACCGCGTTCAAGGCGCGCCACGACCTGGTCGTCGAGCGGCTGAACCGCATCCCCGGCATCGAATGCCTGCCGAGCGACGGCACCTTCTACGTCTTCCCGAAGATGCGCGGACTGATCGAACAGCTCGAGACCGTTCGCGACGATCTGGAGCTTGCCGAATACCTGATCGAACACGCCGGCGTTGCCCTGGTGCCAGGTTCCGCGTTCGGCTCCCCAGGCTACGCCCGCATCTCGATCGCCACCAGCCAGGAAAACCTCGACCAGGCGCTGGAGCGCATCGCCGCCGTGGCGGCTTGATGTAAAAAACCCTTGACGTTGAGAACCAGGGGCTCTTATAATAAGCGGCTTAGTCAATTCCCCGATAGCTCAGTTGGTAGAGCAACTGACTGTTAATCAGTGGGTCACTGGTTCGAGTCCAGTTCGGGGAGCCAATAGAAACAACGGGTTAGCTTCATTTTGGGCTAGCCCGTTTTTCATTTGTGGCCTCCGGGGTAACGCTGGGGGTAACATTTTGTAGACGTTTGAACGGTACCTGCGCAGGACCGATGCACTGCACTCGATCGGGACGATAGGCTGGGGACTTTGTGTTGTGATGACGACCGGAAGCGTGGACGCTCTCGATTGTCAGCTGCTCCCCTCACATTACTTCCCAACTTTTTTCCTTGAACCTACATCTACTCGGCATCAGCCCGTCCCGCTCGCGTGAGTGAGGCGACGACCGCCGATCGCCACCAATATCGGCGACGCTCGATCACTAAGGGTGCCGGGGTGATCCCCAGCTTGATCCAGCGCCATAATGTCATATCGCTGATGCCGCCAGCCAGACGCCGGACCTCATCGGCAGTGATCAAGCGATCGTT
>NZ_JBKHDN010000180.1:0-5593 GCF_046541315.1 Halochromatium sp. | reverse complement strand
GCGAGCGCGCCAAGGCCGAGCAGAGGCCGGCCCGGAACCCTGGGCCGGCGGTTGCCATCTCGAGGTTGAATCGCGCGCGGCTCACACACTCAGATCGATCTGCTGCGTCGTGCCGACCCGATTCTCGGTGCTCAGATAGAGGCCGGTGGCCCGCACGGCGCCGAGGTCGGCGTTGTGCCGACCGCGCAGCTCGAACGGGGTCGCGATGTTGGCGGTGGAGATCGCCGCGATGCCGGCCTCCTCGAGCGTCAGCAACCTGCCGTCGCCGCCGCTCTCGGGCAGCCACAGGTAGAGCTGTTCGCTGGCCTCGTCGGCGGCATCGAGCCAGCCATTGCCATCCGCATCCAGCGCCTTCAGGTCGGCGTAGCCGTCGCCGCTGAGGGCGCCGAACAGCTCCGAGACATCGTTCACCCGTCCGTCGCCGTTGCGGTCGAAGGCCAAATAACCACTGCCGCGCGCGAGCAATGGCAGCGCGCTCAGCTCGCCATCGGCATTGAGATCGAATTGGAAGCGTTGATCCCGCAGCTGCGCCGCGCTCCCGGAAAAGTTGATCACCAACGGGTCTTCACGCTGGGCCGAAGCACCCATGCGGATCTCCACATGGCTTTCCTCGCGATAGGAACGCTGCATCTCGAGGCGCAGGTCGAAGCGGACCCTGGCGCCATCCGCCGTGCGAATCACGCCGCGCGCGGAGAAGGTGGTCGCTTCATGTTCTTCGAGCGCATGGGTCCGGGCGTAGTCGAGCGAGAATGCCGGCGCCGGCGCACGCATCGACACCCGGATGCGCTGACCGTCGTCGATGGCCGGCTCCTTGGCCAGTTCCTCCGGCAGCCTCTCGGGCGCAGCCGCCTCGAGCCGGAACAGGCTGAGCGAGCGGCCGCTCAGATACTCGACCAAGGCAATCAGCAACTGGTTGGCAGGATCCTTGCGCGCCTCTTCCATCGCGGTTTCCAGGCAGTCGGCGCCGGTCTCGCCGCCGATCTCGCCGCCGGTCTCGCCTTTGATCCGATCCTTGGCGGCCGGGTCCTCGGTGGTGAGCGCGGCCATCTCTGCGGCCGCGCGCGCCTGCCCCTGGACCGAGATCAGCACGCGCCCGCTCGCTCCTCGGCCCCGGTCTGGCGCCGACGCGATCGGTACGGCGCGAGAGCGAGCACTGATCCGCAAACGTTCGCTCGTGGTTTCAGTGCGGCGATAGCTGTGACTGGATGACAGAGACAATTCACTGCTGACAACGCTCATGATGACCTCGCGCCGTTCAAGGCGATGATAATGGAGCCGATCGACTCCTGAATCTATCGGTCATCAGCGGGAAAACTTGATTCAGCCTTCAAGGCTGACCTCATAGCGGCGTTCCGGCCCTTCGAGGCGCCAAATGCTGCCGGCGCGCAGCGGAAAATGCCCGGCGGCGCGATCGCGGAAGTAGAGCCGCAGGGATTCATGGATCACCGGAAAGGCGATCTCGTCCCAGGGGATCTCGGACTCGCGCATCAGCTCGGTCTCGAGGCTCTCGCTGCCCGGCCCGAACTCGGGCGCGAGCATGCGCGCGCGAAACAGCATGTAGACCTGATTGATGTGCGGCAGATTGAACAGCGCGTAGAGCGCGCCGACCTCGACCCGCGCCTCGGCCTCCTCCAGGGTCTCGCGCGCCGCGCCCTGCTGCACCGTCTCGCCGTTCTCCATGAACCCCGCCGGCAGGGTCCACAGCCCATAACGCGGCTCGATGGCGCGCTTGCACAGCAGCAGCCGATCCTCCCATTCCGGAAGACAACCGACCACGATCTTCGGATTCTGGTAGTGGATGGTGCCGCACTGGGCGCAGACGTACCGCGGCATGTTGTCGCCCTCGGGCACCCGCAGGGTGACGCCCGCCCCACATTGGCTGCAATATCGCATCAGTGACACTCAAACACGGATTGATTCATCGACATTCTACGCGTTTGCATCCGAAGACTCCGCGCACGCGTCATGATGCCGACCTATCGCCATTCGCCCTGACGCCCGGAGCCGAACCTCGCGTGGGATCGGAGCCTCTGGGTCAGGGTTGTCCGGCAATCAGGTCGAGCGGCCATATCCGCCGTGCTCGCGAGCCATTACCATGGGGCCCCAGCATGCGGGCCTCAGCGCACCGGCGCCCGCGCGCATCGCATCCGACTCCGCCTTCGACCGACTGGGAATCCTCGTTCCATGGCCGCACCGCATTATCCTACTCAAGCCGGCGACTGGGGCCTCTCCGGCGCCACCTTCGCCGACAACGGCGTCAATTTCTGTTGCTTCTCGCGACATGCCACCCAGGTCGAGCTGTTGCTGTTCGAGCACGAGGACAGCCACGAGCCGTTCCAGGTCATCGCGCTCGACCCGCGTGTCAATCGCACCTTCTTCTTCTGGCATGTGCTCGTGGAAGACCTGCCGGACGGCATCTGTTACGGCTGGCGCATCGACGGTCCGAACGACACCCGTGACAGCGGCTGCCGTCACGATCCGGACAAGCTGCTGCTCGACCCCTGGTGTACGACGGTGAGCGACCGGCTCTGGGACCGCGCCGCCGCCTGTCGCCCGGGCAGCAACCTCGCCACCGCGATGCGCTCGCTGCTGATCCGTGACGACTACGACTGGGAGGGCGACCGGCATCTGCATGTGCCGCTCACCGAGGCAGTGATCTACGAGCTGCATGTCGGTGGCTTCAGCCGTCATCCCTCGGCGGACACCCAGTATCCCGGCACCTTCCGCGCCATCGCCGAGAAGATCCCCTATCTCACCGAGCTGGGCATCACCCATATCGAATTGCTGCCGGTGATGGCCTTCGATCTGCAAGACGTGCCGCCGAACACCGCGCAACGAGGCCTGGAGAATTTTTGGGGCTACAGCACGCACAGCTTCTTCGCGCCGCATCCGCACTATGCCTGCGACCCGCGGCGCGCGCGCGATGAGTTTCGCGACATGGTCAAGGCGTTGCATCGCGCCGGCATCGGCGTCATCCTCGATGTGGTCTACAACCACACCGCCGAAGGCGACGCCGAGGGCCCGCTGATCAATTTCAAGGGCATGGACAACGAGGTCTTCTACCACCTCGATTTCGACGACCGCAGCCAGTATCGCGACTACACCGGCTGCGGCAACACCGTCAACTGCAACCATCCGCTGGTCACCCGCTTCCTGATCGATTCGCTGCACTATTGGGCGCACGACATGCACGTCGACGGTTTCCGCTTCGATCTCGCCAGTGCCATGGCGCGCGGCGAGGACGGCAACCCGGAACACCATGCGCCAGTGCTCTGGTCGATCGAACTCTCGCCCGAACTCGGGCGCGCGCACATCATCGCCGAGGCCTGGGATGCGGCCGGTCTCTATCAGGTCGGCGACTTCCCCGGCTTTCGCTGGGCCGAATGGAACGGCCATTATCGCGACGTGATGCGCGCCTTCGTGCGCGGCGATGGCGGCCTCATCGGCGATGTCGCCACCCGCATCGCCGGCTCCAGCGATCTCTACGAGAGCCGCGGCCGACGCCCGGCCAACTCGATCAACCTCATCACCTGTCACGACGGCTTCACGCTCAACGACCTGGTCAGCTACAACGAGAAGCACAACCAGGCCAATGGCGAGGACAATCGTGACGGTCATGACCATAACCTCAGCTGGAACGGCGGTGTCGAAGGCGCCACCGACGACGCCAAGATCCAAGCGCTGCGGCAACAGCAAGCGCGCAACTTCATGGCGCTGTTGCTGCTCAGCCAAGGCGTGCCCATGCTGCTCGCCGGCGACGAGCTGCTGCGCACCAAGCAGGGCAACAACAACACCTATTGTCAGAACAACGCACTGTCCTGGATCGACTGGCGGCTGGCCGACGAGAACCGCGCCATGCTCGACTTCACCCGCGCCATGATCGCCTTCCGCCAGCGGCACGCGACACTGCGGCGTAACCATTTCCTCACCGGCGAGCCGGAGCACGAGGGCGGTATCCCGGATATCCGCTGGCATGGCACCAAGCTCGATGCGCCGCTTTGGGATGACCCGGGGGCCCGCGTGCTCGCCTTTACCCTGGCCGGACTCGAGCCGGACGCGCCGCACCTGCATGTGATCATGAACATGTGGAAGGAGCCCCAGGACTTCGCGCTGCCGCCGCTGCCGGGCCGGCGCTGGCTCCTGGCCATCGACACCGCGCAGAGCCCCTACATCTGGGCCCCCGCCGATCAGCAGCGCCTTGAGCGCGACGGCATCCGGGCGCAGGCCCGCACCGTCGTGGTGCTCGAAGCGCGCTGAACGATCGCGGCCTGCCCCCAGGTCTCGGCCGGGGGGTCTCCGTCCTTTTCCGTAAGCCACCACGACAGCGAGGACTCTCAAACATGCAACTCGGAATGATCGGCCTCGGGCGCATGGGCGCCAACATGGTGCAACGACTGATGCGCGCCGGCCACGACTGCGTCGTCTACGACACCGACCCCAAAGCTGTCGCCGAATTGGAACGACAGGGCGCGACCGGCAGCCGCGACATCGCCGATTTCTGCGCCAAGCTCAGCCCGCCGCGCGCGGCCTGGGTGATGGTCCCGGCGGCCGTGGTCGACACCGTCATCGATCGGCTCGAGCCACATCTGCAAGCCGGCGACATGATCATCGATGGCGGCAACTCCTACTACAAGGAGGACATCCGCCACGCCAAGCGGCTGCATGCCAACGGCATCCAGTTCGTCGACTGCGGCACCAGCGGCGGCGTCTTCGGCCTCGAGCGCGGCTACTGCCTGATGATCGGCGGCGACGCCCAGGCGGTCGAGCACCTCGATCCGATCTTCGCCGCGCTCGCCCCCGGTGCCGGCGACATCGAGCGCACCCAGGGCCGGCGCGGCGAGCCTGACCGCGCCGAACTCGGCTATCTGCACTGCGGGCCGAACGGTGCCGGCCATTTCGTCAAGATGGTCCACAACGGCATCGAGTACGCCCTCATGGCCGCCTATGCCGAGGGCCTGAACATCCTCAAGCACGCCGGCGTCGGACGCGGCGATCAGGCCGTCGATGCCGAGACCGCGCCGCTCTCCGATCCCGAATACTACCAATACGCGATGGACCTGCCGCGCATCGCCGAGGTCTGGCGGCGTGGCTCGGTGATCTCGTCCTGGCTGCTGGACCTGACCGCCAACGCGCTCCATGAGGATCCCGAGCTGAAGACCTTCGGCGGTCGCGTCTCGGATTCCGGCGAGGGCCGCTGGACCAGTATCTCGGCGATCGAGACCGGCACCCCGGCGCCGCTGCTCACCACCGCGCTCTATGACCGTTTCAGCTCGCGCGGCGAGGCCGAGTTCGCCAATCGGATCCTGTCGGCGATGCGCTATCAATTCGGCGGTCACCACGAGAAGCCGGAGGCCTGATGGAACCGCAAAGCATGTCGCTGAACCACACCGGCTTCAACACCGCGCCACCAGCGCCGCCGAACGCGATGATCATCTTCGGCGCCGGCGGCGACCTGACCCTGGGCAAGCAGACGGTGCAGAACATCATGGTGTTCCGCTTCGCCAACAGCTTCATCGAGCCGCTCTGGAACCGCAACCACATCGACCACGTGCAGATCACCGTGGCCGAGTCGGTCGGCGTCGAGCACCGTGGG
>NZ_JBKHDN010000179.1:0-5630 GCF_046541315.1 Halochromatium sp. | reverse complement strand
AGTCGCTGCGGCGGCTTGGGCCCATCCGGCTTGGCTGCGGCCCTTGATCGGTCTGGTGCCGGCGGGGGATCTCTTGGTGCTCGCGCGGCCGGCGCTTGATCTCGCCGCGCGCCTCGGCAAACGCCTGCTCGCACCCGTGCTGACCCTGAGCAGGCGCCTCGGTGTCCAGCTGCAAGGACACTTCAACCGCGTCTTCGAGGCCCCCGAAACCGCTGCCGAACGCCGGCTGCGCCACTGGCCCGTCGCTGGGGCGCTCTGGATCGGCATCATTGCCGTGCTGCTGCTAGCGATGCTCGCCGGGCTCGATCACCTGGGCCAGATCAGCACCAAGGGTGTCGGATGATCCCCTGGCTGCTGCTACTGGCTTGGGTGTGGCCATTGCTGCTCGCATGGCCCGCGGCCGCGTTCGAGCGCCGGCGGCGTTCATCGCCCGCCGGCGACCAACCGCAGGCGCGACACGGGCAGTTGGCGAGCGAACACGATGGGGCGAATGGAGCGGGCGGACTGCGCTGGACCTTACCGGTGTTGGGACCGGTGCCGGCCCTGCTCGCGGCGTTGATGGTGCCGGTCGGGAGCCAACTCGATCTGCCCTGGCTGTTCCTCGGCACCGCGCTCGGACTCGATACCACGGCACGCGTCTATCTGCTGTTCACCGCCATCCTCTGGCTCGCCGCCGGCCTCTACACCGCCTTTGCGTTTCGCGGCACCGCCCATGCCGGGCGTTTTCGGACGCTCTTTCTGCTCGCCATGGCCGGCAATCTCTGGCTCATCGTCGGCCAGGATCTGTTCAGCTTCTATGCCGGCTTTGCGATCATGGGTCTCGCCGCCTATGGCCTCGTCATCCACGACGGCAGCCCGGCGGCGCTGCGCGCCGGCAAGGTCTACCTGGTCATGGCGCTGTTTGGCGAGGTCAGTCTGTTCGCGGCGCTGGTGCTCGTCGCGCAGCAGACCGGAACCACCCTGCCCACGCCCGCGGATCTGACCCAACTCGGCGGACTGCCGATCGCGCTGCTCTTGCTCGGACTCGGCGTGAAGGCCGGCTTGGTGCCGCTGCACCTGTGGCTGCCGCTCGCGCATCCGGCAGCACCGATACCCGCCAGCGCCTTGCTCAGCGGCGCCATGATCAAGGTTGCCATCCTCGGCTGGCTGCGCTTCTTGCCGGTCGGGGCGATCGCGCTTCCGGACTGGGGCGGACTGCTCGCGGCCGGGGGCGTGCTGACGCTGTTCTATGCCTTGCCGATCGGGCTGGTGCAAGCCGACCCGAAGGTGATCCTGGCCTATTCGAGCATCAGCAAGATGGGTCTGCTGATGCTGTGTCTGGGCCTGGTGCTGATGGCGCCGGCGCTCGCGCCCGTGGGTGTCGCCGCCATCAGTCTCTACGCGGCGCAGCACGCGCTGGTCAAGGGCGGCCTGTTCCTCGGCGTTGGTCTGCGCAAACAGGCCGCGCCGGCGCTGGTACAGCCCGTGATCCTGGCCGGCTTGATCCTGCTCGCCCTGGCCCTCGCCGGGGCGCCGCTGACCAGCGGTGCTGTTGCCAAGGATGCGCTCAAGCCGATCCTGAGCGGTGCCGAATGGCCCTGGGCGGCGGCCGCCGTGGTCGTCGCCAGCGTCGGCACCAGTCTCCTGATGGCGCGCTTCATCTGGGTCTGTGCGCACACCCGAGCGCACGCCAAACCCGGCGCCCTGTGGCCGGGGCTGACCTGGGCGCTGCTGATCGTGCTGGTGCTGCTGTTCCCGTTCGTACTGGGGACGCCGGCCAGTTGGTTCAGCGGCTGGCGACCCATCGCGCTTGGATTTGGCTTTGCCGGGCTCATCGCCATCGGCGCATGGCACTCTCCAGACTGGCTGCGGCCCGTCATCGGGCTGATCCCGCCGGGCGATCTGATGGTGCTCGCCCGACCGGGCGGTCGGCTTCTGGTCGCCGCAGGGCAGCGTCTTTGGCAGCCTCTCGCCAACGCGCGCGCGCGGGTCGCCAAGACCGCGACCTGCGGCTTCGAGACCGTCTTCGCCCGCGCCGAAGCCGATCCGGAGCGCGGCCTGCGGCACTGGCCAGTGGCCGGCGGCATCTGGCTCGGCGTCATCCTGCTCCTATTGCTCGCGCTGCTTGGACAGAGCCGACCCTGGCAAGGCATCACTGGCGGTTGGGCAGAGGATGGGACCCTCTCCGAGCACCAGGAAGAGACCGGCTCCAGCGAGCCGGCGGGGCGAGAAACGGAACCGGGCAGCAAGCCTCGACCATCGCGCCCAGAGGCCGGCTAGCGCATCGCGATAGGCAATGTTCGGACCGATCGCCTCATCGATAGCCAGTAGACGGCTGGCTTGGGCGATGGACGTCAATCGCCTAAGCGGAACGTCGCCGTCTCACGACTTCGTAGAGACAGATGCCCGTCGCCACCGAGACATTGAGACTCTCGACACGACCGTGCATCGGTAAGGACGCGAGCAGGTCGCAGCGCTCTTGGGTCAAGCGACGCAGGCCGCTGCCCTCGCTGCCGAGCACCAACGCGATGGGCCCTCCGAGATCGATCTCGAACAGGGTTGCCGGAGCCCGATCGGCCAGTCCGATCAGCCAGATCCCGCGCGCTTTCAGGGTCTCCAGGGTGCGCGCCAGATTGGTGACCTGCACAAAGGGCACCGATTCGGCAGCGCCACTCGCCACCTTCACCGCCACCGGCGTCAAGCCAACCGCCTTATCCTTGGGCGCGATCACCGCCGTCGCGCCAGCACCGTCGGCACTGCGCAGGCAGGCACCGAGGTTGTGCGGATCGGTGACGCCGTCGAGCACCAACAGCAGCGGTTGCTCGGCGGTATCCAGGAGCCGGTCGAGATCCTGCTCGTTTCTCGCCGCCGGCATCCGCACCCAAGCCAGCGCGCCCTGATGATTGCCGCTGTCCGCGACCCGATCAAGCTCGTCGCGCGCGACCTGGCGCACGACGACATCGGCCGCGCGGGCCAAGGCGGCCAGCTCGGCGAGGCGACGGTCGCGACGGCCGTGGTCAAGCCAAAGCTCCGCAACGCCCTCGGCGCCAAACTTCAGCGCACTGCGCACGCTGTTGATGCCGACCGTCACTGCCGTCTTCGACCGACTGTTCATCGGCGGCCCCTAAGCCGCCGGCTTCTTACGGCGCCTTGAACGCGAACGCTTCTTCGGCGATGTGTCGACAATGGGCTTGGCCAGCACGAAATCGATCTTGCGATCCTCGAGGTTCACCGCCGCGACCTTGACCCGCAGCCGATCACCGAGCCGATAGACCTGACCGGTGCGCTCGCCGGTCAGCCGATGCCCGACCGGATCGAAGTGATAGTAGTCGTTATCGAGCGCGGTGATGTGCACCAGCCCATCGACATAGACCCCGTCCAGTTCGACGAACAGCCCAAAGCCCTGCACGCTGGTGATGGTGCCATCGAACTCCTCGCCGAGCTTATCGCGCATGAACTCGCACTTGAGCCAATGTTCGACATCGCGCGTCGCCTCGTCGGCGCGACGTTCGGTGCCCGAACAGTGTTCGCCGACCTGCTGCAACTCGGGCTTCGAATACTCGAGATCGGCCGCGGTGCCGCCAGCAAGGATGTGCTTGATGATGCGATGGACGATGAGGTCCGGATAACGGCGGATCGGCGAGGTGAAGTGGGTGTAAGCGTCATAGGCCAGCCCAAAGTGCCCGACGTTATCGGAGCTGTACATCGCCTGCTGCATCGAGCGCAGCAGCACGGTCTGGATCAGGTGGAAATCCGGGCGCCCACGGACCGCGTCGAGCAGCGTGCCGTAATCCTTGGCCGTCGGCTTGTTGCCGCCGGGCAGGTTCAGGCCCAGTTCGGCGAGGAAGTCGCGCAGGTCGGAGAGCTTCTCCTCCTTCGGTGTCTCGTGGATGCGGTACAGCGCCGGCATCTTCTTGCGCTGGAACAGCCGCGCGGCGGCGACGTTCGCGGCCAGCATGCACTCCTCGATGATGCGATGCGCGTCGTTGCGCACCGTCGGCTCGATACTGGCGATGCGCCCGGCGTCGTCGATCACGAACTTGGTCTCGACGGTATCGAAGTCGATCGCGCCCCGCGCGGCGCGCGCCTCGAGCAGCGCCTGATACATCGCGTACAGCTCGTGCAAATGCGGCAGCACCTCGGCGTATTGCTCGCTGAGCGCGCCCTCGCTGTCGTCGAGCAGGGTCGCCACCTGCTCATAGGTCAGGCGCGCGTGCGAGCGCATCACTCCCTCGAAGAAGCGTGTGCGCGTGACCTTGCCATCGCGACTCACATAGAGCTCGCAGGCCATGCACAGGCGATCGACCTTCGGGTTCAACGAGCAGAGGCCGTTGGAGAGCACCTCCGGCAACATCGGAATCACCCGATCCGGGAAGTAGACCGAGTTACCGCGCTCGAAGGCCTCCCGATCCAGGGCGCTGTCCGGCGTCACATAGGCCGAGACATCGGCGATGCAGACCAGCAGCTTCCAGCCCTTGGGCTTGCGCTCGCAATAGACCGCGTCATCGAAATCGCGCGCGTCGGCGCCGTCGATGGTCACCAGCGGCAGCGCGCGCAGATCGGTGCGATCGGCCTTCGCCGCCTCCGGCACCTCCTCGCCAAAGGCGCTGATCGCCTGTTCGACCGCGGGCGGCCAGTGCACCGGCAGATCGTGCGCGCGGATCGAGATATCGGTCTCCATGCCGGCGGCCATGTGCTCGCCGAGCACCTCGGCGACCCGGCCGATCGGCTGGGTGCGCTTGGTCGGCTGATCGGTGATCTCGGCGACCACGATCTGCCCCTGCTCAGCACCGCCGAGGCGGTCGCTCGGGATGATCACGTCGTGCGTCAGGCGCTTGTTGTCCGGCACCACGAAGCCGACGCCGCTTTCGGAATACAGCCGCCCGACCACGCTCGTGGTGCTGCGTTCGAGGATCTCGACCACGGCGCCCTCGAGCCGGCCGCGTCGATCCTTGCCGGTCACCCGCGCGACGATCCGATCACCGTGGAACAACGCGCGCATCTCCTTCGGATAGAGATAGAGATCGTCGCCGCCGTCGTCCGGCTTGACGAAGCCGAAGCCGTCCGGATGGCCGATCACCCGGCCCGCCACCAGATCGCGCTTGTTGACCAGGCAGAAGGCCTCGCGGCGATTGCGCAGCAACTGGCCGTCGCGCACCATGGCGCCGAGCCGGCGTTCCAGTGCCACGCGATCCTCATCGCTGGAGAGTCCGAGCAACGAAGCGACTTCGTCGAAGTCGGCTGGGGCGGCATGCTCGGTGAGCGTTTCGAGGATGAACTCCCGACTGGGAATCGGGTTGTCGTATTTTTTCGCTTCCCGTTGCCGATGCGGATCGAGATCCCGAGCGGATTGAGCCTTTTTTCGTCGTGCCACGCTGTACCCTTGTTGCGGCCATAGAATCCGTTAGTTTACCGTTGACAAGCCCATCCTGTCTCTCTAAGCTTATGGGCTTGTCACGGTTTCAGCCGTCGACACCGCACCCTGCCGAGGTGGCGGAATTGGTAGACGCGCATGGTTCAGGTCCATGTCTGGGAAACCAGGTGGAGGTTCAAGTCCTCTCCTCGGCACCATCTCTAAGAGTCTGATGCAGCTCACTTTTTCAGGTGAAATCAGGCCGACGGCAGCCGGCAGCGATGATGGCTGGTGGTCC
>NZ_JBKHDN010000178.1:0-5678 GCF_046541315.1 Halochromatium sp. | reverse complement strand
GGTTCAGCATGGAGATGGGCGACCCGGCCAAGCGCATCGAGCAGGTCGGGACGGTGGTGGGGCAGTTGGTGGGGTGACGGGCCATCACATCTGAACATCGACGGAAGACTTGCGTTGGAGAAGTCGTCAGAGCGATCCTATCCACGATCAGAGACAGCATCGAGATCAGGCGGCCGACATGACCTTTCAACCAGAGCTGAAACGACTTTGATCCTATCCTCGCACCGAGGCTATGATTCATCAAAGCCACTGCTTAGCCACATGAAACGCATTCTGCACATGCCAATCACAGCAAATCCAGATGTCATGATAGGAAAGCCCCGGATCGCAGGAACCCGGATTACCGTCGAGTCGATCCTAGAGCGTCTCGGTGCCGGCGAGTCCGAAGCTCAGATCATCGAAGCTCAACCTCGCCTGACACAGCAAGATATCTTAGACGCCCTCCGTTTCGCTGCGGAATCGATGCGTGGAGATAAGTTCTACCCCATCGATGCCGACGCTGCCTAACTGTCAAGCCGCATCGATCCGATGAAGCTCCTCGCGGACGAGAATGTTGATGCAGTCATCGTGACCGCGCTCAGGAACGCAGGCCATCAGGTGCGCTACGTGTTGGAGTTGGACCCAGGGATTGACGATCGGTCAGTTCAGTGCTTGCTCTCGCAAATGCCGATGAGGCGATGGTCCTCACATCAGGCAAAGATTTCGGCGAGCTGGTTTTTCGGCAACAGCTCGTCAATGCTGGCGTAATCTTATATCGTCTCGCAGGCATCAGTCCCCACCGGAAGGCAGCAATCCTCGTCCAGGCGATTGAGCACCATGCATCGGAAATGCTCGGTGCCTTTGTCTTGATCGGTCCATGCCAGATGCGGATCCGACTCCGGCCAAAGCTAAGCAGCCTGTACCAGCCGCAAGATCATCTCGATGGAGGTAAAGGGGATGAATAGCGTTCCACCCTCGTGACGCTTGAGCAAGCCAAGTGTTTCGAGTCCCTTCGGATGCTGGGCAAACACCGCCGGATCGTTTGCGGTCGGCAACTGAGCCACCAACTCCTCCGCACGACAAGGGCCGATACCCCGCAGGTGATCGAGAAGCTCCAGCCCAGATGAGCAAGGTCACAAGCATCCATCAAGGCCGCGTCAGCCACGGTAATGATCGCGATCCCGCGCTGCCGAAGCCCATGGATGACCGCTTTTGGAATATGCTCGTCCGCGTAAAACCGACTCTCAGCCATTCGCGGCATCGGCAACCTTGGTCGACAACAAGGACACTGTCCGCTGGCGCATCGCCGCAATGAAGGCATCCCGATCAGCGATGTCCGACTCGATCTCGGGCCGGTGATCAAAGTAGTACGCTAAGGCGGCATACACCTGTGCGAGACCGAGATCCAGCTCGCTCGCGATCTCATCGGCCTGTCGACCAAGGTGCTCGTGCTGGAACACGATGTCGCGGACCTTGTTGCGACGGCCTGCAATATGCGCTTGTCCGCCGGCGGTTCCTGGAACGATCGCGATATGCGGCGTCTTGGTCTGATCGGGCATGGTCTCTACTCCAGACGACGTCTTCTTTAAGCGAAGCACGCTTGGGTTCGGAATGTCAATGCGACGATCGAGCGGCCATATTGAAGATCCCTGTTGCCTCAGACCGAGACCACGAGTTCGATCTCCCCGACTCGGCGCTCGACACTGGTCGCGATCTCCTCGCCATAGCGATGGACGTGAAGATCGATCTCGGCGTTACCATACCGCAGGCCGCGCACCTTGAGCCAGTTGAGGTAGCTCGGCAAGCGTGGCCGGCGTAGATGAATGCGCGCATGTTCGGGCTCGAACGCCAACCCGAGCATCGCCTGCACCGCCATGAACACCGCCCCGCTCGCCCACGCCTGCGGCGCGCAGGCCACCGGATAATGGGTCGGCGCCTGGCCGGGCTGACGGTCGAAGCCGCAGAACAGCTCCGGTAGCCGATGCAGATCGAAGTGGATCGCCGCGTTGAACAGACCCTCGATCAGCGTCAGTGCCGCCTCGTGAAAGCCGTTCTGCGCCAAGCCGGCGGCGGCGATCGCGGTGTCGTGCGGCCACACCGAGCCGTTGTGATAGGACATCGGGTTGTAACGCGGCTCGCCCGCGAACAGGGTGCGCAGCCCCCAGCCATTGAAGGCCGCCGGCGACACCAGTCCCTGGGCGACGCGCGCCGCGCGCTCGCCACTGATGGCGTGGTTCCAGAGCAGATGCGCCGGGTTCGAACTGCGTACCGCGCACGGCTGGCCTCGGCCATCGAGCGCGATCGCATAGGTGCCGAGCGACTCGACCCAGAAGCGCGTCTCCAGCTGCTCGACCAGACGTTCGGCCAGCTCCAGCCAGTGCCGCGTGCGTGCCGGCTCGCCCCGCAGTTCGGCCAACACCGCCGCCTGCCGCAGCGCCTCGATGGCATAGCCCTGCACCTCGCAGAGCGCGATCGGTGGCACCGCTAGGCGGCCGCTGTGGTCGAACACGGAGTCGTCGGAATCCTTCCAGCCCTGCTGCAGCAGGCCGCGCTGACCATAGCGCGCGTACACCAGCAGGCTGTACTGTTCGAGCTGACGCTCGATCCAGCCGAGCGCCCGCAGCAGATTCGGCCACAGCGTCTCGATCAGCGCATCATCGCCGGTGCGCTGGCGATAGCGACCGGCGAGCATCACGAACAGCGGCGTCGCATCGACCGTGCCGTAATAGCGCCGAAACGGCACCTCGCCGAGCGCGGCCATCTCGCCCTCGCGCATCTCGTGGATGATCTTGCCCGGCTCGGCCTCGCTGGCCGGATCCTCGTGCTCGGCCTGGGTCGCGGCGAGGAAGCGCAGCACGCCCGCCGCCAGGCTCGGCTGCGACCACAGCATCTGTAGCGCGGTGATCAGCCCGTCGCGACCGAACGGGGTCGAGAACCAGGGCACGCCAGCATAGGGATAGCGCCCATGTCGGGTCTCGGTGCAGAGCATCTGCAGATCGGCCGCCGAGCGATTGAGCCAATCGTTGAACTGCTCGTTATCGGTGAAGACCTCGGCGCGCGAGGCCCGATCCTCGGCGACCTCGCGATCGACGGCCTCGACCGAGTGCCGATGATCGCTGCCGCAGAAGAAGGCCTCGCCGCTCGCGCAGGCGATCATGGTCTCGAGCGTCCAGCGCGCACCCGGCTCAAGGGCGAGCCGGAAGTGGGCGCGCTGGGCGCTCAGGGCATCCGGTGGCCGGTCAAAGCCGATGCGGGTGCGGCGTCTGATCCCATCGAGCCCTTGATAGCCCAGCACCACCGCCGTGGTCTCCAGCTGCGCCTCTTGCAGCGCGCCACGGCGGGCGCGGCGCTCGCCGCGCACCTCGAACAGATCGCGAAAGTCGGCCTCGAAGCAGTACTGAAGATCGAGGCGCAGCGCGGCATCGTGGTAGTTGACGATCTGTAGACGCTCCGTCAGCGCGCAATCATGCATCGCCAGCTCCCGGCGCAGGTGCAACCGATCCTGTGGCAGCGCCATCTCGCCGCGCTGATAGAGGTCGACCGTGGTCTGATCGACCGCTAGCCGGGTGTTATCGAGCTGCACGGTCGAATTCAGCAACAGCGGCTCGCGCTCATCGATCAACAACCGCCATTCGGAGAGATGACGGGTGCCGAGGTAATAGAGCCCCTGCTCGCCAAGACCGACCCGAGCGATGTCGCCATGCCGACTGAAGACCGCAAAGCCATCGGCCGACTTCAACACCCGCGTGCGATCGTCCGCACGCGGCGAGGTGACCGGGATGTACCAGCGATCCTGGATGCGAATCGCATCATCCATCGCGACCGCTCCAGTCATCGAGCGGACCGTCGCTGACGAAACGCTCACCGGCCAGGGTTGCAGCGCGCAACGAGGATAGCGGCTGGCGCCCGATGATCGGTCGATGATGCGGCGCGGTCGGGATACGCTCCGGCGCCCGATCGGCTGCCCGGTCTGGCACCGGTTCTCGCAGGCGCTCTGCCGCACGGGTCGGGCGACGGTCGTCGACCGCGGCGCCCGTCGAGGCGATCAGCGAATGGTAGAGGTCGACATAGCCCTGGGCCATGCGCTCGGCGCTGAAGTGCTGCTCGAAGTGGCGCCGGCAGTCGCCACGATCGATCCGATCGAGACGACCGACCGCAGCGACGGCGGCGTCGAGGTCCTCGACGATGAAGCCGGTCACGCCCTCGGCCATCACCTCGGGCACCGAGCCTTGGCGGAAGGCGATCACCGGCGTGCCGCAGGCCATGGCCTCGGTCATGACCAATCCGAACGGCTCCGGCCAGGCGATCGGGAACAGCAGCGCGCGCGCGCCACCGAGCAGCGCGTTCTTGCCGACCTCGTCGACCTCGCCGATGAACTCGATCAGCGGATGTTCCAGCCAGGGGCGGATGCGCGCCTCGAAGTACTCCCGGTCGACCGGGTCGACCTTGGCCGCCATGCGCAACGGCATCCCGACCCGCAGCGCGATCTCGATCGCGGTCTCGGGTCCCTTCTCCGGCGACATGCGCCCGAGGAAGGCGAGATAGTCGCCCGGCTGCGGCTGGAAGTCGTAGAGGTCGGAGGGCAATCCGTTGTAAACGGTCCCCAGCCAGCGCGCGGTCGGCAGCGGCTCGCGCTGATGGTCGGAGATCGAGGCCACGGCCATGTCGCGGAACTCGGTGAACAGCGGGGCCAGGTCGGGCAGGTCCAGGCGACCGTGCAGGGTGGTCAGCTGCGGCGTCTGTAGATGGCGCCAGAGCGGGAAGTGCAGATAATCAAGGTGGAAGTGCACCACGTCGAACTTGCCGGCCAGCCGCGCCACATCGGCGATCTCGAGCATGTGCCAGGCGAGCGGATCGCGGCGTTCGCGCCCCAACCGCAGGGCCTCGGGCACCACCGCGTGCAACTCGGCGCTGGTTTGCGAGTCGGCACTTGCAAACAGGGTCACCTGGTGGCCCTGCGCGACCAACGCCTCGGTCAAGTAATGGACGACACGTTCGGTCCCGCCATAGGTCTTCGGCGGGACACTTTCGTATAACGGAGCGACCTGCGCGATTTTCATCTGTTGACAACCCTCGATAACGACGGACGATTGACAAAAGAGTTGCGCCAGCGGACGGCTTGCGACGGCACACCCGCAGGCGTACAGCCTTGGCTCTGGAGCTTGAGCCGGATCGTTTATAGGGTTTCCGGGACGGGGTTCAAGTCGTTCGCGCAACTCGTTCGCACGACCAAGGACGCCCCTAACCCATCTTGAACACCTATATTCATAATCCCTTCTAGATCATCAGCTTGCGCTGCATGAAATCGGCGAGTGGCACGACAAAGTCGCCATTCTTGAAAATGGGGTGGTTCAGACGAGCATCTTGGAGACACCTCCCGGGCTAGGATCAACGCCAAGCGCCTGATAGATCGCCCTCTGGCCAGCCTCTGCCTCGGTCGCCTTGCGCACATGCCAGGCGCGCCCATCGGGACGGCGGAATGTTGCGGTGACACGCTGTTGGCTGGAGAGGGTCTCGCGCAACAGCGTCCAGCTGTCGTGGATGCCCTGCTCACGCAAGCGCTGGCGGATCACCTGCACGAACTGATACGCCAGCATCGTGATGAACTTGAGCGAGTCGAGCACGAGGCTGTGCACCTCGGCGGGCGCCGTGCTCGCAGCGACGGTGGCCGCAGGCGCGGCGCCTTGACGAGCCAGCAG
>NZ_JBKHDN010000177.1:0-5689 GCF_046541315.1 Halochromatium sp. | reverse complement strand
AGCGCCGCCGCATCGATCTCACCGCCGGCGACTGGGACGAGCAGCGCGTCTTTCCCCGGCACGAAACAACTGAGCATGCCTATCGACTCTCGGCCCCGCACCTGGATTTCCAAGAGGCCGTCTTGGACTATTGCTTCGCTGTCGTCTCCAAAGTCGGCGAAGGCCAGCGTGAGCGTCGGCTCGCATTCTGGGGCACGCTGGCGCTGATGCGCTGCGTTGGCTCATCGCCGGCTGCCGCGCTGAGCGCCTTGCGCAATCGCGCCACCAGCGAGGCCGAGCGCCTGGAGCCACAGCTCTACGACGAGGACAGCGACGATGAAGATGCCGTGGACCTCGAGCCGAGCACCGAATTTGGCACTGACGCCGGTGCCGACGTCGATCCGGCCCTGCGCGATCTGATCCAGCGCGCCGAGGACCTAGCCGAGCAACCCGATCCCAAGCTCAAAGCACTGATCGCCGCGCTCAAACCGCTGCTCAAGCAAGGTGCCAATCCGGTGGTCTTCTGCCGTTACCTGGCTACCGCTGAGCAGGTGCGTGCTGGCCTACGCAAGGCCTTCCCCAAGCTAACGATCGAGGCAGTGACCGGCGTCCTGACCCCGGACGAGCGCCGCGATCGGGTCGCGGGCATGGCCCCGGAGGACGATGACAGGGATCAGGACAAGCCCAATCAACGCCTGCTGGTCGCTACTGACTGCCTATCGGAAGGCATCAACCTCCAACAATTGTTCGATACCGTCATCCACTTCGACCTGTCTTGGAATCCGACCCGCCACCAGCAACGCGAAGGGCGGGTCGATCGCTTCGGTCAGCCTGTCGATCTGGTGCGCTCGCTCATGATGTTCTCGCCGGACAGCGCCATCGATGGCGCTGTGTTGGATGTGATCCTGCGCAAGGCCAAAGAGATCCGCAAAGCCACCGGTGTCACCGTACCGCTCCCCGACGAGCGTGGCCCGGTCACCGATGCGCTGATGGCGTCGATGCTGCTCCGCCGTGGTGGCCAGAAGGGCCAGCTCGCGCTCGATTTGGGGCTGGACCAAGGCACCCAGATCATGGCGGCACGCTGGCGTGACACGGCCGAGAACGAGAAGAGATCCCGCGCGCGCTTTGCCCAGAATGCGATGAAGCCACGCGAGGTCGCGCCGGAATGGGACAAGGCCAAGGCACTGCTCGGCTCCCCGGCCGATGTGCGACGCTTCATCGAACAGGCGATGTCCCGCTTCGGCGTTCCGCTCGAACCGCGCAAGTCGGTCTTGCTGGCCCATGTCCATGCCCTCGACGCTGGGCTGAAGGAGCG
Source organism: Halochromatium sp. (assembly GCF_046541315.1). GTDB lineage: Bacteria > Pseudomonadota > Gammaproteobacteria > Chromatiales > Chromatiaceae > Lamprobacter. The sequence goes on along the minus strand of NZ_JBKHDN010000177.1, from coordinate 4,395 downwards.
TCTGGCCGATCGCGATCTGACGCACTCCATCTGGCTCGCCACAGCGGAGCCGGCACCTGCGGGCAGCGCCTTGCTCACCCGCACCCATCCGCTCACCGCCACCTTGGCCGAGGCCCTGGTCGAGGCCTCATTGGAGCCCGAGACACTGCTGGGGCTCGGCATCGGCCGGGTCGGCGCCTGGCCGACCCCGGCGGTCGAGAAGCCAACCCGCCTGGCGCTGCTGCGCATCCGCTACAAGCTCAGCGTTCACAGTCGCAAGGAGCGCCTGCTGCTGGCAGAGGAGGCGGCCTTGGTCGCGCTCCAGGGCGAGACCCTCATCGCCTCGGGCGAAGTCGCGCGCAAGTTGCTGGATACCCCCGCCAGCGCCGATCTCGCACCGATCGCCCGCGAGCGTTTCGTCGCTCAGGCGCGCGCCGATCTACCCGGCTTGCTGGAAGGTCCAGTGGCCGAACATGTGCGCGACAGGGCGAACACCCTGAGCCAGGATCATGCCCGACTGCGGGCGGCGACAGGCTCTGGTGCGGGTGCTGCGGCGCGCGTGACTGTGACGGCGGTCACGCCGCCTGATGTCATCGGGTTGTTTGTGCTGTTACCGAGTGACTGAGGTGGGCCCAATGCATCAACACGCGCTTGAATCTGGCAGTGCCAGAGATTATCACGCCGCTCGAGCTTTTTTCGGAGAAAACCGATGATGACGAATGAGCTATTGCGCGAAAAATCGCGCTCCCAAAAATCACTGGATGACGAAGCAAACCATGACCTGAATCGCTACGTGGAAAACAACCGTACCAGCATGAAAGCGATCGAAGATCAATACGCCGTACGCTTCATCTATGGCCGTCCGAGATCAAGACCAAAGGCAACACAAGGGACTGATCACGAACGCTGAATTGACTGCTCATTGACGCAATCGCATCAAAATGCCCCGCAAACCCATCACTGATCTCTCCGCCTGGCCGTCACTGACGCTCGAGGGCAACCTGATCGCCCCGGCGATGATCGCGCAGATCGCCGAGCCCAAGGACGATGCCGCCACGCGCGAAGGCTATGGCATCCGCAAGGGGTTGAGCCTGCGCGAGGAGATCTCGACCGCCTTCCGGGTTGGGCAGGCGCACTTCGACAGCTTCGCCCGGCTCGACAACCCGTCTGCCGAGCGCAGCCGCCGCTTCCTGCACGACTTCCTCAAGGAGACCTTCGGCTTCGACGATCTGCAGCCCGGTGATGGCGTGCTGGCCTGGATCAGCGGTGCTCGCGTGCCGGTCGTGGTGGTGCCGCCCAGCGAAGACCGGCTCGATCGGCGCAGCCCAACCCTCTCGACCGATCGCAACCGCTCCCCGGCCTTCGCCCTGCAGGATGTGCTGAACGAGCAGGATCAGAGCCTCTGGGGGCTGGTCAGCAACGGGCGGCTGATCCGGCTGCTGCGCGACAACGCCTCGCTGACCCGACCGGCCTACATCGAGGCCGATCTGGCGCAGATCTTCAGCAACGAGGACGCCGCCTCCTTCGCCGTCCTCTGGCTGCTGATCCACCGCAGCCGCTTCGGCGCCGCCGGCGCGCCCGCCGCCGATTGCGCGCTCGAGCGCTGGCGCGAGGCCGGCGCGCGCGAGGGCGAGGCCGCTCGCGATCGGCTCGCGGGTCAAGTCCGCCAGGCGCTCAAACTGCTGGGCAGCGGTTTTCTCGAGGCCAACCCGGAACTCGCCAGCCAACTGCACTCCGGCGCGCTCGATCTCACCGACTGGTTCAACGAGCTGCTGCGCCTGGTCTATCGGCTGATCTTCCTGCTGGTGGCCGAGGACCGCAACCTGCTGCATGCCCCTGATCTGAACCAGCCCGCCAGCGCCGAGGCCCGTGCGCTCTATGCCCAAGGCTACAGCCTGCGCCGACTGCGCACCCAGTGCATCCGTGCCAGCACCTGGGACAAACACATCGACCGCTTCGAGGGCATCAAGATCCTCTTTCGCGCCCTGGCCAGCGGCGAGCCGCGCCTGGGTCTGCCGGCGCTGGGCGGACTCTTCGCCGCGGATCGGTTGCCGCATCTGGAGACCGCCCGCCTGCGCAACCGCGCCTTCATGGAGGCCCTCTATCGTCTCTCCTGGCTGGCGGACGAAACCGCCATGGTCCCGGTCAACTGGCGCACCATGGAGACCGAGGAGCTGGGCTCGGTCTATGAGTCCCTGCTGGAGCTGCAACCCCAGCTCGGGGACGATGGCAAGACCCTGCTGTTTGCCGCCGAGGCCGCCGAACAGCGCGGCAATCAGCGCAAGACTACCGGCTCCTATTACACGCCGGATGCCCTGGTGCAGGCGCTGCTCGACACCGCGCTCGACCCGGTGCTGGAGCGCATCGAGGCCGAGGCCAGCGACCCGATCGCCGCGCTGCTCGACCTCAAGCTGATCGACCCAGCCTGCGGCTCCGGGCATTTTCTGCTCGCCGCCGCGCGCCGCATCGCCACCCGTCTGGCCCGTCAGCGCGCTGGCGGCACACCTTCGCTGGCCGACTTCCGCCACGCGCTGCGCGATGTCGCGCGCTGCTGCATCCACGGCGTCGATCGCAACCCGATGGCGGTCGAGCTGACCAAGGTCGCGCTCTGGATCGAGACCGTCGACCCGGGGCTGCCGCTGGGCTTCTTCGACGCCCAGATCCGCTGCGGCGATGCGCTGCTCGGGGTCTTCGATCTGCAGGTGCTGGAGGACGGCTTCCCCGATGCTGCCTACAAGCCGCTGACCGGCGACGACACGCCGCTCGCCAAGTATTACCTCAAGGCCAACAAGGACGCCAAGGTCGGGCAAGGTGGCTTCGACTTCGGCACCGGTCAGGCCGCCATGCCGGTGATCAAGCCGCTGGCGCTGGACTTCTCCGGCCTGCGCGCCCTGCCGGAGGAGACGCTGGCGCAGATCGACGCCAAGGCCGAGCGCTTTGCGGCGTTACGCGAACAGGCCGATTTCGCCCGCGCGCAACTTGCCGCCGATCTCTACATGGCGGCCTTCCTGATGCCCAAGACCGGGCCGCTGCCGAGCGGCGCGGCGGCGCAGCGGGTGCCGACCACGGCGGATCTCTGGGAGCTGCTCAACCGCGCCCAGTTGCCGGCCGGCCTGCGCGACGCGCCCGAGGTCGCCCGCGCGGCCCGCGCCTTTCACTGGCCGTTGGAGTTCCCCGATGTGATGGAGCGCGGTGGGTTTGATGTCGCGGTTGGGAATCCGCCTTGGGAGCGGATCAAGCTGCAAGAGCAGGAGTTCTTCGCCATCCGCGCGCCCGAGATCGCCAAGGCGTCGAACAAGGCGGCGCGGGATCGGCTGATCAAGGCGTTGGCCGCCGCCGAGCCGGACTCGGCGCCGCGCCGGCTGTTCGAGGCGTTCGAGGCCGAGAAGCGGCTCTCGGAGGCGCACTCGGCCTTTGTGCGTGTCGCGGGCGATGAGGGCGGACGCTTCGCGCTGACCGGCACGGGCGACGTGAATACCTATGCGCTGTTTGCTGAGTTGTTCGCCAACATTGCCCGCGAGCGGGCTGGGATCATCGTGCCAACCGGGATTGCGACCGATGCGACTACAGCGCCTTTCTTCGCTCATCTGGCCAGCAACCGCCGGCTGGCGCGGTTGGTCGATTTCGAGAATTCAGCGCCGATCTTTTCCGCGGTTCACCGCAGCTTCAAGTTCGCGCTGCTCACCCTCGGACGCGACGAACCGGCCGCCCATTTCGCCTTCTTCCTCACCGATCCCGCGCAACGGGCCGAACCAGAGCGCAATTTCACCCTCTCGCCTGAGCAGATCGCCGCGATCAACCCCAACACCCGCACCGCGCCGGTATTTCGCTCGCGCGCCGATGCCGAGCTGACAGCCAAGATCTACCGCCATGCGCCGGTGCTGATCGACGAAGGCAAGGGCAAGGAGGGCAATCCTTGGGGCCTGTCGTTTGCGCGATTGTTCGACATGTCGAACGACAGCGGCTTGTTCCGCACCGCCGCGCAACTGACTGGCGAGGGCTGCGTTCGCGAGGGCACCGATTGGCTGCGCGAGGATGCGCGCTATGTGCCGTTGTATGAAGCGAAGATGATCCATCAGTTCGACCACCGCTGGGCGGGCTATGCCGAGAACGGATCGGATGGCGTCGATGTCGGGCCAGCAGAGAAGGGCGATCCCGATTGGGAGCCCGCGCCGCGCTATTGGGTGCCCGAGGCCGAGGTGACGGCCCGGCTGGCGGCAAAAGGCTGGACGCGCGACTGGTTGATGGGGTGGCGGGATATTGCGCGGGCGACGGATGAGCGGACGGTGATTGCGTCGGTGTTTCCTCGTTGTGCTGTCGGGAACCAACTCCCGCTGATGCTGTTTGAGTCGTCCATCTCCCCTAAGACGCTGTATAGGAAGCCACTCAAGCGACTTTGATTATTAGAACTGCAAT
>NZ_JBKHDN010000176.1:0-5786 GCF_046541315.1 Halochromatium sp. | reverse complement strand
GCCAGTCTGGTATTGGCGGTACTGGCGCTGACCCTCGACGACCTGATCCCGCGCGAATGGCGGGTCGCCTCGCTCCCACTGATGACGCTGATGACCGTCGCCGTCATCGCGCTCTGGCTACTCTTGGCGGAACAACTCTGGCACCGCAGCCGCCGCTGAGAAGCCCTCGCTTCACCCTTCACGCTTCCAATGTCATCCTCATGACCGATCATTTCGACGCCTTCGATCTCGACGAGCCGCTGCAGCGCGCCATCGCCAACGCCGGCTGGCAACAGCCGACCCCGGTCCAACAGCGGGTGATCCCGGCCGTGCTCGAGGGGCGCGACCTGCTCGCCTCGGCCGCCACCGGTTCCGGCAAGACCGGCGCCTTCCTGCTGCCGATCCTGCAACGCCTCATCGAGACGCCGGCGCCCGATGGCGCGATCCGCGCGCTGGTGCTGGTGCCGACCCGCGAGCTGGCGCGCCAGATCCAGGCCGAGTTCCTGAGCCTGGGGAGCCGCACCCGGCTGACCGTCGCGGTCATCATCGGCGGCGAGGATCGCGGCCGCCAGGTCGCCGCGTTGCGCAAGAACCCGGACCTGGTCATCGCCACCCCCGGGCGATTGTTGGAGCATCTGCAGACCGGCGAGGCCGATCTCGGCGATCTCGGCTTCCTGGTGCTGGACGAGGCCGACCGCATGCTCGATCTCGGCTTCGCTGCCGATGTGCTCAGCATCATCGGCGCCAGCAACCCGGCGCGCCAATCGCTCCTGTTCTCGGCCACGCTCAAGCACGGCGGCCTGCGCCCGCTCACCGATCGGCTGCTGCGAAACCCGCAAGTCATCGAGATCGACGCCATCCGCAGTGCGCATCCGGACATTGCGCATCAGATCGTCCTCAGCGACGAACTCCCGCACAAACAGGCGCAGCTGCTCTGGCTGTTGCAGCATGAGGACTATGAGAAGGCGCTGGTGTTCACCAATACCCGCGCCCGCGCCGACGCCATCGGCGCCTTCCTGATCGGCGAGCAGGTGCGCGCTGCGGTGCTCCATGGCGAACTCGACCAGCGTGAGCGCAAGCGGGTCATGGGCCTGCTCGAGCGCGGCCAGGTCTCGGTGCTGGTCGCCTCCGATGTCGCCGCGCGCGGGTTGGACCTGACCGGCGTCGAGCGCGTCATCAACCTCGATGTGCCGCGCAGTGGCGAGGATTATTTGCATCGCACCGGGCGCACCGGCCGGGCGGGCAAGGCCGGCATCGCCATCTCGCTGGTCGCGGCGCCGGAATGGAACAAGATGGAGGCCATCGGCCGTTGGCTCGGCATCGCGGTCGAACGACGTCAGTTGCCCGGCCTCGAGGCCCGATTCCAGGGACCGAATCCGCAGCGCAAGGCGCGCGGCAAGACCGGCGGCAAGACCAGTGGCAGAACCAGCGCAGGAACGAGCAGCAAGGCCGGCACCCAGCCCGCCTCGCGCGCTGGCGCAACCAAAGGCGCGAGCAACGCCACCAAGCCGAAGCAGCGCCTGCGCGACCGCAAGAATATCGGCAAGCGCCGCCAGCCCAGCGCTGACAACCGCGACCCCGCCGAGCGCATCGACGCCGGCTTCGCCCCACCCAAGCGCCGCCGGCACGACGATGAGCGCTCCTGATGCGACGCGACTCAGCCAGTGGATACCGCGGAAGGTGGCTGAGTGGCGCGGGAAAAGACGCTCATCGCGGTCACCGTCGCCAAGATCAGCGCCATCCCGATCATCTGCGCAATGACGAGGCTCTCATGCAAAACCACAACGCCAAACAGCGAGGCGGTGACCGGCTCGACCATGGCCACGATGGAGGCCACGGCGGGCGCGGTCTGCCTCAGGCCGATGAGATAGAGCACAAACGACAAGCCCGCGCCCAGCACGCCGAGGGCCGCGAATAACGGCCAATCCGGGGTATTCAGCGCGACGACGGCCATGGTCTGATCGACATCGCCCGGGCGGATCAGGATGACGCCGACCAGGACGATGGCAAGCACCGCAAAGGCGATGGCGAGAATCGCCTGCGGACTCCCGTGCGGCGCCGCGTACTTGAAGCCGAAGATGAAGACCGCGTAAGACAGCCCGGCAAGCAGCCCGGCCCCCACGCCGATGGGCGTCACGCCGCTCGCGCCGATGTCGTAGATCTGGGTCAGCAAGCCGATGCCAAGCATGACCACCACGATCGCGGCAAATTTCAGCAGGGTTGGGCGCTCCAGCTTGAGGACGAACGACACCAGATAGACGAACACGGGCGCGCAGTACATCAATGTCGCCGCAACCGCCACGCTGCCCTGCGCGATGCTGACGAAATAGAACGCAAAGTTACCCGCAACGCCGAAACCGGCAATCGCCGACCAAAACCAGAGCCAGCGATTGGCCAGCCCGCTGCGGCGCGGACGCAGCGCGAGCCAGAGCAGGACACAGAGGAGTCCGATCGCGCCCCGATAGAAGGACACCACGAAGGCATCCCAGCCATCGGCCATCAGAATGCCGCCGATGCCGCCCGACAAGCCCCAGAAAAGCGCCGCCAGCGCCACGAACGCGATGTTCAGGTTCACCATCGTGCTCCTTGTTCAATGCGCCATGAAGACGCTTCGATCCGAGCCTCTCGATGCCGCGCTCGACGTAGCTGTCAAGTCCCGGGACCTGACATCTTAGGCAAAGCGCCGTACCTCCCCATCGCCGTCGATATTCTCCAGGCAACGCCCGCAGAGTTCGGGATGGGCGGCGTGGGTGCCGACATCGGCGCGGTGATGCCAGCAGCGTACGCATTTCGGCTGTTCGCTGGCGCGGATGCGCACCGCGAGCCCCGCGACATCGGTGTCCAATGCGTCCTCGGGCCGTTCGCCCAACGCATATACCCGTGCCTCGGAGGCGATGAGGACGAAGCGGAGTTCGTCGCCGAGACGGCTGAGCAGGGCTTGCAGTTCGGGTGAGCCGTAGAGATCGATCTCGGCATCGAGCGCGGCGCCGATCTGGCCCTGAGTCCGCGCGGCCTCGAGTTGGCGGCCGATGGCGGTGCGTACCGCGAGCACCTGCTCCCAGAACGCGCGGTCGAAGGCATCACCGGTATCGAGGGCGAATAGGCCGTCGTACCACACCGCAGTGAAGACGGTCGCCTCGCGCTCACCGGGCAGATGGCGCCAGATCTCCTCGGCGGTGAAGCTGAGGATCGGCGCCAGCCAGCGGCTCATCGCCTCGACGATGCGATACATCGCGGTCTGGCAGGAGCGCCGCGGCAGGCTGTCGGCGCCGGTGGTGTATTGGCGGTCCTTGATCACGTCCAGGTAGAAACCGCCCATGTCGACCACGCAGAAGTTGTGCAGCCGGTGCACGATCAGGTGGAACTGGTAGTCCTGATAGGCGCTGACGATCTCCTGCTGTAACTGGAGCGCCCGATCCACCGCCCAGCGATCGAGTTCGATCATCTCGGCGGCGGGAACCAGATGCGCGGCCGGATCGAAACCGTTGAGGTTCGCGAGCAGGAAACGCGCGGTGTTGCGGATGCGCCGATAGGCATCGGCGGTGCGCTTGAGGATCTCGTCGGAGACGCGCATCTCGCCGCGATAATCGGCACCGGCGACCCAGAGCCGGATGATGTCCGCGCCCAGGGTCTTCATCACCTCTTGCGGGCGCACCACGTTGCCCTTCGACTTGGACATCTTCTCGCCCTTCTCATCCACCGTGAAGCCGTGGGTGAGCACCGCGCGATAGGGCGCCTGGTCGTGCATCGCCACCGAGGTCAGCAGCGAGGATTGGAACCAGCCGCGATGTTGATCGGAGCCTTCGAGATAGAGATCGGCCGGGCGGCGCAGGCCGGCCCATTCGCCGGCTGTGACGCTAGCTGAGGCATCCGCTTGAGCACCAAACGGACCACTCGCTAGGGCATCGGACGAAGCACTCGATGGATCGCGAGCGAGGCGATGAGGCGAGGCGCTATCCGCGGCGCTCGCTGAGTCGCTAGCAGCCGAGTCAGCATCGGCGCCGCGATCAGTCCCGGCCGCGCCGCGATCGAGCACGCAGGCGTGGGTGACGCCGGAATCGAACCAGACATCCAGGGTGTCATGCACCTTCTCGTAGCGCGCGCCCTCTTCGTCGCCGAGCAGATCCTCCGGCCGCAGCTCGAACCAGGCATCGATGCCCGTCGCCTCGATGCGCTGAGCGACCTCCTCGATCAGCGCCTCGGTGCGCGGATGCGGCTCGCCGGTCTCCTTGTCGACGAACAGCGTGATCGGCACGCCCCAGGTGCGCTGGCGCGAGATGCACCAATCCGGGCGGTTGCGCACCATGCCGTCGATGCGCGACTGGCCCCAATCCGGCATCCAGCGGACGTTGCCGATCTCGCGCAGCGCGGCCTCGCGCAAGCCGGCCTGCTCCATGCTGATGAACCACTGCGGGGTGGCGCGGAAGATGACCGGGGTCTTATGCCGCCAGCAATGCGGATAGCTGTGCGTGAAGCGCTGCTCGCGCACCAGCGCCTGGTTCGCCTTCAGGGTCTCGATCACCTGCTGATTGGCATCGAAGACGTTCTCGCCGGCAAACAGCGGCGTGCCTTCGAGGAAACGCCCGTTGCCGCCGACGGGATTATCGACCGGCAGATCGTAGCGGCGACCGACGATGTAGTCCTCCAGACCATGGCCGGGCGCGGTGTGCACCGCGCCAGTACCGGCCTCGAGGGTGACATGCTCGCCGAGAATGACCGGCACCTGCCGTTCGTAGAACGGATGCATCAGCTCCAGCCCCGCGAAGGCGTCGCCACGGCCATAGGCGATGACCCGATAGTGCGCGATGTCCCAGCGGTCCATGGTGTCCTTGAGCAATCCCTCAGCGACCAGCAGCCGTTCGGCGCCGTTCGGGCCGTCCTCGGCCACCTGCACCAGCGCGTACTCGAGCGAGGGGTTCAGCGCCACGGCCTGGTTGGCCGGCAGGGTCCAAGGCGTGGTGGTCCAGATCACCACCGACATCGGGCCGCTGCCACCAGTGTCCGGCAGCGTATGACAGCGCGCCAGCAGGGCCTCGGGATCGATCACCGCAAAGCGCACGTCGATCGCGGTCGAGTCCTTGTCGGCATACTCGACCTCGGCCTCGGCCAGCGCCGAGCCGCAGTCGATGCACCAGTGCACCGGCTTGGAGCCCTTCTGCAGATGGCCGCGGCCGATGATGCGCCCGAGCGCGCGGACGATGTCGGCCTCGAAGCGCGGCGCCATGGTCAGATAGGGATGCGCCCAGTCGCCGAGCACGCCGAGGCGCTGGAAATCCGCGCGCTGGCCGTCGACCTGCTTACCGGCATAGTCGCGGCAGGCATGGCGAAATTGCGTCGCGCTGATCTTCTGCCCTGGCTTGCCCTGCTTGCGTTCCACCTGCAATTCGATCGGCAGGCCGTGGCAATCCCAGCCCGGCACATAGGGCGCGTCGAGCCCATCGAGGGTGCGCGATTTGACGATGATGTCCTTCAACACCTTGTTGACCGCATGGCCGATGTGGATCTCGCCGTTCGCATAGGGCGGGCCATCGTGCAGGATGAAGGTCTCGCCGCGCGCGCGCGCCTCGGCCCGCGCCGCGCGCACCAGGGCATAGACATCGATCGCCTGCCAGTGCTTGAGCATCTCGGGCTCGCGCTGAGCCAGGTTCGCCTTCATCGGAAAGCCGGTCTTCGGTAGGTTGAGGGTGTGCTTGTAGTCGGTCACTGCTTGAAAAACCCGTTGTGCGCGCGAGCGCTTCCAGTGAGCGCCCGGTCTGAAATCCTGTTGCAGGAGAGACTACCAGACTCGCCGATCTCTGGCGCTTGCC
>NZ_JBKHDN010000175.1:0-5822 GCF_046541315.1 Halochromatium sp. | reverse complement strand
ATGGCTGCGATACTCGAACGGACAGCGTCGCAATCGGGCGACTGGTGCAGCTCGGCACGGAGAGGGCCGTGCATTCCCTCGCATCGGGCTCTTTTCGGTGCCGTACTAAGACGATCGGCCATTGCCCATGCATCGGCCGCCCGTTTTCCGTTGCAAGTACTGGTCTTTTCGGCTGCTGCCACTGGACTGTCTTTCGTGGAGTACAAACGATGTCCGACACCTTCTCGCTTCAACGTCGCTCACTGCTGCGCTCCATCGGTTTGGTTGGCGCGGCCGCACTGGTCGGCCCTGTCCGCGCCGACCTTTGGCGCGAGCGCGATCCGTTTACCCTAGGCGTCGCCTCGGGTTATCCGCAGCCCGACTCGATGGTGCTCTGGACTCGGTTGGCGCCGGAGCCGCTGGCACCGGACGGCGGCCTGCCGGCCGAGAACATCCCGGTGCGCTGGGAACTCGCGCGCGATCCGGGCTTCGGTGATCTGGCCGCCGCCGGAACCGTCTACGCACAGCCGCAGTGGGCGCATGCGGTCCATGTCGAGCCCTACGGACTCGAGCCTGAGCGCGACTACTGGTATCGCTTCCATGTCAACGGCGCCACCAGTCCGATCGGACGCACCCGCACCGCGCCCTTGCAGAATGCCCCGCTGGGGCAGCTCCGCCTCGGGGTCAGCTCCTGCCAGCATTACGCACAGGGCTGGTACGGGGTCTACCGTCATGTCGTGGCGGATCATCTCGACCTGTTCCTGCATCTGGGCGACTACATCTACGAATCGACCTGGGGCGCCGACCTGGTGCGCTCGCAAGGCGTGCAGGAGCCGATCACGCTCGCCGACTACCGCCGCCATTACGCGCTCTACAAGACCGATCCGGACCTGCAAGCCGCGCACGCCAGCTGCCCCTGGGCGGTGGTCTGGGACGACCATGAGGTCGAGAACGACTACGCCGGGGCGATCTCGCAGAACAACGATGATCCGGCTTGGTTCTTGCGCCGTCGCGCGGCCGCCTACCGGGCCTACTATGAGCATCTGCCGCTGCCGCGCACCATGGTGCCCTTCGGACCGCGGATGCGCATCTATAAGCGGCTGCGCTACGGCCAACTGGCCGATCTCCATCTGCTCGACGATCGCCAGTACCGCAGCCAGCAGCCGTGCCCGAAGCCCGGCCGCGCCGGCTCGGCCATCATCCGCGACTGCGCCGCGCGCCGCGACCCGGCTGCAACCATGCTGGGTGAGCGCCAGGAGCAGTGGCTGGCCGCCAACCTGCGCGCGTCGACGGCACGCTGGAATCTCATTGGGCAGCAGACCTTGATGGCGCAGGCCGATCAAAAGCCAGGGCCGGGTCAGGCCTTCTACTCAGATGGGTGGGATGGCTATCCGGCGGCCCGTCAGCGCCTGCTCGATGTGCTGGCGGAGCCGCAGCCACGCAATCCCGTGGTGCTCGGCGGCGACGTGCATGCGTTCTGGGTGACGGACTTGAAACGCGATTTTGATGATCCGTCTTCGGAGACGGTCGCCAGTGAATTCGTCAGCACCTCCATCACCTCGCAATCCCGGCCGGAGGATCACATCCAGGCGGTGGTGCGCGAGAACCCGCATCTGCTCTACGGCAGCGGCCGCGAGCGCGGTTACCTGCGTCTTGAGGTCACCCCTGATCTGGCGCGAGCCGATCTGCGCGCCGTCCCGTCGGTCAAGGTGCGTGCTCCGTCCTGCCATACCCAGGCGTCCTTCGTGGTCGAGGACGGTCGACCGGGGCCGCAGCCGGCCTAGACGATTTCCGTCAATCGCCTTGGTTGCATCAGGTGGCGAAATCGCGTCGGGGGCGATATCGATCGGCTCAAGGCGGCGAAAGTCGCCCACCCTGCCCCCCCCTGACCCGGTTCGCCGTCCGGCTCCAGTCGTCATAGGGCCTCCTCTTGAGGGCCTGGTGCGCGAGGCCGACGACTGGGTTGGGGATTGGCGGACTACTCCTGAGACCAGGCCGAGCAGACGCGGTTGCGTCCCGACGACTTGGCGCTGTAGAGGGCGCTGTCGGCAGCGCCGACAAGACTCTTGATATCCGGGTATGCGTCGCGAGAATGGGCGATGCCGATGCTGACGCTGAGCCTGTGACCGGCAAAACGGGCCTCGAGCATGCGTCCGCGGCGAGCAATCTCGCGGCGAATGCGCTCGGCGTAGCCGGCAATGCCCAAAGCGTTCGGCGACATCAGGCCGAAGAGGAATTCTTCGCCGCCGTAGCGGCCGAGGAAGTCGCCGGGGCGGGTCAGTCCGCGCATGGTGTCGGCCACGATCCGCAGCACATCGTCGCCGGTCTGATGGCCGAAGGTGTCGTTGAAGGCCTTGAAGTAATCGATATCGACCAATCCGATGCCGAAATGCCGCCCGGCGGAGACCTGCGCGAAGGATTCCTGTAAGAAACGATCGATGGCGCTGCGGTTGGGCAGTCCGGTCAGGGCGTCCATCTCCGCCTTGGCGCGCTCCAGCGCGAACAAGCGGCTGCGCTCGAGCGCGATGCCAAGCTCGCCGGCGACGCATTGGATCTCATGCAACACAGCGGAGACTGGCGGCTGCCGCGACTCGGGATTGTAAAGGCAGATGAGGCCTTGCAGCCGGCCTTGGCTCATCACCGGAATCGCGGCGGCCACGGATGCCCCGAGCATCCTCAGGACGCGGCGATTGGGCGGGGTGTCATGGATCATCACTGCGGTGCGCTCGCGCAGACAGTGGATCAGATCGCCGGCCAGCCGATCGATGACGATCTGAACGCCCGGCGGCTGCCCGTCTTGCGGGAGTTCGGGCAGCCCATGGGTCGCGACGAAGCGGCGCCCCTTCGGCTCGATCTGCAGCAGCAGCAGATGCGAGAGCGCGAATTCCTGCTGCAGCGCGCGCAGTGTCTGCGGCACGAAGATGTCAGGGTCGATGCTCTGGTGGGGGGCGGTGACACTCCTGAGCGGCAGACTGCCGGCCGGGCGGGTCGCAACCTTGCCGGCGTTGGCAAGGGTCAGCGCGGTGGTCACCACATTGGCACGCAGTTGAAAATGGGAGGGAAAGTGCAGTCCGTAGAAGGTGGCGACCTTAGCCATTTCCTGATCTGCTGCGGCAAGCAGCTCGGCGAGCCCCACCTGCTCTAGATCGATCAGCTCGAGCACCTCAGGTTCCAGGGACGGACTGGTGTGCGTGCGCGCCGAACCGATGCCTTGCGTCCAGGCGATGAAGTCCGCGAGCGCGACCATGGCGACCTCTCGGGCTTGCGACTTCTCCAGATGGCTCTGCGCGAGTCCGCAATGGTGCAGCGCTTGGGTTCTACAGACGATGTCCGGTAGCTCCCAGGCCTTGCTCACCTGCGCGCCGAGCTGGTCGTGAGTGATGCCGAAGAAGAGGCGCTCATCGTCGCGGGTGGCGTTGCCGCTGGTGCCCGCGGTGCTGAGAAACTCGCTGTAACTGAGCTTGCCGTGCGATTCTAAGATGACTTTGCCGAGATCGTGCAACAGGCCGGCGGCATAGAGTGCATCGGGATCCTCGTGGCCGAGGCGCTCGGCGAAGCCGCGGCTCAGAATGGCCACCAGCAGGCTGTGCTGCCAGAAGAAGAGGCGATCGAAAGCGCCCTCGTTGCTGCGCTGGATGATGCTTTCGTAGAAGAACAGATGCAGGGCCGCTTGCCGCAACGTCGATAACCCGAGCAGGGTGACGGCACGATGAATCGACGGGATGCGCTGGGTAAAGCCGTAGTAGGCCGAGTTAACGAGCTTGAGCACCTTGGCGGCGAGGGCCGGCTCGGTCTCGATGAGCTGGGCGATCTCAGCGGTACCGGTGTCCTCCGAGCGGGCGACTTGCAGCAGCTTGAGCGCAGCTGCGGGCGCAGGTGGTAGCGCGCCAACCGGGCGGCGTAATGCTTGATGGACGATCTTCCGCGTCTGCTGCTCCGCTCCTGCCACGTCCTCTGCCACGCTGTCCTGCCTCGTCAGTTGTTTGGCTCGCGGCTATGATAGCACCGTCCTTTTCGGCGCTGAGGCCTAGCCGGACGAGACAATTCTGCAGCAGCTTGTTGCAAGAATTCCCTCTTGAGAGGCAGTTGGCTTTCTGAAATGGTGGAGGCGGCGGGAATCGAACCCGCGTCCGCGAGCCCTCCGCCTTCGGTCCTACATGCTTAGCCCGGTCTATTGTGTTTAACCTTCCAACGCCCGACGGGCAGGGCGATCGGTCGGCGATCCCGAATTAGGTTTTAGCGATCTCGGTCCAGGCCCCCGCGATCGCGATCCTGTGTGATGTTACCCCACGAATCCGCCGCCCACAGGCAAGAGACGGTGTGAGGCCCGCTGGGTTTAAGCAGCGAGAGCGTAGTTGTCGTCGTTGGCAACTATAGATTTGCGGATGGATTAACGAGGTCTCCCGCACCTCGGCATGCACCTAGGGTTTTGTGACCCACGTCGAAGCCATGTCGCCCCCAAGCAACGGATCAGACAGGCTATCACCGGCTGAGTTCCGTGGCAATCCCGGCGTTCCAAGTCGCCGGCGATCCGGTTCATCGTCTAAGGCGATTTCTGTCAACGCGCATACCGCCCAACCGCGCCAAATCACAGCAACGCCACGGCCTTGATCTGCGCATAGACCGATTGCGCGGGCGCCAGCCCGAGCTGCTCGGCCGAGCGCCGGGTGACCCGGGCCAACACCGGCGAGCCGCTGATCTCGAGCTTGACCAGCCGCAGCGCCGGATGACTGTCATCGCCAAGGGACAGAACCTTGGCCGGCAGCGTGTTCTGGATGCTGCTCTGATGGCCCGGATCGCGGGTGATGCTGACATCGCGCGCGAGGATGCGCAGGCGCACATGGGCGCCGATCTCGGCACCGGCATCGCGAGTCCAGAGGCTCGCGCCACCACAGGCGACGCGCAGCAGGTGCCAGCGCGCATCGCGTTCGGCGACCTGGCCATCGAGCACCACGCCGGCATCCTCGCCGAGGCGAATCGGCAAATCCAGGCGCGAGAGGGTCTCGTTGAGCGGCCCACTCGCCAGCACGCGGCCGCCGTCCATCACCAGGATGTGGTCGGCCAGCCGCGCGACCTCGTCCGGGGAGTGGCTGACATAGAGCACCGGGATCTCAAGCTCATCATGCAGGCGCTCCAGGTACGGCAGGATCTCCTGCTTGCGCTTCAGATCCAGCGCCGCCAGCGGCTCGTCCATCAGCAGCATGCGCGGGTCCACCGCCAGCGCCCGCGCGATGGCGACACGCTGGCGCTCGCCGCCGGAGAGTGCCAGCGGCTTGCGATTCAGCAGATGCGCGATACCCAGCAACTCGATCGCATGCTCAAGGCTGAAGCGGTCTCTTCCTGAGCCATCCTCGGGGTTGCGATCCGCGCTGGCTCCAGCGGCGCTCTTGCCAAGTCTGTTCTCAGTGCTGGTCCCCATGCGGGTCTTTAGCCCCAGACCCGCAATCGCCCAAGCTCGCGCCAAAAAGCCATGATCAACGCACTGCCCCGCGCCATTGATCAGGCCGCTACGACCCCGACTGCGCCGCTGCCCATAGCGCAGATTGCCAAGCACCGTCAGATGCGGGAACAGGCTCGCCTCCTGGAACACATAGCCGATCGGCCGCCGATGGGTCGGCACCCAGGTCTTGGCATCCTGCCAGACCTCGCCGTTGAAACTGAGGCGCCCGACTGCCGCGCGCTCGAGACCGGCAATGCAGCGCAGCAAGGTGGTCTTACCGGAGCCGGAGTGGCCGAACAGGGCGGTAACACCGCGCGCCGGAAATCGCTCATCCACGTTCAGCGTAAAGCCTGGCCAGGCGACCTGGAACCGGGCCTCGATCAGCGCCAGCGTTGCCGTCTGC
>NZ_JBKHDN010000174.1:0-5839 GCF_046541315.1 Halochromatium sp. | reverse complement strand
ATCCGCCGCGCGCTTGTCCTGAAAGAACGCCTGGGTGAGCTTGAACACCACCGGGCTCAGCAACACCAGCGCGATCAGGTTCGGGATCGCCATCATCGCGTTGAGCGTATCGGCCAGTAGCCAGACGAAATCGAGCTGACTGATGGCGCCGATCGGCACCGCCAGCACCCAGAGCACCCGGAACGGGATGATGGCGTGGATGCCGAACAGGTATTCGATGCAGCGCTCGCCATAGACGCTCCAGCCGAGGATGGTGGTGAACGCGAACAGCGCGAGCCCGAGCGAGACCACATAGGTACCGCTGCCGGGCAGTTCCTCGCCAAAGGCGGCGGCGGAGAGGGGGGCGCCGGTGATGTTGCGATCGTGTTCCTCGCTGGCGCCGTCGGCGGTCTCGAGCACGCAGACGGTGCTCGGCTTGCGGATCATCCAGGAGCTGTCGACGCGCTCCTCGATGACGCCGCCGCGCGCGACGCAGTCGGTGTATTCCGAACTCTCGGCCTGCCACTGGCCGGAGATCACGATCACCAGGCCGGTGATGGTGCAGATGACGATGGTGTCGAGGAAGGTGCCGAGCATGGCGATGGTGCCCTGGCGCACCGGGCTGTCGGTCTCGGCGGCGGCATGGGCGATGGGCGCGCTGCCGAGGCCGGCCTCGTTGGAGAAGATGCCGCGCGCGACGCCCATCTGCAGTGCCAGCATCACCGAGGCGCCGGCGAAACCACCGACCCCGGCGGCGGGTGTGAAGGCGTATTCGACGATGGTGACGACGGCGCTCGGGATCTCGCCGAGATTGAGCGCCAGCACGATGAGCCCGGACAGGAGATAGGCCAGCGCCATCAGCGGCACCAGCTTGCCGGCCACCTGCGCGATCCAGCGGATGCCGCCGATCAGCACCAGCCCGACCAGGAGCCCCATCACCAGGCCGGTGCCGAGTGCCGGCACGCCGAACCGGGTGGTCAACGCATCGGCCACCGAGTTGGCCTGGACGGTGTTGCCGATGCCGAAGCCGGCCAGGGCGCCGAACAGGGCGAACAGGACCGCCAGCCAGCGCCAGTTCTTGCCGAGCCCGTTGCGGATGTAGTACATCGGCCCGCCGACGTGGTTGTTCTTGGCGTCGACCTCGCGATAGCGCACCGCGAGCACGGCCTCGGCATATTTGGTCGCCATGCCGACCAGGGCGGTGATCCACATCCAGAACAGGGCGCCGGGACCGCCGATGGCGAGCGCGGTACCGACGCCGGCGATGTTGCCGGTGCCGATGGTCGCCGAGAGCGAGGTCATGAGCGCGTTGAAGGGCGTGATATCGCCCTTGCCCTGCTCCTTGCGGCCGCGCCAGAGCATGCGAAAGCCGTAGCCGAGCCGGTAGATGGGCATGGCCTTGAGGCCGATGGAGAGATACAGGCCCGTGCCGAGGATCAGCACGAGCATCGGCGGGCCCCACACCCAGCCGTTGATGGCGCCGATAACAGCGGAAATCTGGTCCATGGGTACCCCCTGCGAGTGATCGATGAGATGGCGCGGATGGTGTAAAGCGAGTGGCTTACTATACCGAATCTCTTGCGCGGCGCGCGCTTGGTCCGCGCCGGTTCGGGCGTATATTGGCCGTTACATCCCGACGTACAGCAACCGAGGCATTCCATGGCAGCACCCGATCTGACGCCCCTGCAACCCCTGGTCGAGGAACTCAACCAGCATCCGATCTATGCCGAACTCAAGGATATCGACGATCTGCGGGTGTTCATGACCCATCATGTCTTCTCGGTATGGGACTTCATGTCGTTGATCAAATACCTGCAGGGCAAGCTGGCACCGACTCAGGTGCCCTGGATGCCGCACGGCAACCCGTCGGTGCGGTATTTCATCAATCAGTTGACGCTTGAGGAAGAGTCCGATGTCATCGAGGGCAGCGACGGCCCGCGCTACAGCAGCCATTTCGAGTTCTATTGCACGGCCATGCACGAAATCGGCGCCGATGGCGAGAATCCGCGCCGTTTCCTGGAGCGGGTGCAAGCCCAGGGGCTGGATGCGGCGCTCTACTCCGAGCTGGTGCCCCTGCCCTCGCGCTACTTCACCGAGACCACCTTTTGCTTCATCCGCGAGGATAAGCCGCATGCGGTCGCGGCAGCGCTCGCGGTGGGGCGCGAGCGGGTGATCCCGGAGATGTTTCGCTCGCTGCTGTCGCGAATGGCGATCACCGAACAGGATGCGCCGGCCTTTCATTATTATCTGCACCGCCACATCCATCTGGACGAGGATTTCCATGGGCCGTTGTCGCTGGCGATGCTCGATCAGCTCTGCGGCGATGATCCCGAGCGTCTTGAGGAAGCGGTGGTTGCGGCCGAGGAGGCGATCTGCGCGCGCATCCGTTTCTGGGATGGCGTGTTGGAGGCGGTGCGCGCGGCGCGCGTTGAAGGTTGAAGGTCGATGGTGGCGCGGGGGATGGCGCCCGAATACCCTGGTCCGTATAAGGTGGAATCTTGACGTGGCGAGGCCATCTAGAGCGATACGAACCGACTTTCCATCCAGCAATCGACCCGACGAGGTGTTTTATGGCTGTCGCCGTTCCATTGGACAATGAAGGCTTTCTGGTCAACCGCGACGATTGGACCGAGGAGCTGGCGATCGAACTCGCCGAGCAGGATGAGTTCGAGATGAATGAGCAGGTGATGCAGTTCATTCGTGAGGCGCGCGCGATGTACGACAACGACGGCGTGGTGCCGCCGATTCGCATCTTCGCCAAGAAGCAGGGCGTCTCGACCAAGGAGCTTTACAACATCTTCAAGAAGGGCCCGATGAAGCTGATCTGCAAGTGGGGCGGCTTGCCCAAACCCACCGGCTGCGTGTGATCGGCCGATCTATGTCGCCTGGTCTGCTGCCAGGGTCTGCGGGACGCGGGCGGATGTTGGCCGACGCATGGATGGGGACCCAGGGATTGGGCTCCAGGGATTGGCGCTCAGTGCCCAGCCTGGGCTAGGGGCAGCGGCTGCCGGCCGGCGACTCGCTCGGGTTCGACCTGCCGGCCATCGGCGCCGAAGCAGAGACCGTCGCGCAGGGCGATCAGGTCGCCCTCCCCCAGGGGCTCCCAAAGCTCATCGGTGAGCGGCACGCTGGCGATCAAGGCCACGTCTTGGCGGATCGAGCAGAGGTTGACGCCGGCGTCCTGCAATTCGGGCGCGGTGCGCCAGCAGCAGCGCTGCAGCAGATAGAGACCGGGCGCGCGGAGTTGACCGTCCTCGGGCTGGGTGCGCCGATCGGCGTGCACGAACAGGGCATCGCTATCGGAGTAGATGAAATTGGCCGGGCCGAGCGCCCTCAGTTCGCGCGCGTAGTCGGCGATCACGGCGAGCCGGGTCGATAGGTCTGGCACCTTGCCCCAGGCCGCGTCCCAGATCGGCGCCAGCTCGGTCATCAATCCGCAGAAGGCGCGTTCGGAGTCGGAATCCCCCACCGGCGAAAAGCGAGCCGGATACCGGGCCGGTTGATCGGCCAGGGTCGGCATGTCGCCGTTGTGCGCGAAGACGTGCATGCGCCCGCCGAGTTCGCGCGCGAAGGGTTGGGTGTTGCGCAGCGCCAGCGCGCCGAAGGTCGCCAGGCGGATGTGGCAGAGACCGAGCTTGGTGCGCAAGCCCTGGCGCTCCATGAACTGCATCAGCGGGCTCTCGCTGGCCGGGCGCGGTTCCCGCAGCAAGAGACAGTCCGCGCCCTCGTAGAAGGCCAGTCCCCAGCCGTCGCGATGCGGACCCTCGGCGCCGCCGTGGCGTGCTAGGCGCTCCAGCGAGAAGCCCAGGGTCGCTGGCGCTCGGCTCGACATCGCAAAGAGTTCGCACATCGCATCGGTGTCCTTGGGGCTGGGAACAGGTTTGATCGGCAAGGCAGCCCGGGTCCGACCGAGCCGGGCCGATCGTTCGGGTCGGGTCGGGTCTTTATCGCGGGGATTCTCGGTATCTCGGGGATTCTCGGTGATCCCGCCGCCGAGCGCAAAACACAGTGAAGGGGGTATATCATTTCCCCTGCTGTCTTAACCGCCCGTTGATGGAGCTGCCGTTCGTTCATGGACCCAGAAGCCTTTGTTCAGTCTTCCGTTCTGCTGCTGATCGCCGCCGCGACGGCGGTGGCGCTGTTCAAACACTTTGGCCTCGGCTCCATCCTCGGTCTGCTGGTGGCCGGGGTCTTGATCGGCCCCTATACCCCAGGTCCGGAGGTCACTGGCAATGTCGATGATCTGCGCCGCTTCACCGAGCTGGGCGTGGTGCTGCTTTTGTTCATCATCGGCCTGGAGCTGCATCCGAGCCGGCTGTGGCAGATGCGGCGGACGCTGTTCGGGCTCGGTTCGTTGCAGATTCTGCTCTCTGGCCTAGCGCTGGCGGTCTATTTTCGCCTCTTCGTCGCGACCTGGCCAATCGCACTGTTGATCGGCTTCAGTCTGGCCCTGTCGTCGACGGCGCTGGTGATGCAGATACTCTACGAGAAGGGCGAGATCGCCACGCCGCGCGGGCAGACCGCCTTCGCGGTATTGCTGATGCAGGATATCGCCGTGGTGCCGATGTTGGCGCTGTTGCCGCTGGCGGCCAGCGCCGGCGCACATCTGCCGACCGAGCTGCCGTTGCTTGAGCAACTGGGGCTGATCCTGCTGATGCTCTTTGGCGTGATCGTCGCCGGCCGCTATCTGATTCCGCTGGTGTTGGATCTGCTCGCGCGGCAGGGCAATCGCGAGGCCTTCTTCCTGGTCACCCTGGCCGCAGTCTTCGTCGCCGCCTGGGCGATGAACCGCGCCGGCATGTCGATGGCGCTCGGCGGCTTCTTGATGGGCATGATGCTCTCGCGCTCGCGCTATAGCGTGCAGATCCATGCCAGTATCGAGCCGCACAAGGGGCTGTTGATGAGCGTGTTCTTCGTCACCGTCGGCATGTCCTTGAATCTGGGCGTGTTGGCGGCCAAGCCGCTGCTCTTCGCGCTGCATCTGATGATCCTGATCGCGATCAAGGTGGGGCTGATCTATGTCCTCGCGCAACGCTTCTGCCAATCGCGCAAGGGCGCGTTGCAGGTGGCCTTCATGCTCGGCCAAGCCGGCGAGTTCGGCTTCATCCTGTTCGGCGCGGCGAAGATGCTCGGCATCATCGATGCGGCGACCTTCACCATGGCGGTCGCGCTGATCTCCGGCAGCATGCTGGCAACGCCCCTGCTGGTGCGTCTCGGCGCCTTGCTGAGCGCGCGCTTGAGCGATGAGGAAGGGCCGGTGGATGAGCGCTTCCGTTATCAGCCCGAACAGGAGGCCGGGCCGCAAGCGGTGATCGCCGGCTATGGACGGGTCGGTCACACCGTCGGCGCGGTGCTGGCCAGCCACGGCATCCGCTTCGTCGCCTTCGATCAAGATCCGGGGCTGGTGGCACGCTGGCGCGCCGAGGGGCAGCCGGTGTTCTATGGCGACATGCGCAATCCGGCGCTGCTGGCGGCGGCCAAGATCGAGCAGGCCAAGGTGGTGGTGTTGACCATCGACGATCCGCGTGCCTGCATCGAGGCCACGACCCTGATCCGGCATTATGCGCCGGAGGTCATCATCGTCGCGCGCGCGCGCGATCTGACTGCCTGCGACGCGCTATTTCGCGCCGGCGCCAGCCGCGCCTTCCCGGAGGCGGTCGAGGCGAGCCTGCGCCTGGCCGCCGAGACCCTGGACGGGCTTGGGGTCACCACTCAGGATGCCGAGCAGATGATGCAGCAGGCGCGCGGCGAGGACTATGCGCTGGTGCGCTCGGAGATCACCGAGCAAGCGCCGATCGTCGATCCAACGGCACCGAAGCGGTGACGGTCCAGGCCCGGGTATCGGGTATCGGCGATTGGG
>NZ_JBKHDN010000173.1:0-5857 GCF_046541315.1 Halochromatium sp. | reverse complement strand
GATCATCGTCTATCCGATGAATGCGCTGGCCAACAGCCAGCTCAAGGAGATCGAGAAGTTCATCGCGCAGTCGGGCTTGCCCGACACACTCAAGCCTGTGGTGCGGCGCTATACGGGACAGGAGAGCCAGGAGGAACGGGAACGCACCGCCAAGCATCCGCCGGACATCCTGCTGACCAACTTCATGATGGCCGAGTTGCTGCTGACGCGACAGGATGCGCTCGATACCCGGGTCATCGACAACGCCCAGGGGCTCGAATTCATCGTCCTCGATGAGCTGCATACCTACCGCGGCCGACAGGGTGCGGATGTGGCCATCCTGGTGCGTCGCCTGCGCAACCGCTGCAATCCAGATGGCGCGCCGATCTGCATCGGCACCTCCGCAACCATG
Source organism: Halochromatium sp. (assembly GCF_046541315.1). Lineage (GTDB taxonomy): Bacteria > Pseudomonadota > Gammaproteobacteria > Chromatiales > Chromatiaceae > Lamprobacter. Next base: position 5,466 of record NZ_JBKHDN010000173.1, on the reverse strand, counting down.
GCAAGCGAAGGATCAGAGGCCGGCCGTGCGCAGGCCGTCGCCGATGTCGCCTCGCGTCTGTTTGGCGCCGCGATCGGCCCTGACGCGGTGATCGATGAAGCGCTGAAGCGCGCCACCGATGAGCGGGTGACGCTTGCCGATGTCCGTCCGCGGCTTGCGCGGATCCTGACCGACGCGCTCCCCGACACACTGCTCGACGCTGACCTCGGCACGCATCCACTCGCGGTCTGGGTCGAGCTGGCGATCGGCCTGGAGGATGGGCTCGCGCTCAAGCGTCAGAAGCCGATTCCCTTCGGCGACGCAGTCGCCCTACTGGCCAGCGACAGCGGGGTCGCGGTCGAGCGCTGTCGCACCCAGCTCGAACAGTTCCTCACCCGCGTCAGCCTCCCGGAGACCGAGCGAGGAGGTTCGGGCACGAGCGCCTTCCTCGCCTTCAAGCTGCATCGCTTCATCTCTGGCGCGGGTGACGTCTTCACCACGCTGACGGCACGCCCGCGTCGGATCCACTTCGAGGGCCAACTGGAAGACCCCGATGTCCCCGGCCACCGGCTCTATCCCACGCGCTTCTGCCGCGCCTGCGGGCATGAAGTCCATGTCGTGACCAAGAGCGACGATGATCAGGGCATGCGGTTTCTGCCGCGTGCGATCGATGACACGCCGTTGGACGATGACGACGGCGATACCGCCGGCTATCTGACGCCCACCGGCGATGATGACCCCGAGTATGCCTTCACCGGCGAGGTCGAGAGCTACCCGGAAGACTGGCGCGAAGAGCGCAAGGGGATCGAGCGACTGCGGGCGAATCGCAAATCACGCATGCCGCAGCGCTTGACCCTGAGCCCGGATGGTCGCTATTCGGCCTCCGGCACGTCCTTTTGGTTCATCCCTGGGCGATTCGGCTTCTGTCCCTGCTGTCTCGACCAACCCCATCCCAGCATGCGCGAACGCAGCAAGCTGGCGAGTCTTTCCGGCGAAGGCCGCAGCTCAGCGACCACGCTGCTGGTCGCGACCGCGCTCGAATGGATGAGTCTCGCCGACAGCGGTGTCGCCACCGAGAAGCGTAAGCTCCTCGGCTTTACCGATAATCGCCAGGACGCCGCGCTGCAGGCTGGTCACTTCAACGATTTTCTCTTTGTCAGCTTGCTGCGCGGCGCCATCCTGCGCGCGGTGCTCGATGCGGGTGAGGAGGGGATGACCGAGGAAGAATTCGGACTCAAGGTCGTCAAGGCGCTCGGCTTCACGGCCGACAACAAACGCGCCCGTGTGCATTGGATGTTGGACCCCGATGCCGGTGCCGTGGTCCGCGTCGATTCCCAGCGCGCACTGGCCAAGGTGCTGGCCCATCGCGTCTGGACGGACCTGCGCCGGGGTTGGCGTTACACCAATCCCAGCCTGTCCGTGCTCAAGCTCATCGATATCGACTTTCTTGGGCTCGATGAGGTCGCCGCCGATGCCGCGGCCCTCGGCGCGATCCTGCCCGAGCTAGGGGCCCTCGATCAGGCCAAGCGACGCCAGGCCCTGCGGGAACTGCTCATCGCCTTCGTCGAGGGGCTGGCGGTCAGCACCGAATCCCTGGACCTGACCCTGCTCGATACCGTGGCGCAGAGATCCCGCAATCTGCTCAGAGCGCCCTGGGCCTTCGATCAGAAGGAGCAGCCGCGTAGCCGAGCGACCTTGTTCCTGCAGGCGCCTGGTAAGGATCGCGTCAAGCTGCGCGAGGAGCAAAGCATCCTGCGTGCCGGCCACAATTCGCGCATTGCGCGGCGTATCAATCGCGACAGCGTCCTCGGCACCAAGCTCAAGAAGACCGACTATCTGCGCGTCATGACCGGCCTGCTGGAGCTGATGGAACGCGAAGGACTGGTCACGCGGGTCGAGATCGAGACCGACCTCAGTGGTTGGCGCCTCTCGCCCGCGGCCGTGCGTCTGATCCCTGGCGAGGCGATCCGCACCGACCAGGTGCTTGAAAACGCCTATTTTCATGACCTCTACAACCGTATCGCCAGGGATCTCAAGGGCGGCAGCAGCCACTATTGGGGCCTCGAAGGTCGCGAGCACACCGCCCAGGTCACGCAGAAATACCTTGAATGGCGCGAATGGCGGTTTCGCTTCGAGGAGGACGACCGAGCCAGTCTCTTGGAGCATCGCGCCGACCTCAAGGCCGCGGGTGAATCGGACCAGTTTCTGCCAACGCTGTTCTGCTCGCCGACCATGGAGCTTGGCATCGATATCTCGGCGCTGAACACGGTCTATTTGCGCAACGTTCCGCCGACCCCGGCAAACTATGCGCAGCGTGCCGGTCGCGCCGGTCGCTCGGGTCAGGCGGCGGTCATCGTCACCTACTGCGCGGCCCAATCACCGCATGACCAGTATTTTTTCGAGCGGCGCAGCGAGATGGTGGCCGGGGTCGTGCGTCCCCCCGCGCTCGATATCACCAACGAAGAGCTGCTGCGCTCCCATCTGCATGCCCTCTGGCTCGCGGAAGCGACACTGGCGCTTTCGCCCGACATCCCCGAGATCCTGGATCTGACCCAGGAGACCTATCCGCTCAAGGAGGGTATCCAAGCGCAGATTCGCACGCCCGGCCTCGCCACCAAGGCGCAAGCGCCGATGCAGCGCGTCCTTGATCAGATCCTCGCTGCCGTCGGTGGTGTGAAGCCACCCTGGATGGACAGGCCCGAGGCGTTCGTGAAGGAGGTCGCCACTCAGGCCCCCGAGGCCTTCGATCGCGCCTTCGATCGTTGGCGCGAGTTGTATCACTCGGCGCGCACCCAGCTGCAAGAGGCCAATGCGCGCTCGGAGATGACCGGACTGCCCGGGGCCGACCGGCGCCGGATCAAGGCTGCGCAGATGCAGGCCAGCGATCAGCTGGCGATCCTGGAGCAGGGCAAGGCCCCCAACGGCTCGGATTTCTACTCCTATCGCTACCTTGCCACCGAGGGCTTTCTGCCCGGCTACAACTTCCCCCGACTGCCGATTTACGCCTTCATCCCGGCGGAGGGCAAGACCGGCACCTTTCTGCAGCGCGCACGCTTTCTGGCGATCTCGGAATTCGGCCCGCGCAGCCTGATCTATCACGAAGGTCGTGCCTATCGGGTGATGAAGGCGAAGCTCTCACCGGAGGCGCGCACCAGCGACGGCACCGAGCTGGCGACCCGCGACCTCTTCATCTGCTCCAACTGCGGCGCCTGCCATGACCGCGAGGTCGAACGTTGCCATGCCTGCGACGCGCGCATGGCCGGCGAGGTCCCGATCCGTCGCACGCTGCGGATCGACAACGTCGAAGCCGCCCCGGTCGAGCGCATCACCGCCAACGATGAAGAACGGGTCCGGCAGGGCTTCGAGATCCAAACGGTGTTCGCCTGGCCACGGCGTGATGGGCGCCCGCAGGTCACCGAGGCCGAATTCCACCGCGCGGAGAGTCTGTCCAACAGCGATTCGGACGGCGACCCGGTCAGCGATCGCGATCCGGCCAGCGAGCGCGATCCCCCGATCCTCATCCTCCAATACGCCAACAGCGCCGAGATCAGTCGCATCAACAAGGGGCTCAAGCGGCGCCGGGAACAAACCGTTCTCGGCTTCAATATCGATCCACGGACCGGTTACTGGGCGAGAGATGAGAGCGAAGAGCCCAATGTCGATGTCCCGCCTGATGTGGTCAAGCCGGTGCGCATCGTCCCGATCGTGCGCGACCGCAAGAACGCCTTGCTGTTTCGCTTTCATGCACCGGACGCCTACGCCCCTGAGACCATTGCCACCCTGCACCATGCCCTGATGCGCGGCATCCAGATCGTCTTCCAGCTCGAGGAAGGCGAGGTGCTCGGTGAGCCATTGCCATCACGAGACGAGCGTCGCGCCATCCTCGCCTATGAGGCCGCCGAGGGCGGAGCCGGTGCGCTCAGTCGCCTGATCGAGGAGCCAACCCTGCTTGGCAAGGTCGCGCATGCAGCGCTGACCTTGATGCACTTCGACCGGGTCGACGAGGCCATCGCCGCTGGCGATGCCAGCCTGCTGCACGAGCGCGAGCATGAGGCCTGCGTGCGCGGCTGTTATCGCTGTCTGCTGTCCTATTACAACCAGCCGGATCATGAACGGATCGACCGCACCAGTGACCAGGCCAAGCAATTGCTCATCGAGCTGGCGCGCGGCCGGGTGCTGCTCAGGGCTGCCTCGTCCACGTCCGACGCAGCCGTGGTGCATGCTGATCCCTGGTTGGCGGCGTTCCAACAGGCAGGCCTTCCCGAGCCTGACGCCAAGGCGCTGCGCTGTGCGGATCAAGACATCCCGTTTGCATGGCGGAGCCATTTCGTTGCAGCGGTTCCGCCGCCCCTGACCGATGCCCTGCGCGAAGCCGCCGAGGCCTTGGGCTGGGTGCTATTCGAGCTACCTGAGAGCCCAGCGGCAGGCGTTCCCCAGGTCCTGTCCGAGCTGCTGGTCGGGTTCGACGGGCCAGCGCCGGGGTCATGATGCCACCATTCCGCGCAGCAAGAGAATCCACACAATGACCCCAAACTTCGCCCCCGGGGATCTGGTCCGCGCCCGTGCCCGTGAGTGGGTCGCCTTGCCATCCCCACATCCCAGGCTCCTGACGCTGCGCCCGCTCTCCGGCAGCGAGCACGATAGCGTCATCCTCGACCCGGCGCTGGAGCAGCTGCCGGTCGAGCCAGCGCGCTTCGACCTGCCGGCGGATGCCGCGATGACCGTGCAGGCCAAGGCCGCGTTGCTCGCCGACGCCCTGCGCCTGACCCTGCGTCGGGGCGCCGGTCCGTTTCGCTCCGCGGCGCAGCTCGGCTTTGAGCCGCGCGTCTATCAACTGGTGCCGCTGCTGATGGCGCTGCGCCTGCCGGTGCCGCGCCTGCTGATCGCCGACGATGTCGGTATCGGCAAGACCATCGAGGCCGGCCTCATCCTGCGCGAGCTGATCGACCGCGGCGAGGTCGAGGCCTTCGCGGTGCTCTGTCCGCCACATCTGGTCGAGCAATGGGTGATCGAGCTCAAGGACCGTTTCGGCATCGAGGCGGTCGCCGTCACCGCCGGCAGCGCCGCCAAGCTCGAGCGCGGTCTGCCGCTGGCCCAGTCGCTGTTCGAGGCCTATCCGCACACGGTCGTCAGTCTCGACTACATCAAGGCCGAGAAGCGCCGCGAGGGCTTCGCCCGCGCCTGCCCGGACTTCGTCATCGTCGATGAGGCGCACGCCTGCGTCGGCACCCACAAGGGCAAGCAGCAGCGCTTTGCCCTGCTGCAAGGACTGGCCCGCGATCCCGAACGGCGCCTGTTGATGCTCACCGCCACCCCGCATTCGGGTGATGAAGACGCCTTCGCGCGGCTGCTGTCGCTGCTCGACCCCGCCTTCGCCGCCTTGCGCTTCGAGGACAGCCAATACCGCGAGCAGCTGGCACGGCATTTCGTCCAGCGCCGCCGCATCGATCTCACCGCCGGCGACTGGGACGAGCAGCGCGTCTTTCC
>NZ_JBKHDN010000172.1:0-5879 GCF_046541315.1 Halochromatium sp. | reverse complement strand
ACCGGCGACTCGATCACGGTCGCCCCGGCGCAGACGCTGACCGACAAGGAGTATCAGCGCATGCGCGATGCCTCGCTCGCGGTGCTGCGCGAGATCGGCGTCGACACCGGCGGCTCCAACGTCCAGTTCGCGATCCATCCCGACGATGGACGGATGATCATCATCGAGATGAATCCGCGCGTCTCGCGCTCCTCGGCGCTGGCCTCGAAGGCCACCGGCTTCCCGATCGCCAAGGTCGCGGCCAAGCTGGCGGTCGGCTACACGCTCGACGAGCTGCGCAACGAGATCACCGGCGGCGTGACCCCGGCCTCGTTCGAGCCGGCGATCGATTATGTCGTCACCAAGATCCCGCGCTTCGCGTTCGAGAAGTTCCCGCTCGCCGATGCCCATCTGACCACGCAGATGAAATCGGTCGGCGAGGTGATGGCGATCGGCCGCACCTTCCAGGAATCCTTGCAGAAGGCGCTGCGCGGGCTCGAGACCGACAAGGACGGCCTCAACGAGATGCTGAACCTGTCCGATCCGCAGTCCATCAGCCGCCTGCGCACCGAGCTGCGCCAGCCCGGTGCCGAGCGCATCTTCTACTTGGCCGATGCGTTGCGCGCCGGCATGGGCACCGACGAGGTGCAAGCGCTGACCGGGATCGATCCCTGGTTCCTGGCCCAGATCGAGCAACTGGTGGCGATTGAGCATGAGGTGCGGGTGCAAGGGCTCGATGTCTTGGACGCTAAGCGCTTGCGTGAGTTGAAACGACGCGGATTCTCCGATCGCCGCCTGGCCTCGCTCACCAGCCAGACCGAGGAGGTCATCCGCGAGCGTCGGCGCGAGCTCGGCATCCGGCCGGTGTTCAAGCGCGTCGATACCTGCGCCGCCGAGTTCGCGACCAGCACGGCCTATCTGTACTCGACCTACGAGGAAGAGTGCGAGGCGGCGCCGACCGACGCCAGGAAGATCATGGTGCTCGGCGGCGGTCCGAATCGGATCGGGCAGGGCATCGAGTTCGATTATTGCTGTGTCCATGCCGCCTTCGCGCTGCGCGACGACGGCTTCGAGACCATCATGGTCAACTGCAATCCAGAGACGGTCTCGACCGATTACGACACCTCCGATCGCCTCTACTTCGAGCCGTTGACGGTTGAGGACGTGCTCGCCATCGTCGAGACCGAGCGCCCCTATGGCGTGATCGTGCAGTACGGTGGACAGACGCCGCTGAAGCTGGCGCGCGCGCTGGAGGCCGCCGGGGTGCCGATCATCGGCACCTCGCCGGATAGCATCGATCACGCCGAGGATCGCGAGCGCTTCCAGCGGCTGATCACCCGGCTCGGCCTGAAGCAGCCGCCGAATGCGACCGCGCGCAGCGAGGGCGAGGCGATCGAGCGCGCCGCCGAGATCGGCTATCCCCTGGTGGTGCGCCCGTCCTACGTGCTCGGCGGGCGGGCCATGGAGCTGGTCTACGACGAGCCCGATCTGCGTCGCTACATCCGCACCGCGGTGAGCGTCTCGAACGCGGCGCCGGTGCTGCTGGACCGCTTCCTCGAGGATGCGATCGAGGTCGACGTCGACGCGGTCTGCGACGGCGAGGCGGTGCTGATCGGCGGCATCATGGAGCACATCGAGCAGGCCGGGGTGCATTCCGGCGATTCCGCCTGTTCGCTGCCGCCCTACACCCTGAGTGCGGAGCTGCAGGATCGGATGCGCCAGCAGATGGCCGAACTCGGCCTGGCGCTCGGCGTGCGCGGGCTGATGAACGCGCAGTTCGCGATCAAGGGCGATGACATCTTCGTGCTCGAGGTCAACCCGAGGGCCTCGCGCACCGTGCCCTTCGTCTCCAAGGCGGTTGGCGTGCCGCTGGCCAAGATCGGCGCGCGCTGCATGGCGGGGCGCTCGCTGGCCGATCAGGGCATGCTGTTCGAGGTCGCGCCGACACGCTACTGCGTCAAGGAGGCGGTGTTTCCGTTCGTCAAGTTCCCCGGTGTCGATACCCTGCTGGGACCGGAGATGAAGTCCACCGGCGAGGTCATGGGCATCGGCCGCAGCTTCGCCGAGGCCTTCGGCAAGGCGGTCGAGGGCGCCGGTATGGCGCTGCCGCGCCCGGGCAAGGCGCTGCTCAGTATCCGTGATGCGGACAAGCCCCGCCTGCTGGCCGTGGCCCGTCAGCTGCTGGAGCTTGGCTTCAGCCTCTATGGCACCCATGGCACGGCGCGCGCGGTGCAGGAAGCCGGCATGGAGTGCATCGGCGTCAACAAGGTCAAGGAAGGGCGCCCGCATATCGTCGATATGATCAAGAATGGCGAGGTGCGCTTCATCGTCAACACCACCGAGGGCGCCGAGGCGATCGCCGACTCGGCGGCGATTCGACGCGCAGCCCTGCAACACAAGGTCAGCTATACCACGACCATCGCCGGTGCCGAGGCCACCTGTCGTGCGCTCAAGGCCGGCGAACTGCTCGAGATCACCCGGTTACAGGCGCTTTACTGAGCGCTTGCGCGCGGTTAGTCTCTAGCTTAACGCCCCGCTGGTCGGGGCCACTCTCAGATCGCGCCAAGGCGCGTCGATCGAGCGTCCGGTACCCACGCGAGCGTAGCGCGTCTCCTACCCGACCGACCTTCGACAAGAAGGCCAATCCAAACGCTGGCGCGGTGTCCGCCGACCAATCGGCCTCACCGGGCGAGTGCTGTCTTCAGTGAGCGCCGCAGCGCGCGCTCAACACCCATGAGGTTTTCCGCAATGAACAGAGTTCCTCTCACCGCTAGAGGCGCCGAGCAATTACGCGAGGAATTGGATCGCTTGAAGCGTGTCGAGCGCCCGCGCGTCATCGATGCGATCGCCGAGGCACGCGCGCATGGCGATCTGAAGGAGAATGCCGAGTATCATGCCGCGCGCGAGCAGCAAGGCTTCATCGAGGGCCGCATCCAGGAGATCGAGGGCAAGCTCGCCAATGCCGAGATCATCGATGTCACCAAGCTCGATCCGGGTGGTCGGGTGGTGTTCGGCGCCACCGTCGATGTGCTCGAGGTCGACAAGGACGAGGAACGCACCTTCATCATCGTCGGCGATGACGAGGCCGATATCAAACAGGGCAAGATCTCGATCGGCTCGCCGATCGCGCGCGGGCTGATCGGCAAGGCCGAGGGCGACACGGCGCTGGTCGAGGCCCCCGGCGGCCAGCGCGAGTTCGAGATCCTCGAGGTTCGCTACGAGTAGGGGAGCCAAGAGCTTGTGGCAGCCGATTGATTCCAACGCGCATTGAGCCAACATGGACCCGACCCATCTGGCACCTGCCGATCTGATCGTGATTGCCGTCTATGGCCTGCTGATCCTCGTGATCGGCATCGTCACCGCACGCCGCACGCAGAGCGGTGACGATCTCTTTCTCGCCGGTCGGCGGCTCGGTTGGGCGCCGATCGGGCTGTCGCTGTTCGCCTCCAACATCTCGTCGACGACACTGATTGGCCTGGCGGGCGCGGCCTATACCTGGGGCATCGCGGTTGCCAACTACGAGTGGATGGCGGCGCCCATCCTGGTGTTGATGGCGGTCGTGTTCGCGCCGCTCTACCTCAACGCGCGTATCGGCAGCGTGCCGGAGTACCTCGAGCGGCGTTTCGACTGGCGCTCGCGGCGCTACTTTTCGGCCTTCACGCTGATGTCGAATCTCATCGTCGATACCGCTGGCACCCTGTTTGCCGGTGCGCTGGTGCTGACGACCTTCGTGCCCGCATTGGACCTGTTCAGCGCCGCGCTCGCGCTCGCGGCCATCGCCGCGCTCTACACCGCTGCCGGCGGGCTGGCGGCGGTGGTCTATACCGACGTCGTACAAGCGATCCTGCTGTTGGTCGGCTCGGCGCTGGTGACGCTGTTGAGCTTCGCGCGCATCGATTTCGACTGGTCGGCGGTGGTGGCGGCGACGACACCCGAGCAGCGCTCGTTGTTCCTGCCGCTGTCCGATCCGAATCTGCCCTGGCTCGGGGTGCTGGTCGGCGTGCCGGTGCTGGCGTTCTACTTCTGGTGTACCAATCAGTTCATCGTGCAACGCGTGCTGGGCGCGCGCAGCCTTGCGGATGCCCGCGCCGGCGCCTTGTTTGCCGGACTGCTGAAGCTGCCGGTGCTCTTCATCATGGTACTGCCCGGGGTGATGGCGGTGATGATCCTGCCGCCGTTGGAGAACCCGGATCAGGTGTTCCCGGCGCTGATCGGCGAAGTCTTGCCGGCGGGCCTCAGCGGGTTGATCCTGGCGGCATTGGCGGCGGCCCTGATGTCCAGTATCGATTCGACCCTGAATTCGGCCTCGGCGCTGCTGACCCTGGACTTCATCGAGCCGTTGCGGCCGGGCTTGAGCCCGCGCCAGCTTGGCTGGATCGGGCGCGGCGCGATTGGTGTCTTCATGCTGCTGGCGGCGGCGATCGCGCCGCTCATCGGGCAGTTCGAGGGCCTGTTCGATTATCTGCAGACGGCGCTGTCCTATCTGGTGCCGCCGGTGGTCGTGGTGTTCCTGTTCGGCGCCTTCTGGCGGCGCCCCGACGCGGTGAGCGCGCTGGTCACGCTGATCGGCGGCCACCTGCTCTCGGCACTGCTGTTCGGGCTCTGGCTCGGCGGCGGGTTGCGACTGCATTTCACCTTGGTCGCGGGCCTGCTCTTCGCCGCCAGCGCCCTCATCCTGATCCTGACCACGCTGTTGCGCTCCGCCGCCGCCGCGCCGGCGCCAGGCACCGTCTGGCGCCCGGCGATGGCGGTGCCCGCGGGGCGTCCAGGACGCCGCCACCGGCGGTGGGCCGATTACCGATTCCAGGCCCTGATCCTGCTCCTGCTGACCCTGCTGCTCGTATCGACCTTTGCCTGAGACGGCCGGGGCGCCGGGCTGTTTTCGCGCGCTCGCCGGCCCCTGCGGCTTGCGATCATTGCCCGGGCGCCCTTAGCATGCGGGTTCTTTCCGATCGCCTCAGCCTGCGGAGTGCCGCACCATGCCGTTCGATCATCAACAGCCACCGCTCCTCTTCGGCGAAGTCCTGTTCGACTGTTTCCCCGATGGCGCCGAGGTGCTCGGTGGCGCGCCGTTCAACGTCGCCTGGCATCTGGCCGCGTTTGGCCTGGAGCCGGTGTTCGTCAGCCGGGTCGGCGAGGACGCGCTCGGCGAGCGCATCGATGCGGCGATGCGCGAGCAAGGCATGACCACGCTGGGTCTGCAACGCGATCCCGAGCATCCGACCGGCACCGTGCAGGTCTCCCTCAGCAACGGCGAGCCGAGCTACGAGATCGTGCCGGACCGCGCCTATGACTACATCGACGCCGCCGCGTTGCCGCCGCTGCCCGAGCAGGCCTTGCTCTACCACGGCAGCCTGGCGCTGCGGCAGTCGGTCTCGGCCGACGCGCTGCGCGCGCTGCGCGGGCGGATCGCTCCGGCGGCGTTCCTGGACGTGAATCTACGCGACCCCTGGTGGCGCAAGGAGCAACTGGTGGAACTGCTGGAAGCGGCGACCTGGGTCAAGTTGAATGCCGATGAGCTGCGCGTGCTGGCGCCCGAGGGTCAGACCGACGACGACGTCGAGACCCGCGCCCGGCGCGTGCTCGAGCGCTATGAGCTGGAGGCGGTGTTCGCGACCTTGGGTGCCGACGGTGCCTGCGCGCTGGCCGCCGACGGCGAGCGGAGCCGGGTCGCGCCCGCCGGCGACATCCAGGTCGTCGATGCGGTGGGCGCCGGCGATGGCTTTGCGTCGGTGCTGATCCTTGGGCTGATGCGACGCTGGCCGTTGCCGCAGACATTGGCGCGGGCGCAGGCGTTTGCCTCGGCCATCGTCGGTCAGCGCGGCGCGACGACGCGCGATCCCGCCTTCTACCAGCCGTTTCTCGCCGACTGGGGGCTTGTCGACGGCGGCCTGGCTCAT
>NZ_JBKHDN010000171.1:0-5913 GCF_046541315.1 Halochromatium sp. | reverse complement strand
CCAACGCCGCCGCCCTGCTCGAGACCGAAGCGATCGAGGATAGCCCCGAGCCGCCATCGATCTCGGCCGCCGACATCTTCGCCAGCCGCCAGGCCGAACTGGCCAGCCTGACGACCGCCAAGACCAAGCAACAGAGCAGGGCCAACGCCAGCGGCACGCGGCGCAAGACGGTCAGCGCCGCGCCGCGCGACCGCCTTTTCGACAGCTACAGGGAGAGCCTGTCGAACAAGGTGGAGCGGATCGGCAACCTCAACTATCCACGCGAGGCGCGGGAACGCGGTCTCTATGGCCGCCTGACCCTGCACCTTGCGGTGCGCTCCGATGGTACCCTTAAAGAGGTTCGCGTGGTTCGCTCCTCCGGGCACGAGGTGCTAGACCAGGCCGCGGTGCATATCGTCGAGCTGGCCGCGCCGTTCGCGCGGTTTCCGGCTGGCCTCAAACGCGAAACCGATGTGCTCGATATCGTCGTTCCTTGGCAATTCCAACGGAATCACAGGCTCAGCCGGGGGCGCTAATACCGCGAGCGGGACGCATCGCGCGATCGCAATGGCTTGCCAGGCAACCGAGCGGGCTGGATACTATCCCTATGACTATTGCAACGTCGCTGACCAACCATTTCCTGATCGCGATGCCGGGTCTGCAAGACCCCAACTTCTCGCGCACGGTGACCTATGTCTGCGAGCATTCCGAGGAGGGCACGATGGGCATCGTGATCAACCGTCCGATGGAGATCCAGCTCGGCGAGGTCCTGGCCCAGCTCGACATCGACCCCGAGGCCAGCAATGTCAGCAATGCCCCGGTGTATCTCGGCGGTCCGGTGCAAACCGATCGCGGCTTCGTCATCCACGACGGCAACTTCAACTTCGATTCGACGTTGCGGGTGACCAAGGATATCCAGGTCACCACCTCGCGCGATGTGCTCGAGGCCATCGCCAAGGGCCAGGGGCCGGCGAACCGGCTGATCGCGCTCGGCTATGCCGGCTGGTCCAGCGGCCAGATCGAACAGGAGATGATCGCCAACGCCTGGCTCAGCGGTCCGGCCGACGGTCGCATCCTCTTCAATACGCCCTCGGCGCAGCGCTGGCAATCGGCCGCGCAACTGCTCGGCGTCGATCTGAACCTGCTCAGCGGCGACGCTGGACACGCCTGAGCGGGCCGCTTCAACACGACAGCCGCGACCAGACCCTTGGCGACCCTGCTCGGCTTCGACTTCGGCCCGCGCAAGATCGGCGTGGCCATCGGTCAGACGGTGACCGGCACGGCCACGGCGCTGGAAACCGTCCGTGCCCAGGGGCAGCGTCCCGACTGGAAGCGGCTCGAGGCGATCATCCGCGAGTGGCAACCGCAAGCCGCCGTGGTTGGATTGCCGTTCAACATGGACGACAGCGAGGAGACCTGGAGTTCCCAGGTCCACCGCTTCGCGCGCCAGTTAGAGGGCCGCTTTGGGCTTCGCGTGCATCTGGTCGATGAGCGTTTGACCAGCCTTGCGGCGCGACGCCAGCTCCGGGTCGATGCCAACACGGCGGATGATCGCATCGATGCGCAAGCCGCCAAGCTGATCCTCGAGACCTGGCTCGCCGAGGCCCCATCACCGCCATCCTCCGCTTCTTAGCGCATCCGAAGGAAGTTGCCATGACCACCATGCACACCTGGCAGTCCACCGACGAAATCGAGGCCGCGATCGGCCGGATGGCCGATCAGCTCGGCGCGCTCCTGGCCGCGCGCGCCATCGACCGGCCGCTGATGGTCGGTATCCACAGCGGCGGGGTCTGGATCGCCGAGCGCCTGCACCAACGCCTGGGGCTGCAAGAGCCGATGGGTCAGCTCGATATCTCGTTCTACCGCGACGATTTCACCCGCATCGGCACCCATCCGCAGGTGCGCCCCTCGGATCTGCCGGTGCCGGTCGACGATCGCCATATCGTGCTGGTCGATGACGTACTCCAGACCGGGCGCACCATCCGCGCCGCGCTCAATGTCTTGTTCGACTACGGCCGCCCGGCCTCGGTGGCGCTCGCCATCCTGGCTTGTCGCGACGGACGCGAATTGCCGATCGAGCCGGACGTCGTCGGCCTCAATGCCGAACTCGAGCCGGGCGAGCAGATCAAGCTGACCGGCCCGGAGCCCCTGACGCTCAGGCGCGGCCGCGTCGAGCCCAAGGCATCCCAGCCGGCGAGCGCCGACCCGAACGCTGAGCCGGACGCTGGCCCGGACGGGGCCCCGTAATGGACCACCGCCAGCTTCAGCTCGATGACGCGGGCCGGCTCAAGCACTTCCTGACCACCGACGGGCTCGACCGCGCGTTGCTGACCGAGATCCTCGACCGCGCCGAGGGCTTTCTCAGCGTCGCGCGGCAAGCGGTGAAAAAGGTGCCTCTGTGCCGGGGCAAGATCATCGCCAACATCTTCTTCGAGAACAGCACCCGAACCCGCACCACCTTCGAGCTGGCGGCCAAACGGCTCTCGGCCGACGTGCTCAATGTCAATATCAGCACCTCGGCGACCGCCAAGGGCGAGACGCTGCTCGATACCCTGCGCAACCTCCAGGCCATGAACGTCGATATGTTCGTCGTCCGCCACGCCGACAGCGGTGCCGCGCAGTTCATCGCCGAGCATGCCGCGCCCTTCGTCAGCGTCATCAACGCCGGCGATGGCAGCTATGCGCATCCGACCCAGGGCATGCTCGATATGTTCACCATCCGCCGCCACAAGGGCGCGTTCGAGCCACTGGTCGCGGTCATCGTCGGCGATGTCCTGCACTCGCGGGTGGCGCGCTCGCAGATCGGCGCCTTGCGCACGCTGGGCGCCGCCGAGGTGCGGGTGGTCGCGCCGCGCACCCTGATCCCGGCCGAGGCCGAGGACGCGCTCGGCGTGCGCGTCTTCGCCGATCTCGCCAGCGGCGTGCGCGATGCCGACGTCATCATCCTGCTGCGGCTCCAGCGCGAGCGCATGAATGGCGCCTTCCTGCCCAGCGAGCATGAATACTTCCATCTCTTCGGTCTCACCGAGGCGCGCATCGCGCAGGCCAAGCCGGACGCCATCGTCATGCACCCGGGACCGATCAATCGTGGCGTCGAGATGGACTCCGGCATCGCCGATGGGCCGCGCTCGGTGATCCTCGAGCAGGTCAGCAATGGTCTGGCGGTGCGCATGGCGGTGATGTCGATGTGCATCGGCACCCAAAACCTTGCCCTCGCCCAAGCCGCGCGCGGCGGCGAGTTGGGCGAGACAGTCGCCGACAGCGAGCAGGACGGAGGGCTAACCCATGGCTGAGCGGTCACTGACCATCGCCAACGGCCGCGTGCTCGACCCCGCCAGCGGCCTTGACCAGATCACCGATCTGCATCTGAGCGGCGGGCGCATCCTCGCCCTCGGCCCGGCGCCCGAGGGGTTCGAGCCGCAGCGCTTGATCGACGCCACCGGCCTGGTCGTCTGCCCGGGCCTGGTCGATCTCTGCGCGCGCCTGCGCGAGCCTGGTCTCGAGCACAAGGGCACCATCGAGAGCGAGACCCGAGCGGCGGTCGCCGGCGGCATTACTACCCTCTGCTGCCCGCCGGATACCTCGCCAGTGATCGATACCCCAGCGGTCGCCCAGCTCATCCGACGGCGCGCCAAGACCCGCGGCCAGGTCCGCGTGTTACCGGTCGGCGCCCTGACCAAGGGACTCGCCGGTCAGCAGATCAGCGAGATGGCGGCGCTGAAAGAGGCCGGCTGTCCGGCAGTGGGCAACGCCGACCACCCCATCCGCAATACCCGCGTCAAGCGCCGGGCGCTGGAATACGCCGCGACCTTCGGGCTGATCAGTTTCCTGCATCCGGCCGACCACGACCTCAGCGAAGGCGGCCTAGTGCACGAGGGCCGCGTCAGCACCCAGCTCGGCCTGCCCGGCATCCCCGAAGCGGCGGAAACGGTCGCGGTCGCGCGCGATCTGGCACTCGCCGAGCAGACTGGCGCGCGCGTGCACTTTCGCGGCCTCTCCACCGCGCGCGCGACCGAGATGCTGGCCGAGGCGCGCCATCGCGGCGTCGGTGCCAGCGCCGATGTCAGCGCCCATCAGCTGTTCCTGACCGAGGACGATCTTTACGGCTTCAACGCCAACGCCCATGTGATGCCGCCGCTGCGCACCGCGCGGGACCGCGATGCCCTGCGCGCGGCGGTTGCCAGCGGCGCCATCTCGGCGATCTGCTCCGACCATCGCCCGCACGAGCCCGACGCCAAACTCGCGCCCTTCCCGCAGACGCGCCCCGGGATCTCGGCGCTCGAAACGCTGCTCTCGCTGGTGCTGGCGTTGGTGGCGGATGGCGTGATGGACCTCAGCACCGCCTTAGCGCGGGTCACCTGCAATCCAGCCGAGATTCTCAATCGTGCCTACGGTCGCATCGAAGTCGGCGCTCGCGGCGATCTCTGCCTGTTCGATCTCAACGAACGCTGGCGCCCCGCTCCCGAACACTGGCTCAGCCAAGGCCAGAACACGCCGTTCTTCGGCCGCGAGCTGCAAGGTCGCGTGCGTTACACGCTGAGCAATGGCCGCTTGGTCTACGAGCGGATTTGATCCCATGGCCAGCCAACCAAAACCACAGTTCACACCGCAAGAATACCTCGCTTGGGAACGTCAACAAGCGACGCGCCACGAGTTCTTCAATGGCGAGATCTTCGCCATGACCGGAGCGAGCCGAGCGCATACTCTGATCCGCGGCAATGCCTGTGCAACACTCCACGCGCAACTGCGCGGCAAGCCCTGCGAACTGTACAACAACGACATGCGCGTCAAGGTCAGCGAGACGGGGATGTACACCTATCCCGATATCGTCGCCGCCTGCGCTGACCCGCAATTCGAAGACACCGAGGTCGATACGCTGATCAATCCGAAATCAACCTCGGCTTGCTGTTAAGCGACCTGTACGAGCGCATCCTGCACTCAGGCGATTGACGGCAAAGCTCGTCCCGAACCGCGCAGGATCGTCGTTTGCTCGCCAAGCTCACCTCACTGTTGTTCATGGCCCTGCTCGGCCTGCTTCTGTTTGGGCTTCTGCTCTGGTGGTTGCAGCCCAGGCTGATCTTTTTCCCCGATGATCGGTTGCAAGCGACACCGACCGATTGGGGGCTCGACCACGAGGAGGTCGCGCTGCTCACCGAGGATGCGGTCGCGCTGCATGGCTGGCTGGTGAGCGCGCCCAGACCGCGTGCCACGCCACCGCGCACCCTGCTGTTCTTCCATGGCAACGCCGGCAATGTCTCGCACCGGGGCGATTCGCTCAGGATCTTCACCGATCTCGGGCTCGAGGTGTTCATCATCGACTATCGAGGTTATGGCCGCAGCCAGGGTTCGTCCTCTGAGCCAGGGCTGTACCGAGATGCCACGGCCGCTTGGAATTGGCTGACCCAGGTGCACGGCATCCCGCCCGAGGAGATCGTAATTAAAACAGGTAAACCCCCGGCTCTGCCGGGGTGACAGTAGCAGTTTGACATTTACGGGAGTCCATCGGAGACACTCCTGTCGTGAGCCGCCAAGCACACGATGTTGGAGAGTCCCGATGGACAAGATTGAGAGCTTAAGTCACTCCAAGTGGGAGTGCAAATACCACATTGTTTTCATTCCAAAATGCCGCCGTCGCGTCCTGTACGGGCAGTTGCGTCGGCATCTGGGTGAGATTTTTCATGAACTCGCGCGCCACAAAGACAGCCGCATCGAAGAAGGTCACCTGATGGCCGATCATGTGCACATGCTGATCTCGATTCCACCGAAGCATGCGGTCGCTCAGGTGGTGGGCTACATCAAGGGCAAGAGCGCCATCCACGTGGCGCGGGTCTATGGTGAGCGCAAGCGCAACTTCGGGGGTCAACATTTCTGGGCGCGAGGTGAAGTGGACCCCCGAAACTGGACCACTGCGCAAGTTAATGTTTTGGGTATCAT
>NZ_JBKHDN010000170.1:0-5989 GCF_046541315.1 Halochromatium sp. | reverse complement strand
CGCAAGGTCGCGCCGCAGCGAGCGCCAGAGTACCGCGGCGGTCACGGCGATGACGATCAGGATCGCGGTGGCGCTGAGGCGCGCGGCCAGGACCGGATCGTCGGCGACGGGGGTGCTGAACTTGTTCGGCACCAGGAAACGCGCGATGGCGCCGGCCAGGCTGCGATTCCAGGGCGCGGCGAGCGAGCTGTGACCGGGCGGCAGCTCGGTGAGACTGGTGGTGGCGACGATCTCCCGCCACCAGGAGGTCCAACTGCCGGTCGGCGCCAGCCACAGGCTGAGCGCGATCAGCGCGCCGCCGGCAAGCAGGCCACCGATGATCCACCGAAGTCGCGGCAGCGGCCCGGCGCCGAGTCCGAGCAGTGCATAGTGTGGCTTGGCGATGCAGCCGAGCGCAAGTAGGGCGCCCGCGCCCATGCCGGCGCGACCCTGGCGCAGCGCGCGCCAGTAGCCCCAGATCAAGAGCAGGAGCAGGAGGTTGATCTGGCCGAATTGGAGATTCAGATAGAGTCCGCCGAAGCCGGCGATGTAGAGCGGCCCCCAGAACCGCAGCCGGCCGCTCGGGTCCTCGCGCGCCAGGTCGCCGACGATGACGACCATCGCCACCAGTGTCAGCAGCAGGTTTAGCACGCGCATCGTCTCGGCCAGTTGCGCGCGGCCTAGGCCAGCGATCGGAGACAGCAACGCCAGTGCGGTGGGCGGATAGGTGAAGGGCAGCACGTCGCCGGGGCGGCGCGGATAGGGATCTTGATCGAGGATGAAGACGCGCTCGGCGGCGCTCGCGTAGACCGCGATGTCGGTCTCGCGCAGCGGGATCTGGCTGGCGATCAGCCCGAGCAGAACCAGGGCCAGCGCCAGGCCGGGATTGAACCCGCAAGCGCGGAGGCGGGTCCAGGCCTGGCGGCACAAGGCGATGAGACGCGGGCGGTGGCGCATCAGTCGTGCGCCTCCGCGGCCTCGGCTTGGCGTCCGGCCGGCTCGCTGACCCGATTGTCGCGCCGGAAGCGATAGGCCTCGCGCACCAATGCCAGCGCCGAGCGGTCCGGTCCCCAGTCCGCGCGCTCGCTCGCCGCCGCGGGATCATCCTCGGCCCAGAGGCGCCAGAGGATCATGGCGTTCTCCCAATAGGCGCCGGCGACATAGTGACCATCCGGACTGAACACGGCATTGGCCACGCCGCCGGCATCGGCTTCCAGGGGGAGGAAGGTGGAGAGCCTTTGCACGCCATCGCTGGCTTTCGATGGGCGCTTCCAGATGCGCAGGCTCCCATCGCGCGAGCCGGTGAGCAGCCAGCGCCCGTCGGGGCTGAACTCGGCGCGATAGATGCGATCCTGATGACCGGCGAGGATCGCGATGGGATCGCCGTGTCGGTCCCAGAGGCGCGCGGTCTTGTCCAAGGAGGCGGTGACCAGCTGCTTGCCATCCGGCGCGAAAGCGATGCTGTAGAGACGCTCGCCGTGGCCCTCGAGGTAGCGCAAGGGGCCGCAGTCGTCGGCCTGGGGGTCGTGATCCTCGGCGGTACGGGATGCGTCGGCGGGGCCGGATGCGGTCGGCGCTTCGAGCCTGATCAGGGCCGCACGGTTGGCCTCGCCGGCGACGGCGATGCGACGGGCATCCGGGCTCAGCGCGATATCGCCGATGGCGCCGACGCCGGTCTCGATGCGGCAACGCTGATGCCAGCGACCGGCTTGGGTGCGTTCGCTCAGGCGCAGGGTGCCGGCCTCGTCACCGGTGGCCACCAGCGTGCCCGCCGCGGTGCTGGCCAGGGCGGCGGCCTGGATGGCCCGGCCGCCGTGCCGAAGCCCAGCCTGGGAACCATCGGCGGTGTCCACCGGCTCGCAGGTCTGCGAGGAGAAGACGCGGACCGGCGTGGCGGGATCGTTGGAGGTGGTCAGTATCCAGTCGCCATCCGGGCTGAAGAGGGCGTTGTAGACCTCGCCCCGCTCGGACTCGGTGACTTGCAGCCGACAGTCGATGCGCTTGTTGATCAGATCGGCGACACGCGCGCTGCCATCGTTATGCGCCGAGACCAAGCGGCGGCCGGACGGCGAGAAGCGGACCTGGCGCACCGGACGTTGCGAGTCGTCATCGAGAAACTCGGCCCAGGCCGTGGGTCCGCTGCCTCCATCCTTGCGGCTATAACGCCAGACCCTGACCCCGCCATCGAAGCCCGCCGTGGCCAACAACAGCGCATCCTCGCCACGGGCGATGGCGGGCGGCGCGGTAGCGGTGTCGACGTACCAGACGTGATCCGGATGTCGCCGCCTGTAGGCGAGCCGCGACACTGGTTTGACGCTCCACAGGCGGACCGTCCCATCGCGCGCCGAGAAGGTCGCCACGCGCTCGCCCTCGGCATGGAAGCCGGCGGCGCCGATGGCGGCGTCATGGCCGAGGACGGCGATGGGCTTGCCGGTCTGGAGGCCGGTCAGCTTGGCGGTGCCGTCGAGCGAGGCGCTGAGGACCAGACTCTCGTTCACCTCGGTGCGCGCGGGCGGCTCGATGATCCGCACCGTCCCCGCGCTCAGCCGATGACTAGCGAGGACCACGGCCTGATCGAAGCGCTGGGGCGGGTTGTCCTTGGCGCCGCGCGCATCCTCGCTCAGGTTCCAACGCACGATCTGCCCTTCGTCGTCGACAGCGACCAGGAAGTTGCCGGAGGGGTCGAAGGCGACATCGCGCACCGCGCTGCGATGCATGCTGAAATCGCGTCCACCGATGCGCGCCGATGAGAGTTCGGCGATGGGTTCGCCATCGCGCCGGTAGAGCCGGATGCGATCGTCGGCGGAGGCGATGGCGATGCGCTCGCCGCTGGCGTCGAAGACGGCGCGGTTGAATGGCCGGCCGCTGGCCTTGTCGCTCGGCAGCGACAGGATCGGGGCGCCGGCCTTGAGGTCGATGAGGCGCGCGCGGCCGTTGGCGGCGGCGGTCAGCAAGGCCTCGCCATCGGGCGCGAAGCTGAGGCTGCGCAAGGGGCCATCGGCGAGCGCTTGCTCGAAAACGATGCGGCCCGGCTGGCTGAGATCGACGACGCAAATATCCTGCTGACCCTCGCTGCCGGGACGGCCGAGGGCGAGCCGTCGGCGGCTCTCATCGAGGGCGAGACTGAGCCCGGGCGGCGCGCCGCAGGCATAATCCGGTTCGGCGTCGGCGCTGGCCGGCAGGCGCCAAATCCCCTCGGCGCCGATGCCGACCACCAGGGTCCCCGGCCCGAAGACGAGCGTATGCACCCCGAGCGCCGGCTCGGCAAGGGCCTGGATCGGCTCGAAACGGCCCTGTTCGAGCTTGAGCAATGTCGCGCCGCGGCCGGGCAGGAAGGTGGCGAGGTGTGAGCCCTCGGCGTTGAAGCCAGGCACGCGCGGTTCGTCGGCAACCGGACTCGCGGCGGCCAGCGCCAGCAGCCGATTGCTACTGAAGGCAAGCCCGAGGGTCTGCACCGCGCGCTGCGGCAGCTCGGCGCCGGCATCGAGGGCGAGGGCGACGGCCTGCCGCGTATTGCCCCGGTTGATCGAGAGTTTGGCCTCGTTGAGTTTGCTGCGGCTCAGATTGATCTGGGCATCGGTATAGGCGAGGTAGGCCAAGCCGGCCGAGAGGGCCGAGATCAGCAGCAGGATCGCGAGCACCAGCCCGACCAGGCGCACCAGAAGACGGCGGCGACCTAGGAGCGCCAAATGCGCCTTGGACTGCTCGATGAACTCGCGTTCCAGGGGCTCGAGTTCGTCGGCATAGGTCTCCTGCAAGGCCAGGGCCTCGGCCGAGCCGGCATCGCGCAGCAGGTATTCGCTGTTGCAATTGGTGCGCTTCCAGAGCTGGGCTTGGCGATCGAGCTGGAAGCGCCGCGCCAGCAACCGGCGGTTGCCGGGCACGGCGAGCCAGGCGCGCACCGGCTCCCAATGGGTCAGCAGCCAGGGATGACTGAAGCTGGCGACTGCTTGGTATTCGCGCCAATCCTGATGCGCGGTGTCGGTATTGGCGCCGGCGTTGGCATTAGCGTTGGCACCAGCGCCGGCATCGACGGTTGGCGCGCTGCCAGCGGCGACTGCGGTCGCTGGCAGCGCGGCGGTTGTTCGAGCCGCGGGCGTCGACGGCGCCCGCGCCTCGCCCGCAAGCGGCTCCGGATCGGCTCCGACCGCTTGCGGACGCTGCCAGCGGCGTCGCCAGTCGCGCCGGGTCCGATGCCAGATCCTGGTCAGTTCGCTGCCGATGCGAGCGTCCGGCGCCTTGCAGTGGATGCTCAGGGTCGGGTCGTGCAGGCCCTCGCTGATGATCAAGCGCGCCTCGATCAATGCCTCCAGCAGGCGTTTGCAGGACGGATCGCGGCGCAGCCGCTGGAGATTGCCGTAGCGGAGCGTGGGTTGACCGATCGCCCCGCCTTCCAAGGTGATCAGGGCGCGACAGAGACGCGGCAGCGCGGCGCGGGTCTCAGCATCGACCGTGCTCCAGACCGCCGTCGCCCGCGTCAGCACCTGCTGGCCGAGGCCGCCGGCGGCCTGATAATCGGCGCCAGAAAGCCATAATTCGCTGCCGCCGCCACCGCGGTCGGCCTGGCGCTGGAGCGCGTGTCGATAAGCGGCCTCGAGGACGGGCTGCAGCAAGGGCGGCCACAGGCGCAGGCGGCCGGCCTCGGCCTCGAGGTGTTCCACCAGCCCGCGTTCCCCCAGCCTGTTCGTATCCAGCTCGATGCCGGCGACGCGCGCCGGGATCTCGACCACTTGGCGAATGCGCGCCGCCGAGAGCGGCTCGATCTCGCTCCAACCATGCGTTCGGATCAGCGCGTGCAGGGCCGGTAAACGCGCGAGCGCTGGCACCGCGTCGCTGCGCAGCAGCGCAACGACCCAGACGGCCGGCGCCAGCGCCAGCGCATGCAGGGCCTGGGCAAGGCGCCGCAGCGGCTCGTCGTCGGCCTGTTCGAGCAGGCGGTCGAGCGGGTCAAGCAGCAGCAGCAGCCGATGGTCGCCGCCGCTGCCGGAGGCGTGCTGGGCGATGGCGCTGCCGATCTGGTGCGCGGCCAGTTCGGGCGCGCTGCCGAGCAGTCGGCTCAGCGCGGGGGCGCCCAAGCCGAAGCGGGCCAAGAGTCCGCCGATGGTCGCCTGCGCGCACAGCGCCTCGGCGAGGGCGGTGATGGGGTCGGCCGAGCCATCCGCGGTCTCGACCAGGCAGACGTGCACGGCGGCAATCCCATCGAGCTGGAACGGGCGCGTCAGCCGGGGCAGCACGCCGGCGCGCAGCAGCGAGGTCTTGCCGCTGCCGCTCGCGCCGGTCACCAACAGCAGGCCGCTCTTGCCGGCGGCGAGACCTTCGAAAGCCCGCAGCAGCTCGCGGACCTCCTGCTCGCGACCGGTGAAGATGCGCTCGTCGCTGGTGTCGAAGGGCCGATCGGGCCGAAACGGGCTGCCTTGCCAGCGCAGGTCGCCGATGGCCGCGCGTCGCTCGGCGCTGATGCGCCGGTTCAGCAGCTTGCGCAGTTGGGTCGCGACCAGCTCGCGAAAGGCGGTGGCGTTGTCGAAGGTGCGAAAGGCGCGGCGAAAGCTGTTGTCCTCGAAGAAGAAGTGGGTGCGGAAGAAGTCCTCGAGACGGCGCCGGTCGTCGATCGCCTCGCGCGCGAGCCCGGCATCGGTGATGTCGACCAGCTTCGGCGTGGTCTTTTTGTACACCAACACCTCCGGGGTGCCGGTGCGCGCCGAGGCCTCGACGGCGTTGACGAACTCCCACTCGGTGCCGGTCATGCCGCGATAGGGTTGCTGCGGCAGCGGCGAGCCGAGCCGGGTCCAGAGGATGACGAGGACGATGTCGCAATCCTGCGGTTGCGTGAGACCGGCCTGGAAGGTCCGATCCGCCGTCAGCGCTTCCTCTTCCCAGAGCACCGTGCGCAGCTCGAAATAGGGCAGATACTCCGTTGCCAACTGCTCGACGATGTCCTTGACCACGGCGCGCTCATGGTCGACATCGGCGGGCGAGGAGACGAAGATTCTGACGACGGTATCGCTCATGG
>NZ_JBKHDN010000169.1:0-6025 GCF_046541315.1 Halochromatium sp. | reverse complement strand
CTTAGGCCGCCTTATTTGCAACAATGCCGGTCGTTCTCGGGAACACTCCCGACAGCGCCCTTTACGCCGGTGCCCGGCGCGTCTTGTGCTGGGTCTCCGCCGCCAGCTGAAGCGCGGCGAGATCGCGGGCATGCCCGGCGCAGGCGGGGTTGCCGCTGGCCTGCGCGGCTACAATGGCGCCGTCGATCAGGATGGTGAATCGCGCGACCGTACTGGCCGGATCGCGCGCGCCGATCATCTCGGCCTGCGCGGCGATCCAACCGTTCAGATGCGCTTTGTGAGCCGCGAGGATCTTGCGCAGCCTTGCGTTGTTCACGTCGAACTCGCCCAGGGCGTTGATGAAGGGGCATCCGAAGAAATACGGGTCGGCGAACCAGCTCTCGAGGATGTCGAAGACGGCCAGCAGTTGATCCTCGGCGGTGCCCTCGACCTTCGCCATCTCCGAGAAGAACCAACTGCGCCAGGCCGCGCCTTCGCGTTCGAGCACGGCCTCGATCAGCTGCTCCTTGTTGCCGAAATGCTTGTAGAGCGAGGTCTTTGCCGTGCCCGCGCGGCGCGCGATGGCATCGACCCCAGTCGCGTGGAACCCGTGGTGGCAAAAGAACCATGACGCTGACGCCAGCACGCGCTCGGGTGTGGTGGAGCGGTATCGCGCGGAACAGATGGTGCCCGCGCCCGCGCAGAGGTCATCGAGCGCCACGGGCACCTCGGCGGGGGCCGGGGTTGCCTCGTCCGCAGGTTTTGTCCGGATATTCATCGTCGTCCGCTCGCTTGCATCGGAGTACTGGATACCCCGCTGTTTCGTATCTCAGGTCTCGTTCCGTCGCGCCAGAGCAAAGACCGTGGTTTTTTTGCACAAATGAGATACCGATCGGTATCTGATTCTCGGTCCATATGAGTGTCAGATTGGTAGAGTCGAGCCTCTTCCTGCTCATGAATCAAGCATAAAGCAGTAATTTCCGCCTGTTTTTCGCCCGTTTTGCGGTCCGGCATCGTTATCCGTCGCTGCGCTGAAGGGAGGATTAGACAAAACAGGTCGGTTTCCCGACCGTCACTACAGGACAGTTCAGTTCTGAACCGGAGGCAGCCATGACCCATCACACCACATTCGCCACGGCGAGGGCGCCCGGCGTAGCGGACGCAGCAGTGGCTCCGGTCGAACTGTCCACGCAGAACGAGACCCCACGCCCCGTGGCTTCCGGCGCTCATGTCCAGCTCGAGCGTCTGTCGCACCGCTACCGCCGCATGGCGGTCAACTGCCTCGATGACATCTCCATCACCGTGCCAGCGGGGCAGGTTTTGGCTCTGGTAGGCCGCTCGGGCTGCGGCAAGTCCACGCTCTTGCACCTAATCTCGGGGCTGATGCAGCCCGCCGAGGGCGGCGTCTACATCGACGGCAACCGCGTCCGCGCGACCTCGCCGCGCTGGGTCGTCATGTTTCAGGCGCCGTCGCTTTTCCCTTGGATGACGGTCGCGCAGAATGCTGCTCTTGGCCTGCGCTTCGCGCGCCGGGTCGCGGAAATCCCCGAGCGCGTTCCCGCGCTGCTCGAGATGGTGGGTCTTTCCGCCTACGCCGACCGCAACGTGCAGGACCTGTCGGGCGGGCAGCAGCAACGGGTAGCGCTGGCCCGGTCGTTGGCGACCAAACCGGACCTCCTCCTCCTCGATGAACCCTTCTCGGCGCTCGATGCCTTCACCCGACGCAGCCTGCAACAGGACGTGCGTCGCATCGCCAAGGATCTGGGCCTGACCGTCGTCCTTGTCACCCATGACATCACCGAGGCCGCGATCATGGCCGACCGCGCGCTGATCATGGCCCCCGACCCTGGTCGCATCGTCAGCGACACGATGCTCGACCCCGGCCCCGAGCGCCACCGCGACAGCCCCGGTTTCGAGGCAGAGCGCGCGCGGCTTGCCCATCTTTTTGAAACAACCGCCTGACCTTGCCCCTCCCAGGAGTTGCCAAAATGACCGATGAAGATCAGCGCCGCGCCGAACTCGAATGGGCCCGTGCCGCGTATGCCGGCGACTATTCTCGCCGGGGCGCGCTGGGCGTGCTGGGCAAGGGCGGACTCTTCGCCGGCCTCTCCGGCCTGCTGTCAAGCCTGCCCCAGATGTCCTACGCGCAGGAGGATGAGGTCGTCCGCATCGGCTACCTTCCAATCACGGATGCGACCGCGCTGCTCGTCGCCCATGCCAACGGCTATTTCTCCGACGAAGGGCTCGAGGCCGAAGACCCGACATTGATCCGCGGCTGGGCACCGTTGATCGAGAGCTTCGTGGCGAACCGCTTCAACCTCGTTCACTTCCTGAATCCGATTCCGATCTGGATGCGCTACAACAACAACTTCCCCGTGAAGGTGGTAGCCTGGGCGCACACGAACGGCTCGGGCGTGGTGGTGGGCGAGCACACCGACATTACCGATTTCGCGGGGCTTGGTGGCAAGCAGGTCGCGGTGCCCTTCTGGTACTCGATGCACAACATCGTGCTGCAATACGCGCTGCGTCAGTCGGGGATCACGCCGGTGATCCAGGACCAGTCCGCGCCGCTGGCAGCCGACGAGTGCAACCTGATGGTGATGCCCCCGCCCGAGATGCCGCCCGCGCTCGCCGCGCGTTCGATCGACGCCTATATCGTGGCCGAGCCATTCAACGCGCTGGGCGAGGTGATGGCCGGCGCGCGGATGCTGCGCTTTACCGGTGACATCTGGAAAAATCACCCCTGCTGCGTCGTTGCCACCCATGAGGAGGCGATCACCGCCCGGCCCGAATGGGTGCAGGCGGTGACAAACGCCGTCGTGCGCGGCGCGATCTACGCCTCGCAGAACAAGACCGAGGTCGCCCGGATGATCAGCCGCGACGGGCGCGGCTATCTGCCAGCGCCGGCCGAGGTCGTGGAACGCGCGATGACCCATTATGATGGCGCGGAATACACCGACAGCGGCGCGCTGACCCATGGCGACTGGGGCAACGGGCGGATCGACTTCCAGCCCTGGCCCTATCCGAGTGCCGATGCGCTGACTGTCACCTACTTGCGCGAGACGGTGGTCTCGGGCGATGCCGCCTTCCTTGCCGATCTCGACCCGGCCTTCGTCTCGGAGGATCTGGTCGACCGCAGCTTCGTGCGGAAAGCTGTCGAAAGCTTCCCCGAATGGCTCGATGACCCCTCGGTCAACCCCGGCAACCCGTTCGAGCGCGAGGAGATTCTGGCGCTGTGACAGATGCGGCCTACCCCCGTGACGATGCCGTCGTGACCGAGGCCGGCACGGCCCGCGCCGACGCCCTGAAAGGCATGGCGCGAAACGTCGGCATCTCGATGCTTGGCCTCGGCATTCTCGGCGCGCTCTGGGCCTTCGGCGGCTGGCTGATCTCGCAAAGCGACGGGATGCGGGCGTTCAGCCAGCTTGCGCCGGGCCCCACGCTCGAGCGGCTTTGGGACATGATCCAGCGCGGCGAGATCTGGCCGATGTCGGCGCCGAGCCTCGAGCGCGTCGGCTGGGGGCTGGCAATCGCTATTGCAGTGGGCGTGCCCATGGGCATCCTGATCGGGCGGATCGGCTGGCTTCGTGATCTCTGCAATGCGCCCTTCCAGCTGCTGCGAATGATCTCGCCGCTCTCGTGGATGCCGATCGCCGTCATGGCCTTCGCCACATGGGACGGGGCGATCATCTTCCTGATCGCGGTGGCCGCGGTATGGCCGATCCTCTTCGCGACCGCTGCGGGCGTGCGCCGGATCGACCCGGCATGGCTCAAGGTCTCGCGCAACCTCGGCGCCAACCCCGTGCACCTGCTGGTCTACGTGATCCTGCCCGCCATCGCGCAGGATATACTGACCGGCATCCGCCTCGCGCTCGGCGTCGCCTGGGTCGTGCTGGTGCCCGCCGAATATCTCGGCGTGTCATCCGGCCTCGGCTACGCGATCAACGATGCCCGCGACAGTCTCGATTACGCTCGCCTCGGCGCGACCGTGCTGGTCATCGGCGTGATCGGCTACGCTCTCGACACGCTATGCATGCTGGCGATCAAACGCTTCAGCTGGCTGCGCAGCGACACCTGACACCCCAATCCCAGAAGGAGGAACAAATCATGGGTGAACCCGCAACCGTCCTGACAGGCTGCCTGGCCCCGATCGACAAGACCGGGCTTGAGGGCTTGATAGAAAAGGGCAAGGCCGATCCCAAGGCGATCAAGACGCTGACCTGCAAGACCGTCGCCGAGGGCCGCTTCCGCCATGCCAGCTACATTCGCGACTTGCCGCCTTACATCGTGGACGAGCCGCCGGGCCTTTTGGGTGACGATACCGCGCCGAACCCGTCCGAGGCATCGCTGGCGGCGCTCGGCTCCTGCGTCTGCGTGGGCCTGCACGCCAATGCCGTCCACCGCGGGATCACCGTGAAGAAGCTCGAGATCCAGATGGAGGCGGATCTGAACATCACCGCCGTCTGGGGCACGGGCGACCAGTCCGAGAAGCCCGTGGGCTTCACCGACGTCCGCATGAAGGTAATCATGGAGGCCGACGCCCCGCAGGAGGTGATCGACGAGCTGATCCAGCATGTCGCCAAGTGGTCGCCAGTGTTCAACACCTTCTCGCGCCCCGTGAACATGGAGATCAGCGCCGCCTGATCCGCCCAGACGAGGCCGCGGCCCCTGCGCTTCGGGCCGTGGCCGCCCCTTCCGTTTCCATCCCGTCCGTGCCCGGTGTCGGCGCCCCGGATCGCCCAAGACAGGAGCATCTCATGTCCCTCGACCTCGCCATCACTGAACCTGCCCCTGCACTCGGCCTGCCCGACGCGGCTGCCGTGCTCGGCGCCGCCGACCGCATCGCCGCCTCCGACCTCGTGCCGCTGGTGCGTGCGATCGACGCCGAAGGACTTTACCCCGAAGACGTGATGCGCAGCTTCGGCGCGGCGGGCGCCTTCAAGCGCCACCTGCCCGCGCCTGGTGGCGCGCTCGACCTCGACACCACCATCTCCACCATGGCTCGCGCCGGGCAGGAGTGCCTCTCGACCGCCTTCTGCATGTGGTGCCAGTCGGCGCTCGGCTGGTACATTTACAACTCCGACAACACAGCGCTTCAGGCCGATCTCGGGGCGAAAGTGGCGACCGGCGAGATACTCGGCGGCACGGGCCTGTCGAACCCGATGAAAACGCTCTTCGGCATCGAGACGATTAAGCTCAAGGCGACGCGGGTCGAAGGCGGCTACACGCTCCGTGGCACGCTGCCTTGGGTCAGCAACATCAGCCCCGATGCCTGGTTCGCCGTGGTCAGCGAGATTTCCGAAGGCCCGCGCGCTGGCGAGCGGGTGATGATGGTGATCCACGGCTCGGGCGAGGGCGTGAAGCTGGTGGCCAACGATCACTTCGTGGCACTCGAGGGGACCCGCACCTATGGCGTGCAGTGCCGCGACGCCTTCGTTCCCGACCCTCATGTGCTGGCCGACCCGATCAACACCTATATCCCGAAAATCCGTGCGGGCTTCATCCTGCTACAGGCCGGCATGGCCTTCGGCATGATCGAGGGCTGCATCGCGCTGATGGAACAGGTCCGCGGCCAACTCGGCCATGTGAACAAGCACCTGCCCGACCAGCCCGAGCATTTCCGCGAAGAACTCGAGGCGATGAAGGCTGAGGTCGCCGAACTGAACAAGACCCCCTATGACACGTCGCAAGACTATTTCATTCGTGTGGTGCGCATGCGTCTGGCCGCCGGTGACCTGTCAGTCGCGGCCGCTCATAACGCCATGCTCCACCAGGGCGCGCGCGGCTATGTCACCCATGGCGCAGCACAGCGCAAGTTGCGCGAAAGCTACTTCGTCGCCATCGTGACACCCGCGACCAAGCAGCTGCGCAAGATGCTTGCCGACATGGGGGCCGAGGCTTGATTGGCCCACCCCTCGCAGACCATTTCACTCCTCCCACCCGAAAGGACTGCTGCCATGACCAACACGCTGATTTCTCCCCAGGACCTCGCTGCCATGGACGAGGTTGTGGTCATCGACACCCGCGCGCTCTAGGCCTTTGGCGA
>NZ_JBKHDN010000168.1:0-6053 GCF_046541315.1 Halochromatium sp. | reverse complement strand
TTCAAGGATGAAATGCGCGACTTCAAGGATGAAATGCGCGACTTCAAGGATGAAAGCCTCCGCGAGCGCCAGCGCATGAACAAGCAGTGGGGCGATCTCGCTAATCGGCTCGGGACCCTGGTCGAAGACATCGTCGCGCCCAGCCTGCCGCGCGTCGCTGCCGAGCTATTCGGCTGTGAGCGCCCGGAGCTGTTTGCGTTGCGCGTCCAGCGCCGCTTCAATGGCGACACGCGTGAATACGATGCCCTCGTGGTGTGCTCGGACTGCGTGTTGGTCAATGAGACCAAGTCGCGCCTGCACAGCAAACACGTCGAGCGGCTGCTCGCGAAACTGGCCGAGCTACCGACCGTTTTTCCCGAATACGCCGACAAACGCATCATCGGCGTGCTAGCCAGCCTCTATCCGGATCCCAGCATCGTCAATCGCGCCACCGCCACCGGTATCCTGGTGATGGGCATGGGCGATGAGGCCATGCAGGTGCTCAATCCGGAAGCGCTTCAGTAAACCAACCTGTCGACACGCTCACAGTCACAGCGTTTGTTAGGGCGTCTTTAGGCACTTGCCACCGCCGCATACAGTTGCAGCCTCTCGCGCTCGTCAGTAGCGACCGGCGTCATCGCAAGATCGGTATAGCCCAGCGGATCGGGCTCCGCCATGACACGCTCTAGGATGCGCCGATAGTGCCGGTGCATCCGGTAAGCACCGCCATACTTGATCACGAAGTCCCAGGCAAATCTCGGATAGAACAACAACGGATGCTCGACCGGCCGGCCCGGCCGGCGATCGCGCCGGACCTTGCGCCGGATCAGCCCGCCCTCGAGCGGATGCATGCGCTCATGGACGATCGGCGCATGGAAGGCGAACAGCTTGGCCAGCATGTGCTTCGGGTCATAGCCCCAGACCCGGCAGCGACGCAGCACCGTCGCCACATGCGCGTCGCTGTAATATAGATCCCAGACCTCGCGATAGATCGCCTCCCAGTCGGCGCGCGACATCCGTGGATGGGCCATGGTCACATGCTGAGTATCGTACTGGTTCATGTCCGGCTCCAGCGCCACGCCCTGCTGGATCAGCTGCTGATGATCCTTCGATCCCGGCAACGGCGTCAGGATGAAGAACTCCATGATGTCGATCGGCAGCTCGCGCTGGATGATCCGGATATCGCGACGGATGCTCTCCGGCGTATCGTCCGGGAAGCCGATGATGTAGCCGGCATAGGTCAGCACCCCGACCGCATGCCAGGCCTGCAGCATGGCGCGGTAATCGCCGATCCTGTTCTGCCCCTTCTGCGCGCCCTTGAGCGAGGCCGGGTGGATGCTCTCCAGGCCGATGAACACCCGGTTGACCCCGGCCGCCGCGGCCTTCTCGATGAAGCCCTCGATGCGATGGGTCTGGGTATCGGCCTGGATCACCAGAGAGATCTCCAGACCCGAGGCGCGCAGCGCGATGATGCGCTCGAGGATTGCCTCCCAGTTGCGATTGCGGGCGAAATTATCGTCGGTGATGAAGAAATTACGGGTGCCGTCGGCGGCATTGGCGCGGATCAGCGCCTCGACATCATCGGCGCTGCGATGGCGCGATCGGCGCCCCTGCACATTGATGATGGTGCAGAAGCTGCACAGGAACGGGCAACCACGGCCGGCGTCGAAGCTCGCGCGCTTGCCCATGGTGCGCTTGATGCGCGCGGCCGGCAGATAGGGCGTCGGCGCGCCGGTCAGATCCGGCAGCTCGCCGAGGTGGTTGTAGATGGGCGCGAGCCGACCGCCCGCGGCATCGACGAGCAGCCGATCCAGGCGACCCTCCAGCTCGCCGGCGAACAGGCTGATGCCCGCGTCCAGCGCCGCCTGCAGCTCCGGCGGCCACTGCGCGAGCATCGCCAGGCAACCGCTGACATGAAAGCCGCCGATCACCACCGGCAGATCGGCGGCCTTGAAGCGCCGCGCCAGATCCAGCGCGCGCGGATATTGGTTCGATTGCACGCCGACCAGCCCCACCAGCGCGCCTCCCCCGTCGCGATCGATGCCCCGTCGCAACCGCCGAATCAGGCGCGGCGTGTCGATCCGGGTGTTGCTCTCATCGAGCGCCGTCACCTCGATCTCGACCTCCGCGCCGAGTACCTCGCGCGCGGCCGCCTCCATCGCGTTCCCATACACCGCCGCCAGGCTGTTGGATGGAATCGACGAGCGCCACCACTGGATCACATAGCCCTCGTCATCGTAATGCGAGGGCTTGATCAGCAGCAGACGAAAGGGGCATAGTGCCCGCAGCTGACGTTGGCTCTTAAGGGTGCTCATCGACCTGACCGTCTCACTTGGCATCAGGCGATCATACAGCGATTCGCCCAGCCCCCGAACGCCGTGATTCGAGACCGGCAGTCAAGACCGCGCGGCACACGGCTGCTCGTCCATCGGGCAATCGGTCCAACTGCCAGTGATCGAAAAACTCGAACCGTACGGAGGATTTTTCGAAGATAATGCCGAATCCGCCGGTGATGACGATCGAAACGATCGCGTCACGCCAACCGCCACAGACGCACCGGGGCCTCCGTTCCATGGCAGCCCAGCAACCGCCCGGCTTGCGGGGCGGCGGCCTTCGGCACGCGCGTTCGCAATGAGGCCAAGTATGTCCCCATCCGATCTTCCCCCCCCGCATCCGAGCCGGTCGCCGTCATCGCTGAGCCCGGAGGCGCGCCGCCTGCTCGAACTGCCGCTCCCGCCGGAGATGCACGCGCTGCTAGCGGCCGCGCCCAGCGTCACCGTGGCCAGCTCGCACGAGCAACTGATCGAACTCGCGGTGCGCGATGCGCCCGCCGGCGGGTCACAGGAGGTCGCCTACGAGGTGCCCGGCCAAGGCCGGGTGGTCGAGGCCGAGGTCTGCCGCACCCGCAACGGCATCTGCGCCAACTACCTCGAGCCCTACATGCGCCGCCGCGACCCCGATTGCCTGGTCATCGGCGATGAGCTGCCGAGCGACAAGACCACCTACGTCGAACGCTTCGGAACCGCCTTCGCCCCGGTGCGCGAGGCCACCTTCGACTGGCTGAAGACGCAGCCGCTCGCCGTCTTCGCCTTCCATGCCGGGCTGCCGAGCCCGGCCACGCAGGCGCTGGCGATCGTCCCGGACAACGCCGGCTTCTTCGCCCTCGGGCTCGCCTTGCTGCAAGGCATCGTGGCAGTCGACGAGCTGCCGGACGACTTCCAGCCCAAGGCCGTCATCTACGTGGCGCCGCCGTTCCGGCACAGCCACTTCGAGGGCCAGCAGGTGGTGGTGCACAACCGGCGCGAGAGCCTGCACGAGCTGTTCAGCTACAACCTCTACCCCGGGCCGAGCGCCAAGAAGGGCGTCTACGGGATGCTGCTCTACATCGGCGTGCGCGAGCGCTGGGTGACCATGCACTGCGCGACGGTGCAGGTGGTGACCCCCTACGAGAACAAGGTGGTGATCACCCACGAAGGGGCGAGCGGCGGCGGGAAGAGCGAGATGCTCGAATACGCGCACCGCCAGCCCGACGGCACCCTTTTGATCGGCCGCAACCTGGAGACGGGCGAGACGCGCAAGTTCACCCTGCCCAAGGGCTGCGATCTGCGCCCGGTGACCGACGACATGGCGCTCTGCCACCCGTCGCTGGAGAAGGGCAACGGCAAGCTGACCCTGATGGACGCAGAAGAGGCCTGGTTCGTGCGCTGCAACCACATCGACCGCTACGGGACCGATCCGCACATCGAGGCGCTCACCGTGCATCCGCCGGAGCCGCTGCTGTTTCTCAACATTCATGGCCGCCCGGGGGCGACGACATTGCTCTGGGAGCACATCGAGGACGCCCCCGGCGAGCCCTGC
Source organism: Halochromatium sp. (assembly GCF_046541315.1). Lineage (GTDB taxonomy): Bacteria > Pseudomonadota > Gammaproteobacteria > Chromatiales > Chromatiaceae > Lamprobacter. Next base: position 2,216 of record NZ_JBKHDN010000168.1, on the reverse strand, counting down.
CCGAATCCGCGCGTGATCATCCCGCGCAAGATCATCCCCAATGTGGTGCATGGAGCCGTGGATGTGGACGTGCGCAGCATGGGCGTACGCACCCCACCCTGCAGCGCCGCGCAGCCGAGCTACGGCATCATCGGCCTGTTCCATCTGCTGCCCCCGGCGCTGGCCTGGCTGTGGCGACTGATCGCCCCGCGCGGCCACGCCAACCCGAGCATCGTCGCGACCGAGGGCATGACCTCCGAGGGCGTCGGCTCGTACTGGCCGTTCGCCACCGGGCGCATGGTCGATCACGCCAACCTGCTGCTGAATCAGATCATCCAGACGCCCGAGGTGCGCTATGTGCTGATCCCCAACCAGCACATCGGCGTCTGGGAGGTCGGCTTCATGCCGCAGTGGATCGCCCGCGAGTATTTCGCTCGCCGCGGCGGCGCCCGCTTCGCCGCCAACCGCCTGCACCCCTCGCGCTGTCCGCTGCTCGGCTACACGCCCGGCAGCATCATGATGGAGGGCAGCACGATCGGGAACTGGTTCTTCGAGGTCGAGCATCAGCCTGAGGTCGGCCCCGCCGCCTACGACAAGGGCGCGGCGATCCTCACCGAGTTCTTCCACCGCGAGCTCAAGGCCTTCCTCGGCCCGGATCTGCTGCCAGCAGGAGCGCGGATCATCGAGTGCTGCCTGCAAGGCGGCAGCCTCGACGACTACCAGGGGCTGCTCGATCTGCCCTGCCTCGATCCGGACGAGGACTAAGGAGGCATGGTGACCCGTCAGTATCACGAGCAGCGCTGGGGCGTCGTCGCCGGCGCCCTGATCATCCAGGCCAGCTTGGGCGCCGTGTACATCTGGAGCGTGTTTCAGACGCCGCTGCTGGCGCAGTTCCCGGGCTGGTCCGAGACCCAGGCGACGCTGCCGGCCCAGCTGGTGATCGCGATCTTCGCCTTCGCCGTGATCCTGGGCGGACGGATCCAGGATCGGCTCGGGCCGCGGCTGGTGGGCAGCGTCGGCGGCCTGATCCTGGGTCTCGGACTCATCCTCGCCGGTTTCACGGGCGACTTCGCCGAGGGGCCGGCCCTGGCCTGGCTGGTGGGGACCTATGCGGTCATCGGCGGTCTCGGTATCGGCATGGCCTATGTCTGCCCGGTCGCGACCTGCGTGAAGTGGTTCCCGGACAAGCGCGGACTGATCACCGGCCTGGCCGTCGCCGGGTTCGGCGCCGGCGCCTTCTTCTTCGCGCCCTTGGCGCGGGCGCTGATCGGCGGCGGCGACTACGAGCTGTTCGGACTCGCGCTCTTCCCGCTGCCCCAGGTCGGCGTCTTCGACACCTTCATGGTGCTCGGGGTCATCTTCCTGGTCGCCGTGGTGCTGGGCGCCCAGCTGCTGCGCAACCCGCCGCCGGGCTATTGTCCGCCGGGCTGGACGCCGCCGGCGGCCGCCGCCGGTCAGGCCCCGGGGCGGGCCGATTTCACGCCGGCCGAGATGCTGCGCACCCCGACCTTCTGGCTGCTCTGGGTGACCTATCTGGCCGGCAGCACGGCCGGACTCATGGTGATCATGAAGGCGGCGCCGATCTGGGAGGCCTTCAGCCTGTCGGCGGCCGTCGAGGTCCCGGTCTCCCACAAGCGCTTCGCCAGCATCGCCTCGGCGGCGGCGATGGCGGTGGCGGTGCTGGCGCTGTTCAACGCCGCCGGGCGCATCCTCTGGGGCCGGGTGTCCGACAGCCTCGGTCGCAAGCAGACCCTGATCCTGATGTTCGTGCTCTGCGCGCTGGTGCTGTTCACGCTCGACTGGATGCGTCCCTATCCCCTGTACCTGCTCGGGGTCTCCCTGGTCGCGCTCTGCTTCGGCGGCTATCTCGCGCTCTACCCGGCGATCGCGGCCGACTACTACGGCACCCGGCACATCGGCGTGAACTACGGCCTGCTGTTCACCGCCTATGGCAGCGGCGGCCTGCTCGGCCCGTTCCTCGCCGCGGTGCTGCTGGAGACGACCGAGGGCGTCGAATACCAGGCGTTGGATGCCAGCGGCGCGCTCGCCACCCGGGTGTTCCAGCTCGGCGACTACGACATCGCCTTCCTCGCCGCCGGCCTGCTCTGCCTGGCCGCTGCGGTGCTGACCCTGGCCTTGCGGGCACCCCGGCGCAGCGACGCGCGTCAGGCCCGCCAAGCGGCAGCCTCAACCGAAGCAACCGCCGCCCTGCCCGTGTGCCGACAATCTTGAGTCCC
>NZ_JBKHDN010000167.1:0-6057 GCF_046541315.1 Halochromatium sp. | reverse complement strand
GTCCTCGCCGCGCTCCTGGCGCTCGGCGGCTGTAACGGAACGGCCCTGCGCGGGGATGGCGTTGGCAAGATCGACTACGACACCAGCGGTCTCTTCCCGGTGCCCGAGGCGATCCAGCCCAACGTCGACTTCTGGCGCCATGTCTATGGGGTCTGGAGCCGGGGACAGGTCGCCTTCCACGACGATGAGCACATGGGCGTGGTCTATGAGGTGGCCGACCTGCCGGGGCCGATCAAGGAAGGGTACACCAATGAGCAACGCGCCTGGCTGAAGTCGCGGCGTGCGTACCACCAGGATCGCCTGCGCGCGCTCGAGCGCAAGGTCCGCGAGCGCGCGCCGCTCAGCGCCGCAGACGAGCGGTTGCTGGCCAAGATCGAGCAGGGCGCGGGCAAGGAGGCGGTCTACGGCGCCTCGCAGCGGTTGCGCAGCCAGCGCGGCGTGCGCGAGCGTTTCAAGCGTGGGCTCGAGATCAGCGGCCGCTACGATCCGGAGTTCCGCAAGATCATGCGCGCCAAGGGCGTGCCGGAAGACCTCGCCTACCTGCCGCATGTCGAGTCCTCGTTCCAGGCGCACGCGCGCTCCAGCGTTGGCGCGGCCGGCATCTGGCAGTTCATGCCGGCAACCGGTCGCGATTACGGGATGCGCGTCGATCGCACCCTCGACGAGCGTCTGGATCCGATCACCTGCGCCGATGGCGCCGCGCGCTATTTGTCGGCGGCGCATCGCAAGCTCGGCAACTGGCCGCTGGCGATCACCTCGTACAACCATGGCAAGGGCGGAGTGGCCAACGCCAAGGCCCGCCACGGCGACGATATCGGCGAGATCGTTCAGCACTACAAGGGCCGCGCCTTCGGCTTCGCCTCGCGCAACTTCTACGCCTCCTTCGTCGCCGCGCGCGAGGTGGCCAGCCACCCCAAACGCTACTTCCCGGAAGGGGTGCAGTTCGAGGCCCCGTGGTCGCATGATCGTTTGGTGCTGACGAGCGCGATGCCGGCCCAGCACGTCGCCAGTTACTATGGCGTGCCCACGGCGAGTCTGGCTCGCCTGAACCTGCATTGGAACGAGCGGGCGGTCAATGGTCACGCCCATCTGCCGGCCGGCAGCACGGTCTGGCTGCCGACCGGAAGCTTGCAACGGGTAGCCGCGCAGCCGCCGGCTTATCGGGATCGGACTGGCGCGTCCTCGCGGGCGGCACTCGTGGCTCGCAACGAGCGCGGCTCGGCGGACAAGGCGGCGAGTCCCGCGCCGAAAAAGGAGACCGCGACACCGGTGGCCAAGACTGAGCCGGCCGCCTCGCCGGTGAAATATCATGTCGTCAAGCCCGATGAAACGCTCTATCGGGTCGCGGTCAACAACGGCATTTCGGTCGATAAGCTGCGCAAACTCAATCAGCTCGGTCCGGATGACAACACCATCCGCGTCGGCCAGAAGCTCAAGATCAGCGGTTGAATCGGTGCCCCAATCGCCGCCGGATTGGCATTATCATGGCGGATCGCCATGAGAGCAGGAACCGAGACGCATGTGGGCAGAACTAGAGTATGAGGTCATCGTCGTCGGCGGCGGCCATGCCGGCACCGAGGCGGCGTTGGCCGCCGCCCGTGTCGGCGCGCGGACCCTGCTGCTGACCCACAATATCGAGACCATCGGCCAGATGAGCTGCAACCCGGCCATCGGCGGGATCGGCAAGGGTCATCTGGTGCGCGAGATCGATGCGCTCGGCGGGCTGATGGCGCGCGCGACCGACCGCGCCGGCATCCAGTTCCGGGTGTTGAACCGGCGCAAGGGCCCAGCGGTGCGCGCGACGCGCGCCCAGGCCGATCGCCTGCGCTATCGCGCGGCGGTGCGCGCGGCGGTCGAGACCGCGCCGAACCTGGATCTGTTCCAACAGGCGGTCGATGATCTGCTGATCGAGTCGACCGGGCAGGGCGAGCGTGTGGTCGGCGTGCGCACCCAGATGGGGCTCGCGTTTCGCGCGCGAACGGTGGTGCTGACGGTTGGCACCTTCCTCGGTGGCAAGATCCATATCGGGCTGAGCAACGCTCAGGGCGGGCGCGCCGGCGATCCGCCGGCGAACGCGCTCGCCGAGCGGCTGCGCGCGCTGCCATTTCGGGTCGAGCGGCTGAAGACCGGCACGCCGCCGCGCATCGCCGCGCGCAGCATCGATTACCGCCGGCTCGATGAGCAGCCCGGCGATCAGCCGGTGCCGGTGTTCTCCTATCTCGGCAGCGCCGCCGAGCATCCGCGCCAGGTCAGTTGCCATATCGCCCGCACCACCGAGCGCACGCACGCGATCATCCGCAGCGGGCTGTCGCGCTCGCCGCTGTATTCGGGCGTGATCGAGAGCATCGGCCCGCGCTACTGCCCGTCGATCGAGGACAAGATCGTGCGCTTCGCCGACAAGACCTCGCATCAGATCTTCGTCGAGCCGGAAGGGCTCGACAGCGGCGAGGTCTATCCCAATGGCATCTCGACCAGCCTGCCGTATGACATTCAGCACGCGCTGGTGCGCTCGATCCCGGGCTTCGAGCAGGCGCATCTGACCCGCCCCGGCTATGCGATCGAGTACGATTTCTTCGATCCGCGCGACCTCGCGCCGTCGCTCGAGACCCAGTGCGTGTCGGGATTGTTCTTCGCCGGTCAGATCAATGGGACCACCGGCTACGAGGAGGCCGCCGCCCAGGGCCTGCTCGCGGGCCTCAACGCCGCGCGTCAGACGCGCGACCTCGAGCCCTGGTCGCCGCGTCGTGACGAGGCCTATCTCGGCGTGCTGGTCGATGACCTGATCACGCGCGGGACCAATGAGCCGTACCGGATGTTCACCAGCCGCGCCGAGTATCGGCTGATGTTGCGCGAGGACAACGCCGACCTGCGCCTGACCGAGAGCGGCCGTCGGCTCGGCTTGGTGGATGATGCGCGCTGGCGCCGTTTCGAGACCAAGCGCGAGGCGATCGCGCGCGAGCAGCAGCGGCTGCGCGACTGCTGGGTGCGGCCGGGGAGCGAGCTGGCGGCGGCACTCGCGCGGCGTACCGGCGAGCGGGTCAAGCGCGAGGCGCGGGCGCTGGATCTGCTGGCACGCCCGGCGGTTGGCTATCTGGACCTGGTCGCGTGTCAGGAGATTGGCGATCCGCTCGCGGTGATTGCGACGCGCAATGCTTGCCGGGCTGGAGGTCCGCATGCAGTGGCGGATGCTGGCGCTCGGGCGCTGCCAGAGGATCGCGACGCGACCGGCGAGGCGACTCTCGGAATCGCCGCTGGCCAGGTCGTCGACGGTCCTGTCGATCAGGCAAGGTGTCCTCATCCGGACGCGCTGGCGATTGCCGAGCAGGTCGAGATCCAGGCCACCTACGGCGGCTATCTGGCGCGCCAGCGCGATGAGATCGAGCGTCAGCGTGGACAGGAGATGCGCGCGCTGCCGGCGGATTTCGATTACGCGCGGGTGCGTGGCTTATCGGCCGAGGTCAGCGAGAAATTGCGGCGGGTGCGCCCGGCGACGCTGGGGCAGGCGGCGCGGATTCCGGGAGTGACGCCGGCGGCGGTGTCGCTGTTGTTGATCCATCTGAAGCGCCTGAGTGCCTGAAGATGGGCGGGGTGACGACGCCAACGGATCGGGATGCGGTGGACGCGGCCGAGCTGCGGGCGCGCTTGGATGCGGGGCTGGCGGCGATGGCGCCGGCGATCGCTGAGGCCCTCGATGAGGCGGCGCGTGGCCAGTTGGTGCATTATCTCCAGTTGCTCGCGCGCTGGAATCGGGCCTACAACCTGACTGCGGTGCGCGACCCGCGCGAGCAGGTGGCGCGGCATCTGCTCGATAGCCTAGCGATCTTGCCCTGGGTGACGCGCGGGCCGGTGCTGGACCTGGGCACCGGGGCCGGGCTGCCGGGGATTCCGCTGGCGATCGCCCGGCCGGAGCTGGCCTTCACCCTGTTGGACAGCAACGGCAAGAAGACCCGCTTCGTGCGTCAGGCGGTGTTGGAACTCGGACTCGCGCAGGTCGAGGTGCTCCAGATTCGGCTTGAGGCATACCGGCCGGCGCGCAAATTCGCTACCATTGTCGCGCGCGCCCTTGCATCCTTGCCGGATCTCTATCGCGGCGCGCGGAACTTGGCCAGCGACGATGCCCGCCTGTTGGCGCTGAAAGGCCGCTTGGCCCGGGAAGAGCTGAACGCGCTGCTCGCATGCCTGCCGGCCGCGGCCGCCACCGCAGCGAGGGCGGTCGGCGCCGAGCGTGCCGAACCCTGTATCCATCCTCTTGTCGTTCCTGGCGTCGACGGCGAGCGCTCCCTGATTGAGGTCCCCCTCGGCACTACCCATGGCTAGCATCAGAACCATTGCCATCGCCAACCAGAAGGGTGGCGTCGGCAAGACGACCACGGCGGTCAATCTGGCCGCGTCCCTGGCCGCCGCCGGTCGGCGCGTGCTGTTGATCGATCTCGACCCGCAGGGCAACGCGACCATGGGCGTCGGCATCGCCAAGAACGAACTCGAACGCACCGGCTGCGATCTGCTCATGGGCGAGGCCGGCTTCGCCGAGTGCGTGGTCCGGCTGGAGGCGCCGGCGCCGGGCTTCGATCTGCTGCCCTCGAACGGCGATATGACCGCGGCCGAGGTGGGGCTGATGCAGTCCGGGCAGCGCGAGCGGGCCTTGGCGGAGGCCCTCGCCGGGGTCGCCGATGCCTATGAGATCGTGCTCATCGACTGCCCGCCGTCGCTGAACATGCTGACGGTGAACGCGCTGGTCGCCGCCGATGGCGTGCTGATCCCGATCCAGTGCGAGTACTACGCCCTCGAAGGCCTGTCGGCGTTGCTCGATACCATCGAGCGCATCCGCGGCAGCCGCAATAGCGGGCTGCGCATCGAAGGCATCCTGCGCACCATGCATGATCCGCGCAACAATCTTGCCAATCAGGTCTCGACCCAATTGGCGAGCCATTTCAGCGATGAGGTCTATCGCACCATCATTCCGCGCAACGTGCGCTTGGCCGAGGCCCCCAGCCATGGGCTGCCGGCCTTGCTCTACGATCGCGGCTCGCGCGGATCGGTCGCCTATCAGGCGCTCGCCAGCGAGGTCCTGCGCCGTCGTGAGCGGACACCGAGCGCGGCCTGACCGCATGCGCCCACCTCGCGACAGTTTGGAGCCGCAGCGCCGATGGCCGCATTAAGAAAGAAAGGCTTGGGTCGGGGGCTCGATGCCCTGCTCGGCGGCGCGCGCGACGCGGCGGCCTTGGCCCCGAACCCGGAACCGACAGCGGCCCATGCCGAGGCGCCGAGCGGGCCTGTCATCAGCGAATCGGTGCGCGAGCTGGCGCTGGATCAGATCCAGCGCGGACGCTATCAGCCGCGGCGCGATTTCGATGCCGAGCGGATGCGCGAGCTGGCCGATTCGATCGCCGCGCAAGGGGTGATCCAGCCCATCCTGGTGCGCCCGCTCGGTGCCGATCGCTACGAACTCATCGCCGGCGAACGGCGTTGGCGCGCGAGTCAGCAGGCCGGCCTCGAGCGCATTCCGGTGGTGGTGCGCGAGGTCAGCGAACAGGCCGCGCTGGCGATCGCGTTGATCGAGAATATCCAGCGCGACGATCTGAATCCGCTCGAGGAGGCCGGCGCCCTGCGGCGGCTGCTCGATGAGTTTGGCCTCAGCCATCAGCAGGTGGCCGAGGCGGTCGGCAAATCGCGCAGCACGGTCAGCAATCTGCTGCGTCTGCTCGAACTCGAGGACGGGGTCAAGGCCTTGCTGGACGAGGGGCGCCTGGAGATGGGGCACGCCCGCGCTTTGTTGGGCGTGCGCGGCGATGTGCAGCTCGAGCTGGCGCGGCAGGTGGTCGCGCGCGGGCTCTCGGTGCGCGAGACCGAGCGCCTGATTCGTCGCATCCAGGTCGAGGCCGAAGCGCCGGCGGGGGCTCCTTTCAAGCCCGATCCGGACCCGAATATCCGCCGCCTGCAAGACGATCTCGCCGAACGCCTCGGGGCGCGGGTGGCGATCCAGCATGGTCGCAAGGGCACGGGGCGGTTGGTGATCAATTACAACAGCCTCGATGAGCTGGACGGCATCCTGGCGCA
>NZ_JBKHDN010000166.1:0-6152 GCF_046541315.1 Halochromatium sp. | reverse complement strand
CGTCCCCTGATGCGCGGAGATTGAACTCGCCTCTGACCCTGGAGCCGCCTCTTGCGCCGCGTCCTCGGCCGCCGCCTTGCGCTGGAAGACGAGCACCGAGTTGTGGGCGTCATGGCAGTCGATCCAGGCGAAGCCCTCGCCGACGAAATCGAGCCGATGCAGCGCCGGCTCGTCGCGATACAGCCGATTGGCCTGGCGCACGAGCTGCTGGATACCGCGATGGAAGGGATACTCGCACACATACCAATCGAGCAGGCGCTGGCTGTCCCATTCCTCGCCCTGGCCGAACTCGCTGCCCATGAACAAGAGTTTCTTGCCCGGATGCGTGTACATATAGGTGTAGAGCAGGCGCAGGTTGGCGAAGCGCTGCCATTCGTCGCCGGGCATCCGGTACAGCAGCGAGCGCTTGCCGTGCGTGACCTCGTCGTGCGAGAGCGGCAGCAGGAAGTTCTCGGTGAACGCATAGAGCATGCTGAAGGTCAGCGCGTTCTGATGGTACTGGCGGTGGATCGGGTCTTCCTTGAAGTATTCCAGGGTGTCGTTCATCCAACCCATGTTCCACTTCAGGTCGAAGCCGAGGCCGCCAACATAGGTGGGCCGGGTCACCTGCGGCCAGGAGGTGGACTCTTCCGCCATCACCAGCGCGCCGGGGACCTGATCATGGACGATCTCGTTGAGCTCGCGCAGAAAGGCGATGGCCTCGATGTTCTCGCGGCCGCCGTATTGGTTGGGGATCCACTCGGTGCGCGAGTAATCGAGGTACAGCATCGAGGCGACGGCATCGACGCGCAGGCCGTCGATATGGAACTCCTCGAGCCAGAACAGCGCGCTGGAGATGAGGAAGTTCTTCACCTCGCTGCGGCCGAAGTTGAAGATGTAGGTGCCCCAGTCGAGGTGCTCGCCGAGGCGCGCGTCCTGATGCTCGAAGAGGGCGGTGCCGTCGAAGCGACCGAGCCCGTGCGCGTCCTTGGGGAAATGCGCCGGCACCCAGTCGAGGATGACGCCGATGCCGTTGGCGTGGCAGTGATCGACGAAGTAGCGAAAATCGTCCGGGCTGCCGAAGCGGCTGGTGGGCGCGTAGTAGCCGGTGGTCTGGTAGCCCCAGGAGAGATCGAACGGATGCTCGGTGATCGGCATCAGCTCGATGTGGGTGAAGCCGAGATCCTTGACGTAATCGACCAGGCGTTCGGCCAGCTCGCGATAGTTCAGCATCTCGCCCTCGGGACCGCGCTGCCAGGAGCCCGGATGCACCTCGTAGATGGTCATCGGGCTGCGCTGCCAATCCCGGCTCGCGCGCGCTTGGCGCCAGGGCTCGTCGCGCCAGCGATAGGTGCTCGGCGGCTCGACCAGGCCAGCGGTGCTCGGGCGCACCTCGAAGCGTCGACCATAGGGGTCGGACTTGAGCAGGATGGAGCCGTCGCGGGCGCGGATCTCGAACTTGTAGAGCAGGCCCGGCGGCAGGTCGGGGATGAACAGTTCCCAGACACCGTTGCCGTGCACGCGCATCGGATGGCAGCGGCCATCCCAGGCGTTGAATTCGCCGACCACGCTGACGCGCGCCGCGTTCGGCGCCCAGACCGCGAACAGCACGCCGGCGATGTCGTTGGTCTCGTGCACGCGGGCGCCGAGCAGGCGGTAGGCGTGCCAATGTCGACCCTCGCCGAACAGGTGCATGTCGAAATCGGGCAGCTGCGGCGGGAAGCTGTAGGGATCGTGGGCGATGTGTTCGCGGTGATCCTGGTCGCGCCAAATCAGCCGATAGTGCTCGGGCAACGCCTCGGCGCTGCCGCGCCACTCGAAGATGTCGGTGCCGCTGATCCGCTGCATCTCCTGCTGGGCCTCGGCGATGGTGACCGTCTCCGCGCGCGGCAGGATGGCGCGCACCAGGACCTCCTCGCCGTCACGATGGCGGCCGAGCACGGCAAAGGGGTCGGCGTGAGTGGCCTCGGTCAGTTGTTTCAGCGGGGCGGGGAGTTGGTCGTGGCTCATCCAGGATGCCTCTTCTCGGGAGATGGGCACGATATCGAGCGCGATATCAGGCGCGGTGATAAGATTTGGGATCGGGTGCCGTTAAAATATGTCCTTCGCCGGGTTCAGGCCCTGCTTGCGGATATACATCAACAGCTCCTTGGCGCGCCCCATGGTCTCGGCGAGGGCGCGCAGATTATGCGGGTTGCTGTCTTCTTGCGGAAACTCCATCCATTCGCTGCCGTCGAGCGCCTGAAAGCCCATGCTCCAGTCCGGATACTGGTGTTGGGAGACGAGTTCCTCGAACAGCAGCGCGATTCGATCGTGGCGCGCGTCCTTGCAGATGCGGGTGTACAGCGCGCGCACCGGCTCGGTTTCGCCCTCGAGCACCTGCACGAAATGGCCGTCCTGGAACAGCAGCAGGCCGGTGATGCCGTGTTCGGTATTGTATTGGCGCGCTTGGGTCAGAATCTCGAGCAGATCGTCGCGCTTGAGTTCGCGTGTCGCCGTGCTGGCGTAGCAAAGTTGGAAGGGCATGGCCCGCAGCTCCCATGGCAGGTTGTCGGCAATGGCCCGATTCTACGCGTTCGCGCGCGCTTGAGCCTCATTGGTCGGGTCGCGGCCGCAACGCTTGCGGCAGGGCGAATCTGGCATAATGCGCCAGCGGGGGCTGGCGGTCCACGCCGCCGGCATTGTCAGCATCCGGCCGTTGCGAGAATTCGTCGATGCGTATCAAGGTTTGGGATCTGCCGACCCGGGTCTTTCACTGGACGCTCTTTGTCGCCGTGACGGCCGCCATTCTCACCGGCCTGCAAGGCAGTTCCTGGATGCTCTGGCATGAACGCGCGGGACTCTTGATCCTGGGGCTGTTGACGTTCCGGCTGGTGTGGGGCTTTGTCGGCTCGACCTATGCACGTTTCGCTCAGTTCTGGCCGACGCCTCGGAAGATCCTGGCGTATTTGCGTGGTCACTGGCAGGGCGAGGGGCACAATCCCCTCGGCGCCCTATCGGTGTTCGCGCTGCTGCTGGCGCTCCTGTTCCAGACCGGCAGCGGTCTGTTCAGCAACGACGACATCGCCTTCGAGGGTCCGCTGCGGGATCTCGTCAGCAAGGCCACGAGCAACTGGCTCACCGGCCTGCATCGGCAGGGCCTGTGGGTCATCCTGGCGCTGGTGAGCCTGCACCTTCTGGCCGCGCTGTTCTACACGCTGGTGCGGCGCAATAACCTGATCCGACCGATGATCACGGGCTGGAAGCCGGCGGCGTCCGAGGGCTCGCCCGCAGGCTCCGCGCGCGGTGGGTCGCTGTGGGCCTTGTTGCTGGCGCTCCTGATCGGCGCGCTGGCGGTGTGGGTCGCTGCCGGTGGCCTGCTACCAGCGCCACCGCCCCCGCCTGGCAACCTGCCGACCTGGTAAGGCGCCGCGGCCGATGAGCTTGCCGGCCGCGGCCATGCTCATGCTCGGCCCTCATGCTCGGCCTCGTGCCTTGACGCCCGCGGGCGCCACGGTCGCAACGATCAGTCCTTGCGGAACTTGTCGTGGCAGCCCTTGCAGCTTTGGCCAAGTTCGTTGAAGGCGGCCTTGACCTCGGCCTTGTCGCCGAGCTGGGCCGTCTCGGCTATGGTGTTGGCCGCCTCGATGAAGGCCACGGCGACCTCGCCCACCTCTTTTTGGTTGGTGAACAGCTCCGGCTTGACGCGGGTCTTGACATCGCCGATGTCTTGATCGGTGCCTGGGCCGTAGAGGGCGCCCATGCCGGAGTTGGCGATGCCGGCGATGGCCTCGGCGGCGGCCTGAACCTGTGGTTGGCTGTAATCGCCTTCCAGGTTCGCCTTGATCTTGCCCATGTTCCAGGACATGAACCGATAGCCGGCCTGGCGGGTCTGGATCTGCTCCTCGGGCTTCAGGTCGGCGGCAACGGCGTTGCCGAGCAGGCCCATGGCGAGCCCGGCGAGCAGGGCTTGGCGCATCGTTGAGTGCATAGTCACGTCTCCGTTCGTTGTGTAGGATTGGCGGGCCGCATCATACCCAAGCCGCCATCGACGGTACACCGCTATGTCTTCCTTAAGCTTGAAAGCGAAATTGTTGACAGCCGGCCTTGGCGTGGCGGTCGTGCCCCTGGCGATCGTTGTCGTCTTCCTTTATTTCCAGACGGATGAGATTTCGGGACTCGCAAGAGAGGCCATTGTCGAACAGGGCCACCAGCAGATGGAAAAGGAGATCGCTGGCATTCTCGATACCGTGGAGATCACAAAAGCGCTGTTGGAGCAGGATGTCGAGAAATTACTGAACCTTGCTTCGGATAGGCTCGATCAACTCGGTGGTCTGCAGCTTTCCGAGCAGGACAGCGTCGAATGGCAAGCGGTCAATCAGTACACGGGCGCGCGGCAAACAATCGAGCTTCCAGTGGCACGGATTGGCGAGGCGATCGCGCTGGAGCGGCAAGACTCGTTCGCGCACCAGGTTCCGCTGGTCGACAGGATTGGCGAGTTGACCGGCGATACGGCAACGCTTTTTCAGCGCATGAACGAGGCTGGCGATATGCTGCGAATCGCCACCAACGTCAGAAAAGACGGGCAACGCGCCGTTGGCACCTTCATCCCGGCCACCAATCCCAGCGGTCGCGACTCGACCCCTGCTCGATCAACTGGCGAACAAGCGGATTGGCGAGACCGGCTATATCTTCATTCTCAATACCAAACAGGACGATGCCGGCACCTATGTGAGATGCAATCCTCGACCGCGTCGATTTCCCAAGTGATCGGCACGATTGACAATATCGCGTTTCAGACCAACATCCTTAAAGGGGGAGCAATGAATGCCTCCGTGGTCTCGCTCTTGGATGAGGTCAAGGACAAGGCCGGCAGCGTGGATGCGGCGCTTGCGCATATCGACGCGAGTGTGGGGCGCGTGCATGGCGCCATGCATGAGATGGATGCGGGCGCCAAGCAGCAAAAAGAGGGGATCGAGCAAGTCACGCTCGCCTTGCAGCAGGTCAATGAGGTGACCCAGCAAACCGCCGTCAATGCCGAGCAGGCCGCCAGCGCGTCCGAGGAACTGAGCGCTCAGGCCAATCGCTTGCGCCAGGTGGTCGGGCGTCTCAACCGACTGATCCAGGGCGGGATCATCCGCGGTGAATCTTGACCCGCATCGGGTTGCTGGCTACGCTCGCCGTCCCAACGAGGCCACGCGGCGACAATCCGAGCAGCTCGGCGAGTCTTCAGTCCTCGGTGTCAGGTTCTCAGTGTCGCGATAGCGCCGGGCGTTTGCTCTCATGTCATTGACCGAAATCCTCGTGTTATCGATCGTGCAGGGATTGACCGAGTTCCTGCCCGTGTCGAGTGCCGCGCATCTCATCCTCGTGCCGATCGTCATCGGCTGGGACGATCAGGGCCTGACCTTCGATCTCGCCATCCATCTCGGCAGTCTCATCGCCGTGGTGCTGTATTTTCGCCAGGCCTTGTGGCGCATCGCGCGCGACTGGCTGCGGGCGTTGATCGGCCGCCGACAAACCGCCGAGTCGCGGCTGGGTTGGGCGGTTCTGTTCGGCACCATCCCGGTGGGATTGGCCGGATTATTGGTCAAGGAGTTCGTCGAGACGACCCTGCGCACGCCGGCGATCGGCGCCCTGGTGATGGCCGCGTCCCTGATCGGCTTCGGCCTGCTGCTGGGTTGGGCCGATTGGCGGCGAGACGGCCAACGCAGCGAGTACGAACTGCGCTGGACCGATGTCTGGGTGATTGGTTGCGCGCAGGCCCTGGCATTGATCCCGGGCACCTCGCGCTCGGGGATCACCATCACCGCCGCGCTCTTCCTCGGCTTGAGCCGCGAGGCGGCGGCGCGGTTTTCGTTCCTGCTGTCGATTCCGGTGATCGTGCTGGCGGGTGGCCTTCAGACCTTGGATCTGATCCACAGCGGCGAACCCGTCGCCTGGGGCACGCTGGGGCTGGCGGTGGTGTTGTCGGCGATCAGCGCCTACCTCTGCATCCATTATTTCCTGCTGTTCATCAAGCGTATTGGCATGCAGCCGTTCGTGCTGTATCGGTTACTGCTCGGAGCGGTTTTGCTGTGGATCTTCTGGCCTTAGGCGCATGAGGCGGCGATTCGGTTGGGAACAGGACATCGTCGGTGTGCCTGTTCGGTATCGTCGTAAAGAAGACAGACGCGGACAGCGGAGGCTGCCAA
>NZ_JBKHDN010000165.1:0-6152 GCF_046541315.1 Halochromatium sp. | reverse complement strand
AATCGCGGGTATGCGGGTCCATCTCGGCGATGCGAGCGGCCTCGCTCGCGAGCACGTGCAGCTCGCTGGAGAGGAGATTCTTCATCACCAGCCGCTTGGCCGCATAGACCTCGTCGGCATAGCCTCTAGCTGAACCCGAGCCAGGGCCTGAGTCGGAGCCTGAGCTGGCACCGATGAACGCTTGGTAGCAGCGATCAAGCTCGGTCTCGCCATCGCTGTCGACGAAGAGGGCATCGCAGAGCGTCGCGAAGTCGTAGCCGGTGGTGCCGTGCACGGGCCAGTCGGAGCGCAACTGTTCGTCGCCGACCAGGATCTTCTCGGCGGCCAGGTACAGCGGGCGATCATCGTCGAGGGGCGCACGCTGCGGCCGCAGGATCTGCGCCGCGCGCCGTTGCAGGCGGCGAAAGTAGGCGGCCGGGTCGAAGAGTCCGTCCGGATGGTCGATGCGCAGCCCCTGCACCCGGCCCTCAGCGATCAGCTGCAGCACCCGCTCATGGGTCGCCTCGAAGGCCGCTGGGTTCTCCATGCGCAGCGCGGCGAGATCGTTGATATCGAAGAAGCGCCGATAGTTGATCTCGTCGGCGGCGACGCGCCAGTGCGCGAGACGATAGGCCTGCGCCTCCAGCAAGGTATGCAGCCGACCGCTGTCCGCCGGGTAGTCGTCGGCGCCGTTGTAGGCCTGCAGGCAGTCCTGGATGTAGCGTTGCAGGTCGGCATTGGCCTCGCATAGCGCTGCCAGGCGCTGTTTGTGCAGCTCCTTGTCGCGATAGCGCTCGGTGACCGACGCCTCATCGAGTGCGCTGCGCGGTGGCAGGTTGCCAAAGGCGGTGATGAGGCTCTCGAAGTTGGCCAGCTCCGAGGCCAGCTCCGAGGCGAGTTCTGAGCCCGCTGTTTCTGAGCTTGCTTCTGTTGAGCGCACTGTCGGATCAACAGCCGGTTCATCGGTCTTGAGCCGCTCGCGCAGCGCCGCCAGGCCGGGCGCCAGGATGCGCGGGTATTCGCGCGGATCGATCGGAAAATGATGCTCGTAGTACTCGACCCGGAAGGCGCCATCGGCGAAGACCAGCGTCAGTTCGCCTTGGTCGAGCAGCTCCCCGTAGCGATCGCCGAGCACCGGCACCAGGACCTTGTCGTGTAGCTCCTGCTTGAGCGGTCGCCAGTCGATGTCGAAGAAGTCGGCATGGGTCGATGCTGGGCCGTTCTCGAGGACGTCGAGCCATCGGGGGTTTTCGCTGCCCATGATGCCGACATGATTGGGTACCAGGTCGAGGATCTGCCCCATGCCGTGCGCGGCCAAGGTCTCGCACAGGCGATCATAGTCGGCCTGGCTGCCGAGCTCGGGGTTGAGCTGGCTGTGGTCGACCACGTCATAGCCGTGAGTGCTGCCGGGCCGGGCCTTGAGGTAGGGCGAGAAATAGCAGTGGCTGATGCCGAGGTCAGCAAGGTAGGGCACGAGTTCGGTGGCGGCGGCGAAGCCAAAGTCCTTGTGCAGCTGAAGCCGATAGGTGGCGCGCGGGATTGGCGCTTGCAGCGGTGTCTCGCTGCTCGGCTTCACGCTGGCTTGCTCGCTGGAGGGCTGTCCAGTGCTGGTTCGCCCAAGCTCGGTCTGAGCCGCAGGGTTCTGGCTAAAGCCGTTATGACCAAAGCTATTCTGGCCAGACCGGGTCTGGCTGATGCCGGTCTGCGGCTGCTCCGGGGCGCTGAAGCGGGCTGCCGAGCTGCCGCGCTCGGTACGCACCGCCGCGAGCAGGCCTTGGATCTCGGGGCGCTCCAGCCAATGCTCGAGTTGCAGTGGTTGGCGGCGGCGCCAGTTCGGATAGCGATCGCCGCTGCCGGGCAGGTTGATCTGCTCGGTCTCGGTGAGCAGGTCTGCGGTTTGGATCAGTAGCAGCCGCGAGGGCGTGCGTGCCAGATAGACATGGATCGCCCGCAAGTGCTCGGGGCCGAGACTGGGCACGTCCACCGGGTCCGCGCCCTCGTGGTCGGGCAACAGGCCCTCGTGCTTCAACGCCAGGAACAGCTCGGTCCGGTCCTGGGTGCGCTGCAGCAAGCGCTTGTCATAATCCTGCTCGCTCGGGAACAGCTCCAGCTCGCGCCTTTGCTCGAGGTCGACGCCTTGCCAGAAACCGGCCAATGGCGGTAGATCGTGGGTGCCGGCAGTGACCATGGCGTTCGGCTCGAAGGCCGGCGGCTCGAGAAAACCACCCTCATCGGCGCGCTCGAAGTAGAGCACGCGGGTGGAGAGGATGCCCCAGTCCGGGATCACCTTGCGGATCAGCGCCGGCACCGTGCCCAGGTCCTCGCCGATGATCAGGCAGCGGTTGCGCACGCTCTCGAGCGCGACCACCCCGAGCAGCTCCTCGAGCGGGTAGCTGAGATAGGTGCCTGCCGTCGGCGGCGCGCCGTCCGGGATCAGGAATAACCGCATCAGGCCCATCACATGGTCGATGCGCAAGCCACCGGCGGCGCGCATGTTGGCGCGCAGCTCGGCTGCGAAGGGCTCGTAGCCGGCCGCGCGCAATGCCCGCGGATGCCAGGCCAGGACGTTCCAGTTCTGACCTTTGGGGCTGAAATCGTCCGGCGGGGCACCGACATGGGCGCCCTGGATATAGAGACCGGGCAGCACCCAGTGATCGGCGCCGTCGGGTGCGGCACCAACCGCGAGATCTAGCAACAGCCCCTGCGCCATGCCCAGTTCCCGGCAACGGTTGCCGGCCGACTCGAGCTGCATCTGCGCCAGCCATTGCAGCCAAGCGAAGAAGTCGACCCGCTCGGCGTGTTCACGTGCGAAGGCCGCCACCTCGTCCGACCTCGGGTCCTGATAGGCGGCGGGCCACTGCTCATCGGCGCGCTGATCGTCCTCAGCGGCCGCAAAATGCTCACTCAGCGCCTGGTAGATCGCGAAGCGCTGCAGCGCTTCGCCCTGCTCGTCGCAGAAGGCCTGGAAGGCCGCCGCATGCGGCTCCTTGACGTCGGGATGATGCTGACGGAAGCAGCGGAACAGGCGCTCCAGTATCGTCAGCTTGGCCTCGGTCACTGCGGTGTGATCGACCACCGGTGCACTACGCAGCGCGCGCAGCTGCGCCTTGAACTCGTCACTGTCGATCAGCTCCTGTGCGGCGTCACAGTCCGTTCGCTCGGCGATCGCGTCGACATCGAGATGCAGCGGATTGAGAAACCGGCGGCTCGATGGACCATAGGGGTTACAGCGTTCAGGTTGGCTCAGGAAGAGCGCATGCAGTGGACTGAGCCCAACGGCACCAGCACCGGCTTCAGCCGCAGTCTCGACCAATCGGGTCAGGTCAGTGAAGTCACCGATGCCCCAGTTGCGGGTCGAGCGCACCGCATGCAGCTGGGTGACCAGTCCCCAGTCACGCGTCCCGTTGCCCGTTCCCTGTTCATGGCGATCCTCCGCCTCGGGCTGCCAGCAGCGCTGCGGCGCAACGATCAAGCGCGTCTGCGCCAGGCGCTTGCCAGTAGCTGCATCGAGCGTCAGCTGGTGATAACCGATCTCGGAGGGAGCGGGGATCGCGATGCGACGGCGCTGCCAGCGGCGGCCATCGATCTCACGCTCTTCGTCGATCGGCAGTCTGCTCAGATCGAGTTCGGCGTCGGCGGTGGCGCCCGATTCCTCGATCAGGACCAGCCGCACCTCCATCAGCTCCGGCTGATCGGGCAGGCTCAGTGTCAGCCTCGGCATCTCGGCACCCTGCCGATGCAGGATCACCGGCGCGAGCACGCGCTGCCATTCCCGATCGATCGCTTGGGCCAGGCTGCGCGCCTCTGTCGCCAGGTCACCCGCAGCGACGCCGAGCGCTTGGAGCAACGCTCGTCGGGTGCGGTCTTCGGCCTGATGCTGCTGGCCCTCGACATCCTCATAGGTCGCGGCGATCCCATAGTGGGCACAGAGGCGCTCGAGCTCGGGGGTTGTCGTCATGGCGCGGCCCTCTCGTGAGTCTGACCGTCGACACCGGCCTGTTGGGGATGGCGCGGCTCCGGCTGCGATTCCTGGCGCTGTTGCCTGGACGCGAGATGCCAAGCGACCGCCCAGGGTGGCAGATGCCGGTCGGCGAGCGCGTCGCCAAGACCGACCGGCTCCAGGTACAGGGCCTCACCCGCCAATGGTAGCGGCAGTGCTTCCCAGCGCCGCTCGGCATCGCTGAGGTTCGCCGTCAGGGTCAAGACAGCGCCGTCATTGAGTCGCCATTGCACCTGAATGGCACGGTTGGCGAAGGTCTCGAAGCGGCGCTGCCCAAGGTCGATTCCGTCCAGGCGGGGCACGATCTCGCGCTGGCGCAGCTGCAAGAGCTGCTGATGGAAGAGCCACCACTCGCGGTGGCGGCTGTCAGCCTTGAGCGCCTCCCAGTCGAGCCGGCAGCGCTCGAAGGTGACCGGGTCGTTGGGGTCTGGGATGGCCTCGCGCGCCTGCGGATCAGCGAAGCGCTCGAAGCGTTGGAATTCGCGCCGGCGTCCTTGGGTGACCGAATCGGCCAGCTCAGCGCCGAAGTCACAGAAGAACAAAAACGGGGTCTCGGTCATGAACTCCTGCCCCATGAACAGCAGCGGCGGCGAGGGTGCCAGCAGCATCACGGCGCTGAGCGCGCGCAGCGCCTCCGGGAACGCGAGCGAGGCGATGCGCTCGCCGAAGGCGCGATTGCCGATCTGATCGTGATTCTGCAGCAGGTTGATGAAGGCGCCCGGCGGTAAGCCGGCGCTGGGCTCGCCACGCCGGGCACCATCCCGGAACGGCGACGGCTCGCCTTGATAGGCAAAGCCTTCCGCCAGGCAGCGGGCGAGGAACCAGGCCGGCTCCGTGCTGTAATCGGCGTAGTAGCCGTCTTGCTCGTCGGTGATCAGCACATGGGCGGCATGGTGGAAGTCGTCGTTCCATTGCGCCCGGTACCAACGGGCCATGCCGTTCTGGCGCCGGGCCAGGTAGCGCGCTTCATTGCCGTCGTTCTCGAGCACCAGATGGACGCGCCGTCGCTGCCCGAGACGCTCCTGAACCGCCTCGGCCAGCTCGGTCAGAATATCCGGCTCGGAATCGTCGGCGATCGCGTGGACCGCATCGAGGCGCAGCCCATCGAAGCGGTATTCCTCGAGCCAGTAGAGCGCGTTGTGGATGAAGAACTCGCGCACGTTGTGACTGTCGGGTCCGTCGAAGTTGATCGCCGCACCCCAGGGGGTCTGGTGCCGCTCGTTGAAGAACTGTGGGGCGTAGAGGTGCAGGTAGTTGCCCTCGGGGCCGAAATGGTTGTAGACGACGTCGAGCAGGATCATCAGGCCGCGGTCGTGGGCCGCCTGCACCAGGGCCTTGAGGTCCTCGGGGCGGCCATAGCTGGCATCAGGGGCGAATGGCAACACCCCGTCGTAGCCCCAGTTGCGCTGTCCCGGGAAGGCGGCCACCGGCATCAGCTCGAGCGCGGTGACGCCGAGTTCGGCAAGCTGATCCAGTCGCTGAGCGGCGCCCGCGAAGGTGCCCTCGGGGGAGAAGGTGCCGAGATGCAGCTCGTAGCAGACCGCTTCCTCCCAGGGGCGCCCGCGCCAGGGCTCGCCATCGGGCCAGCGGAAGTCGTTCGGCTCGATGATCTCGCTTGGGCCGTGGACATCGGCGGGTTGGAAACGGGAGGCCGGGTCTGGCACGGTCTGCTGGCCGTCGACGCGCTCGCCGGCGATGCGAAAGGCGTAGCGCATCCCTGGTCGAGCGTTCGCCGTCGTCAGCTCGAACCAACCGTCGCCGGCGCTGTTCATGCCGACGTCTTGCTCGTCACCGCCGTCGACGAGCAGAAGCACGACCTGATCGGCCGCCGGTGCCCAAAGGCGAAAGCGGACGCTTCCATCGGATCGTGTTTCCGCGCCAAAGGGCATCCGGTGTTTCGAGGTCGACATGGCGGGCTTCCTGTTTGGCTTTGAGGTATTGCTGAAGGTTCGCCTTAGCGCACTGCCGCCAGATGCATGCGCTATGCCAGGCCAATGGCATTCGCTTGACCCGGCGAATATCGGTCTACTGCGATCACAGCTGACTCCAGCTACAGGGGCTTTTGATCCGCGCGCAGGTGCTGTTATCAGGTGCTGTTATCAGGCGCTGTTATCAGGCGCTGTTATCAGGCGCTGTGACTGGACTCAGTCTTGGTGCTACCGCCGAGGGGGTG
>NZ_JBKHDN010000164.1:0-6157 GCF_046541315.1 Halochromatium sp. | reverse complement strand
GGCGCATCAATGAGCGACGATGGCCTCGCAAGCGCTGGGCTGACCGGCTAGTCGGTCATGCTGCCGGACTGGTATCCGAGCAGATCCATGGTGACATAACGGAAGCCGAAACGCTGGATGCCTTCGATCACCGTGCCGGCGTCGCTGAGCAGGCGCTCGCGTTGGACCGGGGCGACCTCGATCCGGGCGAGGTCGCCGTGGCAGCGCAGGCGCACCCAGGTGTATCCCAGTTGGGTCAGAAACCGCTCGGCCTCCTCGATGCGCTGCAGCTGCTCCATCGAAAACCGGACATTGAAGCCGATGCGCGTCAGCAAGCACGCGGTGGTCGGCTTATGCCAGGTCGGCAGATCCATCTCGCGCGCCAGCTGGCGCACGGCAGCCTTGTCGAGGCCGGCCTCGATGAAGGGACTGCGAATCCCGAGTTCGCGCAGCGCGCGCAAGCCCGGGCATTGTTCGTCGGCGTCGTCGGTATTGCTGCCGTCGAGCAGGGGAGCAAAGCCATGGTCGGCCGCGCTCGCCAACAGATGGCCGTACATCGCGCGCTTGCAGCGATAGCAGCGATCGGCCGGATTGTGCTCCATGCCCTCGGGCATCGGGATCTCGACCAGCTCGTGGCGCACCGCCAATTTGGTGGTCAGGGCCACCGCGTCGCCGATCTCCTGGCGCACCATGTAGGGCGTCACCGCCGTCAGCGCGAGCACGCGTTCGGCGCCGAGCCGCTTGCGCAGCAACGCCAGCAGCAGGGTGCTGTCGGCGCCCCCCGAGAAGGCCACGGCGGCCGTCTCCACTCCTTCAAGCTGCTCGATCAGCGCACCATGGCCTTGCTCCATCGTGCTCCTCCTCTAGTCCCCTCAGGGTGTTTGCGCGCGCCCCAAGTTCATTGGCTCGGGTTCGTTATCGATGTGATCCGGCGCCGAGTATACGCCCGGCGTCACGGCGGTCACAGCCCGGCTCCGCAGGCCGACTCGATCCGCCGACTCGATCCGACTCGATCCACCGGCGCGCCGGCCCGCGCCACCGCTTAATCCCACTGGCCGACTGCGATTTGGCAAAGCACCCAAGGACAGGTCACAATGATCCTGGGGCGCGTCATCCATAAGAGATCGGCCGGCCCTATCGCCAGCTTGCCGTGGCTGGACGAATCACACACCAAACGAGGTTGACGACCCATGCGTTCCAAGCCGTTGCCGTTCCTGCCATCCCCAATCGTCTTGCCGACGTTCTTGCTGGCGTTCCTGCTGGCGCTCGTCAGCGTGGGCGCCAGCGCGCAAGGCATTGCCCTCGCGGACACCGTGCTGAAGATGCCGCTGGCCGATGACGTGTCCATGGACGATGCCGTCGACTCGATGAAACTGCGCGCCAATTCATTGAATTTCAAGCTGGTCGCCCATTTACCGCTGTCTCAGGAGCTGGCGGCGATGGAGGTCGAGTCGGGGCGGATCGAGATCTTCCAATTTTGCGACGCGCGCATCGCCAACGAGATGCTCCAGTTCAATACCGACTTTGCCGCCTACCTGCCCTGCCGGATCGCGCTCATCGAGGATACCGAGGGTCGGCCCTGGCTGGTGACCCTGGATCTGGGCAAGATCATCCCCAGCGCCGACCTGCCGCCGGACCTGCTCGAGAAGGCCGAACTGGTGCGCGACAATATCGAATCGATCATGACCGCCGGCGCCAACGGCGAACTCTAACCCCCTGGCTCAAGGCTCGGCACGGGCGGCTCGCTCGCGCGCTTGCCGAGCCATACCGCCAGGAAGCCAAGCGCGGCAAAGCCGGCCGCGACCGCATAGGTCCAAGCGGCACCCGCCTCCGACCACAGCAGGCCACTGGTCAGACTGCCGAGCGCCCCGCCGGCACCAAAGCTGATGCTGTTGTACGCGGCTTGCCCGCGGCCCTGCGTCGGCCCGGGAAAGTAACGATGGGTGAGGTGGATCGCCGAGGCATGGAACACGCCGAAGGTCGCCGCATGCAGAATCTGGACGAGGATCTGCAGCGCCACGACCTCCACGAGGAACCCAATCACGAGCCAACGAACCACCGCCAGCGCAACACTCACCAGCATCAGTCCCTGGGCGCTGAAGCGCTCCAGCAGCCAGTGCATGCGCAAGAACACCAGCACCTCGATGGCCACGCCCAAGGCCCAGAGCGCCCCGACCGCGGCTTCCGAATAGCCTTCCGCCTCAAGATGGATGGAGTAAAACGCATAATAGGCGCCGTGACTGGCCTGCATCAGCAAGCAGGCGGCGAGAAACAACGAGATCTCGCGGCGTTGCAGCAAACGCCGCAACGATGGCTGCGCGAGCGTGCCAGGCTGCGGCGATCCATCGGGGGTTCCGCCTAGGCATTGAGCCGATCGGCGATCCGGGCTGCGATCCGGGGGACGATCCGGAATCGCCAAGACGCTCAGCCAGACGCCGCCGAACAGCAGCAGCACCGCAATCGGCACGACGCCGGCACCCGCCTGCTGTTGCCACCAACCAACCCCGAGCACCACCAGGATGAAGCCGATGCTGCCCCAGACCCGGACCTGCGCATAACGGCTGACCCGCGCCCCCAGATGGTTGAAGGTGACCGCCTCCATCAGCGGTAAGGGCCCATTCCAGAAGAAGCTCCAGACGGCCATGGTCAAGGCCATGAGCCAGATGCCCTCGGCCCAGAACACCGCGCAGAAGCTCAGCAGCGCGATCAACGCGCCGAGACGCACGATCGGCATGCGGGTTCCGCGCCGATCGGCGATCACACCAAAGAGATTCGGCGCCAGGATCTTGGTGCCCATCAGAATCGCCATCAGCCCGCCGATGGCGACCGGCTCGAAGCCGCGTTCGAGCAGATAGGGCCCCCAGAACGGCATCAGCGCGCCGAGCGCGGCGAAGTGGAAGAAGTAGTAGCTCGAAAGACGCGCGTACGGCATCGGCTCGGCCAGACGACGCAGCAGCCGACTCAGGGCGCTTGCGACGGGATCGGCGCCAGCGGCGGTGCCACCTGGGCATTCTGCGCGCGCTGGCGCAGCAGATGATCGATCAGCACCAGCGCCAGCATGGCCTCGGCGATCGGGGTCGCGCGGATGCCGACACAGGGATCATGGCGGCCGGTGGTGATGACCTCGGTCGCGGCACCGGCGATGTCGATGCTGCGGCCCGGCAGGCGGATGCTGGAGGTTGGTTTCAGCGCCAGCCGGGCGACGATGTCCTGACCGGTCGAGATGCCGCCGAGCACGCCGCCGGCATGGTTGGAGAGGAATCCCGCCGGGGTCATCTCGTCGCGATGTTCGGTGCCGCGCTGGGCGACACTGTCAAAGCCGGCGCCGATCTCGACGCCCTTGACCGCGTTGATGCTCATCAGCGCATGGGCGATATCGGCATCGAGGCGGTCGAAGATCGGCTCGCCCAGGCCGGGTGGCAGGCCGGTGGCGATGACCGTGACCTCGGCGCCCACCGAATCGCCGGACTTGCGCAGCTCATCCATATAGGCCTCGAGTTCGGCCACCTGGGCCTGGCCGCCACAGAAGAACGGGTTCTGCTCGACCTGCGCCCAAGCGAAGGCCGCATCGCCCGGCACCGGCAGCCTGATCGGGCCCAGTTGCGACAGGCAACCGCGGATCTCGATTTGTTGCAGGCGGCGCAGACAGCACTTGGCGATGCCGCCGGCGGCGACGCGGATCGCCGTCTCGCGCGCCGAGGAACGCCCGCCGCCGCGATAGTCGCGCCGGCCATACTTCATCGTATAGCTGTAATCGGCGTGTCCGGGTCGGAAGCGGGTGGCGATCTCGGAGTAATCCTTCGAGCGCTGGTCTTGATTCTCGATCAGCAATCCGATCGGCGCGCCGGTGGTCTCGCCCTCGAACACGCCGGAGAGAATCCGCACCCGATCCGCCTCGCGCCGTTGGGTCGTATGGCGGGAGCGTCCCGGCGCGCGCCGGTCGAGATCATGCTGCAGGTCGGCCTCGCTCAACGGCAGACCAGGCGGACAACCGTCGACGATACCGCCGATCGCCGGACCATGACTCTCGCCGAAGCTGGTGACGACGAACGAGCGACCGAAGCTGTTTCCTGACACGGGAGCGAACCAGTAGGCTGAGAGAAATCAATTGGTTGGCGGCTGTACCATGTCCTGATCGGTGAGCCAGGCATTACCCTTGGCCAAGACGTCGCGGGTCAGGGTACTGGTCGCCTGATGCAGAAGGATGCCGTTGAGGATGTAGTCATAGCGCGCCGAGAGATAGTCGAACTCGGCCTGGAACAGGTTGCGTTGGGCATTGAGTACGTCGACCTGGGTGCGGGTGCCGACCTCGAGTCCCGCCTCGGTGGACTCCAGCGAGCTGCGCGCCGAGACGATCGCGGCCTGGCGCGCCTTCACATCGCTGATGCTCGACAGGATGCCGCGAAAGGCATCCTTGACCTGGTTCATGACCGCGCGACGTTGCTGATCGAGCCGGTCTTGCGAGGCCCGGAATTGATGCCCGGCCTGACGCGTCGACGAGGCGACGGCCCCGCCCTGGTAGATGGGGATATTGACGTTGAGGCCGATGAAGCCGGAGTCGGTATCGGTTCCGAACTCCCGACCGGTGCGCGAGACATCATAGCCGGCCTGCACATCAACGCTTGGAAAATAACCGGATCGTTCGATCTCGATGCTCTTGCGTGCCGCCTCGGCCGCCGCCTTCGCCGCCGCGATGCCGTAGTTGTTCGCCAGCGCGGTCTCGGCCCAGACATTGATGTCGTTCGGCTCCGGCGGGGTCAGCGGCAGGCGATCGCCGAGCCGCGCCAATGGCACCCTGACCGGTCCGACGATGCGGCGCAGCGCCTCCCAGGCATTATCCAGCTCGTTTTCGGCGGTGATCAGGTCGGCGCGCGAGCGGTCGAAGGCGGCCTGGTTGTCGTTGACGTCGGTGATCGCGACCAGACCGACCTCGAAGCGCTGTTTCGATTGCTCCAACTGGCGCTCATCGGCGGTGACCAAGGCCTCTCGCACCCGCACCAGATCGGAGGCGCGCAGCACCTCGAAATAGGCCTCGGTGGTGCGCACCATGAGTTCGATCTCGGCATTCCGAAACTCGGCCTCGGCCTGCGCGATGGTATCGTCGGCTTGGTTGAGGCGTATCCAGTCGCCACGGTTGTAGACCGACTGCGACACGCTGGCGGAGAGACTCGTCGTCTCAAAGGTCTCGTTACGGTTGGATTCAGTGAGCGCCTGGCTCTCACCGCGCGACTCGACGGCGTTGTAATCGACGCTGCCAGAGAGACCAAAATTAGGCAGCAACAGCGACCGTGCCTGGGGCTTCGCCTCTCGACTTGCATAAAAGGTCTGCTCCGCCTCGCGCAGCGCCGGATCGGCCCGGACGGCGAGATCGTAGATCTGCAACAGATCCTCGGCCCGCGCCTGCGATGGCAGCAGAGAGGCCGGCAGCATGGGTATGCACAGCAGCGCGATTGGGCCCAGGGCCCTCCTAAGCGATCTCATCATCGTTCTCGGTCATAATCCGTTGGAATCAGCGGGGCGGCGTTGGCGGTCGGCCGCATATGCCCGTGGAGTATAGGCGAGCACCCTAAGCGCCCACAATGTCAGCTAGCACCCGTCGCCGTCAATTCGGAGATGCGATGCACCACCGATAGCAACCAAGCGTGACCCCATGACCCACGGCAGAATCATCGACAGCGACTTCCGCCCGCCCTGGTGGCTGAGGAATCCACATCTGCAGACGCTCTGGCCAAAGCTGCTGATGCAGCTGAGGCAACGTGGCGGCGCGAGCGCACCGCCGCAGACAGCGCTCGAGCGGCGCCGCATCGAGCTTGCCGATGGCGATTTCATCGACCTCTCGATCGGCATCCAGCGCGAGGGGCCGCGCGTGCTGATCCTGCACGGGCTCGAGGGCGGGCTCGATTCGCACTATGCTGGCAGTCTGGTCGATCGGCTCGCGGGCGATGGCTTCCAGCCGGTCTTCATGCATCTGCGTGGCGCCAGCGGCGAGCCGAACCGCCTCGCGCGCTCCTACCATTCCGGGGCCAGCGAGGATCTGCGCGCGGTGCTCGAGGCCTTGGCCGCAGACCCCGAGGGCCCGCCACTGGCCGCCATCGGCTTCTCGCTTGGCGGCAATCTGCTGCTCAAGTACCTGGGGGAGTGCTGGAACGAGCCCGGCGCCGGTCCCGGCCCTGAGCCG
>NZ_JBKHDN010000163.1:0-6195 GCF_046541315.1 Halochromatium sp. | reverse complement strand
TCAAGCGCCTCAAGCATCGCTTCCAGCTCGGACTCTTCCCAACGCTCAAGCAGCTCGCGCAGCGGGTTCAGATTGCAGTGGACGTGATAGAGCGCATCGTGCTTCGGGCCATTGCGGCCTTCGAGCTTCGCCTCGAAGTAGCTCCAGAACGGATCATCGCGCTCGCCGGCGCGCATCGCCGCGCGTAACGCGGTCACAAAACGCTCGGCATTGCCGTCGCAGTCGATGTCACGAAAACTGATGTAGCGGTCCGGACGTTGTTGCACCTCAGCACCCCACCTCAGTCGCACCTGCACCCGCTGCTTGCGCAGTCGCACTTGCGGGCGCCGTGAAGCCATCGGCGGCGAGCAGATCCTCGATCTCGGCCTCAATGATCTCGATGGTCTTCTTGGCGCAGTAACGCCGTTCCTTCTCGGTCGGATCCGTCATCAGTATCCAGCCGGCCGGCTCGCCAGCGGCGTGGATCACGTCCGACAGCACCATGCGCTCGGTATCGCGCGTCAGGCGCAGCCCGAGGAACAGGTACTGGCGCCCGACCCGATACTCCTTGAGGAAGCGCGGCAATCCGAAGCCGCCCATGAGTTCGGTCAGATAATCGACGAAGTCCGCATCCGAGGCGATATAGGTCGCGTCCGGGCGCGGACTGCCGAGCGGCTTGAACAGGATCGGCAATGCCGGATCGACCGCATCCTGCGCGACCTCCCGATAGCGCTCGCCATCATAGGCATGGATGCGAAAGCGATCGTCGGTACCGGCAATCCGAGCGATCCCACGGATCAGCGTATGCGGCCGATCCGCGTAGGAATCCTGCAGCTGGGTATCGCGGTTGATATCGATGACATAGTGCGGCGCGCGCTCGGCGAGCCAGTCGTGCAATGGGGCGCGCGTCCAATCGCGCTTGCCATAGGTGTGATCGAGGAACCGCGTCACCGCGCTGCGGCCGCGCTTCAGCTCCACATCCATGGCCGCGCGCGGAAACTCCCACATCAGCCGCTTCGACATCGGCCGGCCCTTGTTCATCGCCAGGATCAGGCTGTCGCTGTCGGCCGGCATCGGCGTGCCGGTCTCGCGTTCGACCACTGGCGCGAGCACGCCAGGGCCAAGATAGGGGATGAGATCGCCGCGACGCATCGCGGCGGCAAGATCGGATAGTTCCATAGGTTTTGACTTCCTCAGACGAACCGGCAAGTGACACTCAAGATGAATGAAGCAAATAAAGTGCCAAACTTGACGCCTGGTTCTTCGCCGCTCACAGACGGCCCTACAGGCTGTTACAAAGGTCGCAACCCCATCCCCTTGTGCGGTTTACGACAGCCGTCGTCACCCGGCCCTGCTTGGCCTGACGCACACCTCCGAGATGCTACGAGGGCTTCATCAGAATGGCTGTTTGGCTCGCGTAACAGTCTGAAATAAAAAGCAATATATGCGGTGATGGGGGTTTCTCGGTCTGCACCGGGCCAACCACATCCGTGCCGAGCCAACGCCAACAGCGGCGAATCGCCTATCTTCAGATCGAGTGGCACGATCCCTGCTTAAGTCTTCTGAAACGCTCCGCCGCTGAAAGATCCAAGGCATGAAGCAAAAAGACATCGCCGCGCTCTTAGACGAGCCCGCCTGTGAGCACAACACCAAGGCCAAGTCCGGCTGCGCCAAGCCCAAGCCTGGCGCCACCGCCGGCGGCTGCGCCTTCGACGGCGCCCAGATCGCGCTGCTGCCGATCGCCGATGTCGCGCACATCGTGCATGGCTCGATCGCCTGCGCCGGCAGCGCCTGGGACAACCGCGGCACCCGCTCCACCGGCCCGACCTTGTACAAGCTCGGCATGACCACCGATCTCACCGAGCAGGACGTGATCATGGGTCGCGGCGAGAAGCGGCTGTTCCATTCCATCAAGCAGGCCATCGACAGCTACGACCCGGCCGCGGTCTTCGTCTACAACACCTGCGTGCCGGCATTGATCGGCGACGATGTCGATGCGGTCTGCAAGGCCGCCGCCGAGCGCTTCGGCAAGCCGGTGATCTCGGTCGACGCGGCCGGCTTCTATGGCACCAAGAACCTCGGCAACCGCATCGCCGGCGAGACCATGGTCAAGCAGGTCTGCGGCGGTCGCGAGCCAGACCCGATCCCAGCCGGCATCGAGCGGCCCGGCTTCAAGGTGCACGACATCTCGCTGATCGGCGAGTACAACATCGCCGGCGAGTTGTGGCGCGTGTTGCCGCTGCTCGACGAGCTTGGCCTGCGCGTGCTCTGCACCCTTTCCGGCGATACGCGCTTCCATGAGGTGCAAACCATGCACCGTGCCGAGGTCAACATGATGGTCTGCTCCAAGGCCATGATCAACGTCGCGCGCAAGCTCGAGCAGGCCTTCGGCACGCCCTGGTTCGAGGGCAGCTTCTATGGCGTCGCCGATGTCTCGCAGGCCCTGCGCGACTTCGCCCGGCTGATCGACGACCCGGATCTGAGCGCGCGCGCCGAGGCGCTGAT
Source organism: Halochromatium sp. (assembly GCF_046541315.1). Classification (GTDB taxonomy): domain Bacteria; phylum Pseudomonadota; class Gammaproteobacteria; order Chromatiales; family Chromatiaceae; genus Lamprobacter. The sequence goes on along the minus strand of NZ_JBKHDN010000163.1, from coordinate 3,711 downwards.
CGCCCGCGAGGAAGCACGCATCGATGCCGCGCTCGAGCCCTGGCGCGAGCGCCTGCGCGGCAAGCGCGTGCTGCTCTACACCGGCGGCGTCAAGTCCTGGTCGATCGTCTCGGCGCTGCAGGATCTCGGCATGAGCGTGGTCGCCACCGGCACGCGCAAGTCGACCGAGGACGACAAAGCGCGCATCCGCGCGCTGATGGGCGATGACGCGGTGATGATCGAGGATGGCAACCCGCGCCATCTGCTCGATCTCTACCGTCAGCAAGGCGCCGATCTGCTGGTCGCCGGCGGCCGCAATCAGTACACCGCCCTGAAGGCGCGCATCCCGTTCCTGGACATCAATCAGGAGCGCGAATTCGGCTACGCCGGCTACGACGGCATGCTCGAGCTGGCGCGGCAGATCTGCCTGACCATCGAGAGCCCGATCTGGGCCGCAGTGCGCAGTGCGCCGCCGTGGCGCAGCGTCGGCGCAGAGGCCACGGCCAGACCCGATGCGAATCAAACAGTCGCCGCCCCAGGTCCAGCGGCTGCGGCGGCGCCTGCTCGTTTCAGCGCCAGCACCGGCGGGCGCGAGAGTGCGGGTCTCGATCGCCCATCGGCAGCGCTTGCGCAGATGCCAACAGAGGCGGCCCATGACTAACCAGCGCATTCCGCAGACACCGGCTGACAATCGTTACCCTGAGCGGGAGCAGGTCGAGACCCGAGTCAGCCATCAGGCCGGCCCGCAGACTCCGCTCACCGGCCCCACCCTCATCAAGCGCAACAAGGCCCTCTCGGTCGCTCCGCTCAAGGCCAGCGCGACCCTTGGTGCCACCCTCGCCTTCCTTGGCATGCGCCGGGCGATCCCGATGTTACACGGCTCCCAGGGCTGCACCGCCTTTGGCAAGATCTTCTTCATCCAGCACTTCCGCGAACCCATGCCGATGCAGACCACGGCCATGGACCAGGTCAGCACCATCATGGGTGGCGATGACAGTGTCGTCGAAGGGCTGGCAACCATCTGCGCCAAGCATCGGCCGGCCCTGATCGGCCTTCCCACCACCGGCCTGGTCGAGACCCAGGGCGCCGATGTCTCGCGCGCCGTGCGAATGTTTCGCGACCGGCATCCGGAGTATGCCGAGGTCGCCATCGTCCCGGTCGCCTCGCCAGACTATAGCGGCTGTCTGGAGACCGGCTTCAACAGCGCCGTCAAGGCGCTGATTCATGCCTTGGTCCCCGAGGCGAGCGCCGCCGGCACCCGTCCCGGTCGGCGTCCGCGCCAAGTCAATGTGCTCGCCGGCTCGGCCCTGACCACCGGCGACATCGAACATCTGAAGGATCTGCTCGAACGCTTCCGGCTGCGCCCGGTGGTCGTGCCCGACATTGCCGATTCGCTCGATGGCCATCTCGTCGAGAGCGACTACAACGCCCTGACCATCGGCGGCACGCCGCTCGATGAGCTGGCGACGCTGGGCGATGCGGCAGCAACGCTGGCGATCGGTCGCTCGCTGAGCGGGGCCGCCGATCTGCTGGCCGAGCGCACGGGCGTACCGGACTATCGTTTCCCCCATCTGATGGGCCTGGAGACGATGGACCGGTTGATCGGTACGCTCGCCGAGATCAGCGCCGAGCCGGTGCCCGAGCGCATCGAGCGCCAGCGCTCGCAGCTCCAGGACGCCATGCTCGATGCCCACTTCTCGATCGGCCAGGGCCGGTTCGCGCTCGCCGCCGATGCCGATCTGCTGGTCGCCTTCTCGCAGTTGCTCGCGAGCATGGGTGCCGAAACCGTCGCTGCGGTGGCTCCGGTCAACGCGCCGAGCCTGGCCGAGGTCGCCGCCGCGCAGGTCAAGATCGGCGATCTGGAGGATCTCGAGCAGCTCGCGCGCGCCAACGGCGCCGAGGTACTGATCACCAACAGCCATGGCGTGCAGACCGCCGAGCGCTTGGGCCTGCCGCTGCTGCGCGCCGGCTTTCCGCAATTCGACCATGTCGGTGGCTGGCAGCGGCAATGGATCGGTTATCAGGGCACGCGCCAGACCCTGTTCGATCTCGCCAACATCATGCTCGGCCTGCACAAGGGCGAGATCGCGCCCTATCGCTCGCCGCTCAAGCAATGGCACGCGCAGGAGCACGCCGCATGACGACGATGACACGCCAGCTCAAGCTCGTCGGCAACGACGACGGCACCGCGCGTGACGCCGCCGCGATCAAGGTCGCCTTCGCCACCACCGACCGCAGGCACGTCAACCAGCATTTCGGTGCCGCCGAAGGGTTCGCGATCTACCGCGTCTCCGCGAGCGGTTATGAGCTGCTTGAGGTGACCGAATTCGGTCGCCTCGACATGGACGGCAACGAAGACAAGCTCGGCGCCAAGATCCAGGCGCTCGCCGGCTGCATCGCGGTCTATTGCCAAGCCATCGGCGCCTCGGCCATCGGTAAATTGCGCGCGCAAGGCATCCAACCGATCAAGGTCGCGCCCGAGAGCCTGGTCAGCAGCCAGTTGCACGCGCTCAAGCGCGAACTGCGCGACGGCCCCAGCGCCTGGCTCAAGCGCGCCATCGAACAGCAGAGCCCGCGCAGCGAGAGCCGCTTCGACGCCATGGCGGCCGAGGTCTGGGAGGAATGAGACCGGTGCCAGCCGACCGACCCCATTGCCGCCGATTCCGCTCCGCCGGCCGCTATCCGCCAATCCCCATCCGTCGCTCGACGGCTGACAACAACAGAAGACACGGAGAAGACAGTGACCATCGACACCCCTGAGGCCACATCCGCGACGCCGGCCATCGACCCGAACGATCCGGTGCTGAACACCGAATTCGCCACCGAGATGGTGCGTCAGATTCGCGCTATCGACCCCTATGGCGCCTACGACAACCTCTCGGCCGCCGAGGTGCTCGAGCCCTATGTGCTGACCAAGGAGAAGAAACGCGAGATCCCGATCGTCGGCGACCCGGACGAGATCGTCGTCGCCCGCATCCAGGCCTTCTATAACGCTATCGCGGTGATGATCGAGAAGGAATGCGGTCTGCGCGCGGTGCCCCTGCTGCACCTGACCCACGAGGGCTTCGGCCGCGTGTTGATCACCGTCGGCAAGCTGGTGGTGCTGGACCGCTCGCTGCGCGACGTGCACCGCTTCGGCTTCCCGTCGCTGTCGAAGATGAAGGACGAAGGCGACAAGCTGCTGTCGGTCGCGCTCGAGCTGATCGGCAACCACAGCAAGGTCGCCGGCCTTTGAGCGCGCCTTTCGAGCCAACGACCTGGGTTGACCGCCCGAGCAAGCCAATCGCCCACCCAGACACCCTGCATGGGCGAACCCGGATTCGCGGGCCGATCATGAGCGCGGCATCCTCAAGCCTTTTCCCTAGAACTCATGGCTGTGGGCCTGGCGCGACACAGCCGTTCCCCAACCACCCAGCGGAGCAAGCCAATGAGCACCATCACCGGACTCACCCGCGGCGGCGTCCAGTGGACCCCGGCCTTCATCGTCGATCTGAACCAGGCTAACTGCATCGGCTGCGGCCGCTGTTTCAAGGTCTGCCCCCGCGATGTCTTCGAGCTGATCGACCGCGACGAACTCGACCTCGATGATGACGACGATTTCGACGACGACTTCGACGAGGCCCCAGGCATGGTGATGAACCTCAAGGACAGCATGGACTGCATCGGCTGCGAGGCCTGTTCGCGGGTCTGTCCCAAGGGCTGCCTATCGCACGAGCCGCAGGCGATTGCCGC
>NZ_JBKHDN010000162.1:0-6301 GCF_046541315.1 Halochromatium sp. | reverse complement strand
GACCGCGCAGATCGGCATTGGTGATGGACCCCTGCGGACCCCGCAGGTTGAGTTCCGGCAGCGCGCTGGGAGCACGCAGAAGGACGCCGTCGATGCGCAACGGCGCCTCATGGTCGCGCTGGAACCGGTTGCCCCATTGATAGCCGACCAGGAACAGGCCAACCGCGGCGAGCGCCATGATCAAGCGAGCGAGCAGCGGACGTGAGGAGCGACGTTTCATCGAGTCAGTCACGCACCACCGCTGACCCTCGCACCGGGCCTGACTCCGCCGCTGTCATGTTCCACTCAGCACCCGCTGCGCCTCGGTGAGGGCGGTGCCGGTGTCGGCCCTGTGTCCCATGGCGTTGAGCAGGGTTCCGAGCGCGCTCAGGCAGAGCAGGATGTTCTCGGCGCGGCAGGAATAGCCCATGAGCCCGATGCGCCAGGCCTTGCCGGCCAGATCGCCGAGGCCGGCGCCGATCTCGAGATTGAACGCCTCGAGCAGCCCGCGTCGCAGGCGGGCATCGTCGATGCCGTCGGGGATCGCGACCGTGTTCAGCTGCGGCAGGCGCTCGGCCTCCGGCACCAGCAGTTCGAGCCCCAGCGCCTCGAGACCGGCACGCAACGCCAGATGATGCTGCCGATGGCGCGCCCAGGACGGCTCGAGCCCTTCCTCGCAGAGCATCAACAGGGCTTCATGCAGGGCGTAGAGGGCATTGACCGGGGCCGTGTGGTGATAACTGCGGCGCCCGCCGCCGTCGCCCCAATAGCCAAGCACCAGATTGAGGTCCAAAAACCAACTTTGCACCGGCGCGCGGCGCGCCTTGAGCTTGGCGACCGCGCGTTCGTTGAGGCTGATCGGCGCCAACCCGGGCGTGCAGGACAGGCACTTCTGGCTGCCGGCGTAGATGGCGTCGATGCCCCAGGCATCGACCTCGAGCGGCGAGCCGCCCAGCGCGGTCACCGCATCGACGATGGTCAGGCAGTCGTGGCGGTGCGCGAGTTCGACCAACTGCCGGCTATCGGAGCTGACGCCGGTCGAGGTCTCGGCCTGAACGAAGGCGACCAGGCTGGCCTCGGGATGGCTCTTCAGCGCGTCTTCGAGCGCGTTGGGATCGACCGCGCGCCCCCAGGGCGCATCGACGCGCACCAGGTTGCCGCCGGCACGGGTGACGTTCTCGCACATGCGCCCGCCGAACACGCCATTGACGCAGACGATGACCGTATCGCCCGGCTCGACCAGGTTGACGAAGCAGGTCTCCATGCCGGCGGAGCCCGGCGCCGAGATCGGCATGGTGAGCGCGTTCTCGGTCCGAAAGGCGGTGCGCAACAGGGATTTCAGCTCCTCCATCATGGCCACGAAGGCGGGATCCAGATGGCCGATGGTCGGGCGCGCCAGGGCCGCGAGCACGCGCGGGTGGACATCGGCGGGGCCGGGCCCCATCAAGGTGCGTACCGGGGGCTGGAAGGAGGCAATGGGCATAGCGGTATCCAGGCGAGTGGCGAGCGCCCGGCGGCGCCGGGTGTGGCTGGCGAGTATAACGACGCCAGGATGGCCGCCTCAACCGCGGGCGACGCCGCCGCCGTCAGGCCGGTCGTTCACTGGCCCCGCCGTCCAAGGGACCAGCAACCCGTGGTCACCAACCATTCAACGAGACCAAACCATGAGCGACAAGATCGAAAAGACGGATGCCGAATGGCGCGCGCAGCTCAGCGCCGAGCAATACCGCGTGTTACGCGAACAGGGCACCGAGCCGGCCTTCACCGGCGCCTATTTCAACACCAAGACGCCGGGGCGCTATCGCTGCACGGGCTGCGGAGCCGAGCTGTTCGGTTCCGAGCAGAAGTTCGATTCGGGCACCGGGTGGCCGAGCTTCTCCGCGCCGCTCACCGAATCCGCAGTCGAGACCCAGACCGATGGCAGCCTCGGCATGCGCCGCACCGAAGTCCACTGTGCGCGCTGCGGCTCGCACCTCGGGCATGTGTTTCCGGATGGCCCGAAACCGACCGGCTTGCGCTATTGCATCAACTCGGTGGCATTGGCGTTCGAGCCGGAGGCCTAGGCGGTGGTTAGACCTTTGCTGGTCGGTGCTCTGCTCTGGCTCGCGGGACTCGCGACCAGCCTGGCCGGGCCGATCGAGGACGTCTTGGCCTTGCCGGAGGCGAGCCTGGTACTCGGCGATGGACAGCGTCTGCTGATCGCCGAGCAGCCGGATCGGCCGTTGGTGCCGGCGTCGACCATGAAGCTGGTCATCGCCCTGGCGGCGATCGAGCGCTGGGGGCTGGAGCATCGGTTCGAGACGGATGTCTACATGGGCCCGGATGATCGGCTGTGGGTGCGCGGCGGCGGCGATCCCTCTCTGGTCTCGGAGGAACTGGATCGCGTCGTCGCCGCGCTGAAGGCGGCGGGCGTGCGCTCGGTGCAGGGGATCGGGCTGGATGCGGAGCTGTTCGGAACGCAGGTGCCGATCCCCGGGCGCTCGTCGAGTCACAATCCCTATGACGCGCCGGTGACCGCGCTCGCGGTCAATTTCAATACCGTCAGCCTGCGGGTCGCGGGCGGGCGTCTCCAGAGCGGCGAGGTGCAGACACCGCTCACCCCGACCGCGCAACGGCTTGGCCGTGGGCTTGGCGAGGGCCGGCATCGGGTGAATCTGGTCGACGGCGAGACCGCGCTCGCGCACTTCGGCGAGGTGCTGCTGGCGAAATTGCGCCAGGGCGGTATCCGTGTCGAGGCGCCGGCGTCCGGCGCGGCGCCCAAAATAGCGTCCAGAATCGCCCCTGGAGTGGTACTGGGAACGGTGCCGACCTCGGCCAGGCTGATCCATACCCATCGCAACGCGCTGACGCTTGAGCAGCTGCTCAGGAACATGCTCGAGTATTCGACGAATTTCATCGCCAATGATCTGTTCCTGATGCTCGGCGAACGGGCCGGGCGCGCGCGCCTGGCCGATGCCCAGCGAACAGTGGAGCAGTGGGCGCGACGGACCTTCGGTTGGCGCGCCTTCCGCATCGAGGACGGCGCCGGCCTCTCGCGTGGCAATCGGCTCAGCGGCCGCCAGATGCTCGATGTCCTCGAGCGCCTGCGGCCCTATCGCGAGCTGCTGCCGCAGCAGGACGACGATCCGGATGTGCGCGCCAAGACCGGCACCTTGCGCGGTGTCAGCACCTATGCCGGCTTCGTGCGCCATGGGCGCGAGTGGCGGCCCTTCAGCCTGATGATCAATCAGCCGGTGGCCTATGGTCTGCGCCTCCAGGTCGCGAGTGCGCTGGCGCGTCGCTGATGGCCGGCCAAGGTTTGCGCTCGGCGCGAGCCTCGTCTAAGGTTGTTGGCACCATCCCTGGTCGTGCCTGTTCTGGCACGTGCCGCCATGCACCTCAAGCCGAAACCCTATTGGAGGCGTCCCATGTCCGAAGCAAAAAGCGGCGATACCGTCAAAGTCCATTACACCGGCACCCTCGCCGATGGCACCGAATTCGATTCCTCGCGCGGTCAAGAGCCGCTCGAGTTCACCCTCGGAGAAGGGCAGATGATCAGCGGCTTCGAGGACGCGGTGCTCGGCATGGCGCCCGGCGAGAACAAGACCGTCACCATCGTCTCCGACGAGGCCTATGGCGAGCGCAACGAGGCCATGGTGCAGCAGGTGCCGCGCAGTGCCATCCCGCCGGAGATCGAACTCAGCGAAGGCCTGCTGCTCCAGGCGCAGGGACCCGACGGCGAGACGCTGCGCTTCACCGTCGCCGATTTCGACGACGACGAGGTCACGGTCGATGGCAATCATCCCCTCGCCGGCCGTGATCTGACCTTCCAGCTCGAATTGGTGCAGATCGCCTAGCGCCGGTGGCGCGGCGCGGCCGCGCCGTCCATGGCGGCGCCGGCGGTTAGGGTCTATTGATGCGGATTCGGCGCGCCCTGCTGTTGCTGCATCTTTTGCATCTGCTCCTGCATTTCGCGTTGCATCTCGTCGAAGAACGCCGTCGCCTCTTCCTTGGTGGCAAAGCCGTCGTCATCGGCGTCCATGCGTTGGAAGGACTCGACCGTCGGCCGCTCGAACTCGCTCGCGTCGACCTTGCCGTCATCGTTCTGGTCGAGGTTCTTGACGAAGGTCTCGCCGGGGTCCGGCATGCCACGTTCCTTCATCGCCTCGAGCATTTCGGCGGGGACCTGCGCGTTGAAGGCCTCGCCGGCTTCCTCGACGCTGATGAAGCCGTCGCCATCGGCATCGGTCTCGGCAAAGCGCGGCTTCTGCGGCGCGAGCGCCTCGTCGAGGCTGACCTTGCCGTCGCCGTCGGTGTCGAGCTGTTGGATGAAGGCCTCGGCGGGCTTGGGTTCGGCGGGCGCGTCCTCTTGGGCGAGGGCGCTGCTGGCAGCGAAGGTTCCGGCAATCGCGAGGGCAAGGATTGACGTGGCTCTCTGCATGATCTGGCTCCGTGGGTGATGAATTGCGCGTGTTGCTCTCGGCCAACGATGGGCAGGCGAGGGGCATGCCACCACTGTGCCGAGCTGGGGACAGGGTAGTGCCCCAGAGGCGTGCTGGCAAACGCGGGGTTCAATGAAAGGCGGCAAGCCAGTATGCTGAGGGTTTTCGCTCGCGGCTGGCGATCCCCAGTCGAACGGGCCTTGGGTGCTTCTTGCTATGGCTGATTCTGTCTCGACGCCAACCCGGACCAATTTTATCCGCCAGATCGTCCAGGACGACCTGGCGAGTGGCCGACATGCCCGCGTGGTCACGCGCTTTCCGCCCGAGCCGAACGGCTATCTGCACATCGGCCACGCCAAGTCGATCGTGCTCAACTTCGGCCTGGCCGAGGATCTGGGCGGGGTCTGCAATCTGCGCTTCGACGATACCAATCCGGGCAAGGAAAGCCCGGAGTTCGTCGCCGCGATCAAGGCCGACGTGCGCTGGCTCGGCTTCGATTGGCCGGGGCCGGCGCGCTTTGCGTCGGATTATTTCGAGCAACTCTACGGCTTTGCGCTCGAGTTGATCGAGAAAGGGCTGGCCTATGTGTGCGACCTCTCCGGCGAGGAGACGCGCGCCTATCGCGGCACCCTGACCGCGCCGGGGCGCGACAGCCCCTATCGCACGCGCTCGGTCGAGGAGAATCGGGATCTGTTCCGTCGCATGCGCGCCGGCGAATTCCCGGACGGCGCCCGCACCCTGCGCGCGAAGATCGACATGGCGGCGCCGAACATCAATCTGCGCGATCCGGTGCTCTATCGCATCCGCCACGGCGTGATCCACCACCAGACCGGCAACGAGTGGTGCCTGTATCCGACCTACGACTACACGCATCCGATCTCCGATGCGCTGGAAGGCATCACCCATTCGCTGTGCACGCTGGAATTCGAGGATCATCGCCCGCTCTACGACTGGTGCGTGGCCAACGTCTCGGTGCCTTCCCGGCCGCGCCAGATCGAGTTCAGCCGGCTCAATCTCGAATACACGGTGATGAGCAAGCGCCTGCTGACGCAGTTGGTCTCGGAGCGGATCGTCGCCGGTTGGGATGACCCGCGCATGCCGACCATCGCCGGACTGCGCCGACGCGGTTATACGCCGGGCGCGGTGCGCGGCTTCTGCGAGCGGATCGGCGTGACCAAGGCCGATAACCTGGTCGAGATGGGGATGCTCGAGAGCGCGATTCGCGATGAACTCGATGCCAGCGCGCCGCGCGCGATGGCGGTGCTCGAGCCATTGCGGGTGGTGCTGACCAATCTGCCGGCGGACGCGCCTGCGGCAGTGCGGGCGCAGAATCATCCGAAGGACGAGACGATGGGCACACGCGCGCTGCCGCTCGGCTCGGTGCTGTTCATCGATCGCAGCGATTTCGAGGAAACGCCGCCGAAGGGCTTCAAACGCTTGGTTCCTGATGGCGAGGTGCGGCTGCGCAACGCCTATGTGATCCGCTGCGACGAGGTGATCAAGGATGCCGATGGCGCGGTGACCGAGCTGCGCTGCTCGGTCGACCCGGACACCCTGGGCAAGAATCCCGAGGGGCGCAAGGTCAAGGGCGTGATCCACTGGGTCGCCGCCGAGACCGCTGTCCGCGCCGAGGTGCGGCTCTACGATCGGCTGTTCAGCGTGCCTCAGCCGGGCGCTGGTGCCGGTCCTGGCGAGCGCGACTTTCGCGAGGATCTGAATCCCGAGTCCTTGCGGACGCTTAGCGGCGCGATGCTCGAACCCAGCCTCGCCGAGGCGGAACCGGGCGCGCGCTTTCAGTTCGAGCGCGAGGGCTATTTCGTCGTCGATCCGGATTCGACGCCTGCGCGTCCGATCTTCAACCGCACGGTGACCCTGCGGGATACCTGGGCGAAGGCGCAGGG
>NZ_JBKHDN010000161.1:0-6400 GCF_046541315.1 Halochromatium sp. | reverse complement strand
AACAACCCATGATTCTACCTGGATCAGACGCGAACGCCATGGCCCACGCGAGCGCGGGCTGCTCCAGAACCCCACCCTAGCCCCCTTCCCGCTCGAGCAGCTGCCGCACCCGCGTCCGCGCCGCATCGATCTCGAAACGCTCCAATGCCTCGGCAACCGCCTCGAGGGCGGGGGCAAACGGGCTATCCGCCAGGCCGGCGCGCAGGGCCGTGAGTGGTGCCTCGGCCGCGCCCAGGTCTTCGTCGAGCGCGCGCGCTAACTCCAACAGCCGATGCCGCGCCGCTGCGGACGCAAGGCGCGGCGCCGGCGGTCTGCCCAGCGCGGGGGCGTTGTTCGCTGCGGATGCGCTGTCTTTGGACCCGAAGGTCGGCCGTCGGGTGGGATCAGGCTCGGCGGACAGCCAGGCAAGCACCTGCTCGATTGCGTCCAACACGTCGGCGAGCGCAGCCCGTAGCTGCTCGCGGCGTTCCGGCTCGGGCGGTTGGCCCTGCTTTAGCCGGGCGTCGAGCGCCGTCAGCTGTTCGAACAACACTGTCGCGCCCAGGTTGCCGGTCACGCCTTGAGCGCATGGCAAAAAGCCGCGGCCTTCTCCGGCGTCGCTCGCGCCTGCAAACGCTCAAGCCGATCGGCAGCGTCGGCATAATGGTCACGAAAGCGACGCAATTGCTCGGCATAGGCGGCAACGCGGCCGCCGATGCGATGGATGCCGGCGCGCACATCCAGGGCGTTCAGCCGCTCAAGCTCCGGCGGCAATCCGCGCCCTCGCGCGCGGACATGCGCTCTCGCACCATCGCTATCGGGGCCATCCGTCATCGCTGTATCCGCCGTCATGCCTGGGTCGGCGAGGCCATCCACCGCAGCGACATCCCCCGGTCTGCTTGCGCCGCCTGCCTCGGCATTGGCGCCAGCATGGGCACCGGCATCAGCCGTGGTCTCAGCATCTGCGCTGGCAGCGACTGGCGTGATCCAGCGCCGCACGACGGCGAGCAACTGCTCTGGCACCACTGGCTTGGAGAGATGGTCGCTCATGCCGGCCGCCTTGCTCTCCTCGATATCCTGCGCCCTCGCCATCGCCGTCATGGCGACGATCGGCAACCGCCGATAGCGTGCCTCGCCGGTGCTCTCGGCCAAGGCGCGAATCCGCCGGGTTGCCTCCAGCCCATCCATCACCGGCATCTGGATATCCATCAGCACCAGATCATAGGCCGCGTGCTGCACCTGGTGCAGCGCCTCGGCCCCATCACAGGCCTCATCGACTCGCATGCCTTCGGCGCGGAGTTGCTCCGCGCCGAATTCGCGATTGATCGCATTGTCCTCGACCAATAACAGGCGCGCGTTGGCTAGCCGGGCGGCCGACGAGCCGGACGCCGAGGGTAGGCCTGCAACCGGCAACAGGCTCGACGATGCCGACGCCAACCCCGGCTCGCACACCAAGCCCTCGGCAGCTGCATGGCGTTGTCGCGGAGCGACCCGTCCCAGGCGCGCCGTGAAGCAGAAGGTACTGCCAAACCCAGGTCGGGAATCGTCGACCCAGAGGCGCCCGCCCATCAGGGCGACCAGTCGTTTGCTGATCGCAAGCCCCAGCCCGGAGCCGCCAAAGCGCCGCGTGGTCGTTTGATCGGCCTGACTGAACTGCTGGAACAGGCCGGCCTGTGCCTCGGGGGTCATGCCGATGCCGGTATCGCGCACGCAGGCCTGCAACGTCAGTCCCTCGGCGTGCTGCTCCAGGCAGCGTAAGGATAATTCGACCTCGCCTTGTGCGGTGAACTTGACCGCGTTGCCGCAGAGGTTGAGCAGTACCTGTCCGAGCCGCAGGGGGTCGCCGCGCAGCCTGGCGGGTATTGGCGAATCATACCGGATCGACAGCTTTAGGCCTTTCTGCTCGGCCTGAAGGCCGAGGCTGTCGGTGACCCGCGCGAGCACCTCATCGAGCTTGAACGCGATCTGCTCGAGTTCGATCTTGCCGGCTTCGATGCGTGAAAAATCGAGGATATCGTTGATCACGCCGAGCAGCGCCCGGGCTTCGCGCTGTGCCTTGTCGAGTTGATCGCGCACGGTCTCCGGCAGGTCGGGGTGCCGCAAGGCGAGGTATTGCATACCGAGAACGGCGTTGATCGGGGTGCGGATCTCGTGGCTCATGTTAGCCAGGAACTCGGACTTCATCCGCGTCGCCGATTCGGCCAAGGACTTGGCCCGCTGCATCTCGGCCAGCGCCGCGCGCTCGTCACTGATGTCCTGGATCACCGCTACCGTGCCCTTGCCGTGATCGCGCGGATCGACCGCGCGCGCGGTGATGCGCACCCAGAAGCGGCGGCCATCCTTGCGCACCACCTCCTCCTCGCGCACATCGGTCTCGCCGCGCTCGAGCCGACCGCGCTGTGCTTCAAGCGCGCGCGTGCTCGCGAGCAAGGCGCGGGTGCGCTGATTGACCTGCCAGCGCAACAACAGACTCAGGCCGGCGAGCAGCACCAACCCACCCATCAGGCTCGCCAGCGACCATCCCAACCACGGCGGCCACAAGACCTCGGGCGGCAGCGCCATGGCGTGGTGCAGCGCCTTGTAATAGACCGACTCGGCATCATGGCGCCAAGCGCTGAGATGCACGTCGATCGCCGCCAACAGCTCGGCGTTGCGCCCGCGCCCGGTCGCGAAGTACAGATTCGAGGGCAAAAACAGGATCGGAGTCTCGCGCAATCGATAGCGATTGGCATTGCGCGCGGCGAAGAAGCTATTCGTCACCACCGCATCGGCCTGACCGGCGTGCACCGCCGCATAACCCTGCTCCAAGGAACCGACCGACAGGGCCACATACTCGAGGCGATTCATCGCCATCAGCCGATCGAAGAAGGCCTCTTGCACACCGCCGACGAGTATCGCGATCCGGTGTCCCTCCAGATCGGCCAAAGCGTGGACCTTAAGCTCGGGGTGACTGTAGACCTGCGACCAACTGCTCGCCACCGAGACCTCGTTGAAGTCGTAGAGACGCATGCGTTCGCTCGAATAGGCCACATCCGGCATGAGGTCGAGCTGTCCGCCGCGCAGCATCGCCAGGCAGTCCTGCCACTCGCAGCGCTGATAGCGCAAGCGCCAACCTTCGTGCGCCGCGATGGCTTCGAGCAGATCGACGAACAGCCCGGCGGGCTCGCCATCGGCCTGCGTGTAGACCTTGGGCTCGTTCTCATAGAGCCCGACCCGAACCAGGGGTTGGGATTGCCGATTCAGTGTCGACCGCCACAGTAGCCGGACATCCAGTGCAGCATCCGGCCAGAGAGCCACCAAACCGCCCGCGAGACCCAGTCCCAACAGGACGGCGAGCGCCGCCAGCGCTAAGCGGCGTTGGCGTTGCCGCATGGCGCCTGCCCGCCGTTCAGAACCAGGTAATCGCGTGTCAGAGGATGCGCAAGCATTCGGTTTCACCGCATGAGCCGAGTGTCGACACCGACAGCCCGAGTGGTGGCGTTATACTGCGCAGGCACGCTAAGCTCAATCGTTTAGGCGATTGACCGAAATCGCCCTGGAATCAAACGCCACTCTGTCCTCGCAGGGGCCTATGGATTCACCCAACCCTCGCCCGCGCCTCCTGCTCGTCGACGACATGCCCGACAATCTGCATGTCCTGATGAACGGTCTGCGCCAGGAGTATGCCGTCACTGCCGCCACCCATGGCGACGAGGCCTTGAAACTCGCGCTGAACGATCCCCAGCCGGATCTCATCCTACTCGATATCAAGATGCCGGGCATGGATGGCTACGAGGTCTGTCGGCGCCTTAAGGCCGCGCCGCGCGGCGCTCACATTCCGGTCATCTTCGTCACCGTGATCGATGAGGTGCGCGACAAGCTTAAGGGCTTCGAGGTGGGCGCCGCCGACTACATCACCAAGCCGTTCGACATCGATGAGGTACGCGCGCGGGTGCGCACCCATCTGGAACTCGCGCAGCTGCGCGGCACGCTCGAGACGCTGGTCGAACAACGCACCGCCTTGCTTGAGCGCAGCGAGGAACAGTATCGGGTGTTGGCGGATTATTCCCCGAACTGGGAATATTGGTCGGCACCGGATGGCCGTTTCATCTACGTCTCGCCCGCCTGCGAGGCGATCTGCGGCTATGCCCCTAGCGATTTCTTCGCCGACGCGCATCTCATGGAGCGCCTCATCCACCCCGAGGATCGCGCGACCTGGCAGCAGCACGAGCACGCCGCGCGTCCGGCGCAAAATGCCTGCCGGACCGAGGCGCTGGAGCTGCGCCTGCGCACGCGTGCGGGTCAAGAGCGCTGGATCGAACATGTCTGCCGGCCGGTGTTCGACCACGCGGGCCGTTTTCTCGGTCACCGCGGCTCAAACCGCGACATCACCGAGCGTCGCCTGATCGAGCAGGAGCGCGACTTCTTTCTCTATCGCGATCCGCTCACCGGCTACCCGAACCGGACTCTCTTCGCCAAGTCGCTCGCTCATGCCATGCAGCAAGCCGAGACGACACAGGGCGGTCTGGCGCTGATCGTGGTGAATCTTGACCATTTCAAGACCATCAACGAGAGCCTCGGTCATCACTTCGGCGATCAGGTGTTGATCAGTGTCGCCAAGCGCCTGCGCAGGCTCCTGCCCGATCACACGACCATTGCCCGCATCGGCAGCGACGAGTTCGACATCCTGCTCGCGGGCGACACCGGCCTGCCGGTGGTCGATCTCCTCGCCCAGCGCATCATCGAAGCGATCCGTCAACCGATCGCCATCGATGGCCACCGCATCGTCATCGGCGCCAGCATCGGCATTGCCCTCTACCCCAACGACGCTGGCGATGCCGAGACCCTGCAAAGCAGCGCCGATGCCGCCCTGCATCAGGCCAAGGCCCAAGGCCGCGGTAGCCCGCGCTTCGCCTCGCCGGAGATGATGCAGCAGGCACGCTTGCGCCTGACCCTGGAATCGGACCTGCGCAGCGCCCTGGAACAGGAGGCGCTCGAACTCCACTATCAGCCCCAGATCGCGCTCAGTGATGGCCGCCTGCTGGGTTTCGAGGCGCTCGCGCGCTGGACCCATCCGAGCCGGGGGCCGATCTCACCGGCCAGCTTCATCCCGCTCGCCGAGCAAAGCGGCCTGATCGTGCCGCTCGGCGACTGGGCGCTGCGCAGTGCCTGCCAGCAACTGCGCGACTGGCGCATCGCCGGTCTCGAGCCGCGTCGGGTCGCGGTCAATGTCTCCACCCTCCAGCTCTATCGCGGCCAGCTCGTCGAGCGCATCCAGTCGTTGCTGGCGGAGATCGGCCTCGCGCCGAGCCTGCTCTCGATCGAGATCACCGAGAGCATGATGATGAGCGACCCTGGCCAGGCCACGCGGTTGCTGACCCAACTGCGCGCCGCCGGGATCAGCGTCTCGGTGGATGATTTCGGCACCGGCTACTCATCCCTCGCGTACTTGCAGCAGCTCGATGTCTGCACGCTGAAGATCGATCTCTCCTTCATCCGCAACATGGCCAGCAGCGCCAGCAGCGCGTCCATCGTCAAGGCCATCATCGCCCTTGGCCACAGCCTTGGCCTCGAAGTCATCGCCGAAGGCGTCGAAGATCCGGCGCAGGTCCGCACGCTGCGCGGACTCGGGTGCGACGCAATCCAGGGCTATCTGGTCAGCAAGCCGCTCCCGGCGCATGCTGCAACAGAGTTTTTGCGCCAGTATCAACCACGGCAATTTGGCGATGGGAACAACGCCTTGGCGAGCGACAGGTTTCGGCAGTGAGGCATGGATGCGGCCTCAACTCCAAAGATTGCTCAGATCGAGCCGCAAGGCGTCGAAGGGCGCAACGGCCAAGGTGGCGGTGCCGGAGGCCTCGGCGATCAGGCGCCAGTGACCGCCATCGCGTCCATAGGCCTCAAGGGTTTGTCGCTTGGGGTCGACCAGCCAAGCGTAGGCAACGCCGTAGTGGGCATAGATCGGCATCTTGACTTCGCGATCCTTGCTTGCGGTCGATGGTGAGAGGATCTCGCAGATCCAGTCCGGGACGACCTCAAAGCGATGGCCCTCGGGAATGTCCGGCATGCGTTCTTTTCGCCAGCCCGCCAGGTCCGGCACCGCCACCTCTTGATCGCGGACGAAGTGGACCTCGGGCTCGACGAGAATCCACCAGCCACCCGGTCCACCGCGTCCCCGGCCGTAGGCGCTGCCGATGTCGATGTTGAGTTCGGTCTCCGCGCGCATGTGCGGCCCAGCGGGCCGTGGCTGCGTGTGTAACTGCCCATTGAGGATCTCGCCGGTGAGGCCCTCGGCCAGTACTTCGAGCTGCTCGTAGAGTGTTTGCTTGTAGGCAGGTTGCATGGCAGTGGCCTATTCCGGCGGTTCTGATGGTTCTGACGGGCCTGACGGGCTGGGCTCCAGCTCAAGCAAGTCGGGCTGCGGCGGCATCAGCCCGAAGTG
>NZ_JBKHDN010000160.1:0-6435 GCF_046541315.1 Halochromatium sp. | reverse complement strand
TGATGATGTCGTCGAACAACATCCTCTCGCCGGCCAACGGCGAGCCGATCATCGTGCCCTCGCAGGATGTGGTGCTCGGCCTCTATTACATGACCCGCGAGCGCATCAACGCCAAGG
This sequence comes from Halochromatium sp., assembly GCF_046541315.1. Taxonomy (GTDB): domain Bacteria; phylum Pseudomonadota; class Gammaproteobacteria; order Chromatiales; family Chromatiaceae; genus Lamprobacter. Next base: position 6,318 of record NZ_JBKHDN010000160.1, on the reverse strand, counting down.
GCGAGGGGCTGGTGCTGTCCGGCATCGATGAGGCGCGGCGTGCCTACGAGACCGGCCACGCGGCGCTGCAGGCGCGCGTCAAGGTGCTGATCCGCGAGGTGGTGCGCGACGAGGATGGCCGCGTCGAGGAGCGTACCGGCGTGCGCGAGACCACGCTCGGGCGCGCGCTGGTGTGGGAGATCGTGCCCGAGGGGCTGCCGTTCGAGCTGGTCGACCGGCCCCTTGGCAAGAAGCAGATCTCAGGCCTGATCAATACCTGCTACCGCGTGCTGGGTTTGAAGGACACCGTGGTCTTCGCCGACCAGATCATGTTCCTCGGCTTTCGCATGGCGACGCGCTCCGGGGTCTCGATCGGCCTCGAGGATATGGAGGTGCCGCCCGAGAAGGCGCGCATCATCAGCGCGGCCGAGAACGAGGTGAAGGAGATCGAGGATCAGTACACCCAGGGTCTGGTGACCAACGGCGAGCGCTACAACAAGGTCGTCGATATCTGGTCGCGCACCAACGATCAGGTCGCCAAGTCGATGATGAGCAAGCTCGGCAAGGACCAGGTGCTCGATCGCGACGGCAACCCGGTCATCGACAGCGATGGCAATCCGCTCAAGCAGGACTCGTTCAACTCGATCTACATGATGGCCGACTCCGGCGCGCGCGGCTCGCCGGCGCAGATCCGCCAGCTCGCCGGCATGCGCGGACTCATGGCCAAGCCCGATGGCTCGATCATCGAGACGCCGATCACCGCCAACTTCCGCGAAGGACTGAACGTCATCCAGTACTTCATCTCGACCCATGGCGCGCGCAAGGGCCTGGCCGATACCGCCTTGAAGACCGCGAACTCCGGCTATCTGACCCGGCGGCTGGTCGATGTGGCGCAGGACATGGTGGTACTCGAGGAGGACTGCGGCACCGAGCGTGGACTGACGATGATCCCGATCATCGAGGGCGGCGATGTCGTCGAGCCCCTGCGCGAGCGTATCCTCGGCCGCGTCACCGGCGAGGATCTCTATCGTCCCGGCACCGACGAGATCGTCTGCGAGGCCGGCACCCTGCTCGACGAGGGCTGGGTCAAGCAGCTCGAGGCCGAGGGCATCGATCAGGTCTTGGTGCGCTCGGCGATCACCTGCGAGTCGCGCTTGGGGGTCTGCGCCCAATGCTACGGGCGCGATCTGGCGCGCGGTCATCGCGTCAACATGGGCGAGGCGGTCGGCGTCATCGCCGCGCAATCGATCGGCGAGCCCGGCACCCAGCTGACCATGCGCACCTTCCATATCGGTGGCGCCGCCTCGCGGGCAGCGGCGGTGAGCAATGTGCAGGTCAAGGGCGCCGGCAACATCAAGCTGCACAACATCAAGACCGTGCGGCATCACAGCGGCAATCTGGTCGCCGTCTCGCGTTCCGGTGAATTGGCGGTCACCGACGAGAAGGGCCTGGAGAAAGAGCGCTATAAGATCCCTTATGGCGCCACCGTCGCGGTCAACGATGGCGATACGATCGAGGCCGGCGCCATCGTCGCGAACTGGGACCCGCATACCCATCCGGTGGTCACCGAGGTCGCCGGCGTGTTGCGCTTCGAGGACTTCATCGATGGCGTCACGGTGCAGAGCAAGACCGACGAGGTCACCGGCCTCGCCTCGCTCGAGATCATGGACCCGAAGCAGCGGCCGGCGGCCGGCAAGGATCTGCGTCCGATGGTCAAGCTGCTCGATGCCGATGGCGAGGAGTTGAACATCGCCGGCACCGATCTGCCCGCGCGCTATTACCTGACCTCGGGGGCGATCGTCACCGTCTCCGATGGGGCCGAGGTCGGCGTTGGCGACATCCTCGCCCGGATTCCGCAGGAATCCTCGAAGACCCGCGATATCACCGGTGGTCTGCCGCGGGTGGCGGATCTGTTCGAGGCGCGCAAGCCGAAGGATCCGGCGTTGTTGGCACAGGCCACCGGGACCATCAGCTTCGGCAAAGAGACCAAGGGCAAGCAGCGACTGGTGATCACCACCGATGACGGCGAGACCATCGAGGAGCTGATTCCGAAATGGCGGCATGTCAACGTGTTCGAGGGCGAACGCGTCGAGCGCGGCGAGGTGGTTTCCGATGGCGAGTTCAGCTCGCACGATATCCTGCGTCTGAAGGGCGTCACCGCCTTGGCCGAGTACCTGGTCAAGGAGATCCAGGACGTCTATCGGTTGCAGGGCGTGAAGATCAACGACAAGCACATCGAGGTCATCGTGCGCCAGATGCTGCGCAAGGTCGAGATCACCAACGCCGGTGACACCAATCTGCTGCGCGGCGAGCAGGTCGATCAGGCCACGGTGCTCGCCGAGAACGAGCGGGTGAGCGCCGAGGGCAAGCATCCGGCGCTTTACGAGCCGCTGCTGCTCGGCATCACCAAGGCCTCGCTGGCGACCGAGTCGTTCATTTCTGCGGCCTCGTTCCAGGAGACCACCCGCGTGCTGACCGAGGCGGCGGTACGCGGCGCGGTCGATGGTCTGAACGGGCTCAAGGAGAACGTCATCGTCGGTCGCCTGATCCCGGCCGGCACTGGCCTTGCGCATCATAATGAGCGCCGCCGGCGGCGTCAGCCCGATGGTGGTGGCAACGCGGCGGAGCGCATGGAGATGGCGACCGAGGAATTGACCGCCGCGTTGAAGCAGGCGCTGAACACGCAGGAGTCCGAGGCCGACTGAGTCTCGCAAGCCCCCTTTAGGGGGGCATCGGCCATCGATCCGCAATCTCGCGTTGACAGGGGCGGCGGAGCTGAATATACTTCTCGTCTTAGCTCGCCGGCATGCAGTATTCGCCGGCGAGCAGATTGAGTGGCATGGTCGCTGCGGCACGCCCTTCTCGTCGACTTTCCGTCGTCTATCTGTGTTCCCGTCGTTCGTTGACGGGGTTCCAGCCTGGTATTCTCTAGGGTGGGTGGATTGACTGCGGCGCGTCCTGCGCGTTGTATCGCGGCCTTGCGTGAAGGCTGGGGCGCCAATCAAGGGGTTCTCCATCCGGCTTCGCGATAAGGCGGCGCGAGTGCCCTCGAACCAAAATCCCAAGATCGAGCGTCGCCAGCCGGGGGCTGCGGGCTCGGACTTTTAGTGCATACAGATTGCATTCAAGCCGTCGGAGTCAGTCATGGCGACAGTCAACCAATTGGTGCGTCATCCGCGTAAGCGCCGGGTCGCGAAGAGCACGGTCCCCGCGCTCGAGGCCTGTCCGCAGAAGCGCGGCGTTTGCACGCGTGTCTACACCACCACGCCGAAAAAGCCCAACTCGGCGCTGCGCAAGGTCGCGCGCGTGCGGCTGACGAACGGCTACGAGGTCGCGTCCTACATCGGTGGCGAAGGGCACAACCTGCAGGAGCACTCGGTGGTGCTGATCCGGGGCGGTCGGGTCAAGGACTTGCCGGGTGTGCGCTATCACACGGTGCGCGGCACGCTGGATGCCTCCGGTGTCGAGAAGCGCCGCCAAGGTCGGTCCAAGTACGGCGCCAAGCGCCCGAAGAGCTAAGACGCTCTTCGTCCATCGCCTCGTCCATCGCCGCGCGGGTCGAACGCGCGAACCCTTTTATTAGGTAGTCGGAGCCTGAAAAGCAATGCCGAGAAGACGCATCGTTGGTCGTCGCCAGATCCTGCCGGACCCGAAACACGGTAGTGAGCTGCTCACCAAGTTCATCAATATGCTGATGGAAGACGGCAAGAAGGCCGTGGCCGAGCGCATCATCTATGGCGCGCTCGATCGGGTGGTCGAGAAGAAGGGCGCCGAGCCGCTCGAGGTTCTCGATAGCGCGATGGAGAACGTGCGCCCCGTGGTCGAGGTCAAGTCCCGTCGCGTCGGTGGCGCGACCTATCAGGTTCCGGTCGAGGTACGGCCGTCGCGGCGCAATACGCTGGCGATGCGCTGGTTGATCGACGCCTCGCGCAAGCGCTCCGAGAAATCGATGGCGCTGCGCCTCGCCGGCGAGCTGATGGACGCGGCCGACGCGCGTGGCACCGCGGTGAAGAAGAAGGAAGATACGCATCGCATGGCAGAGGCCAACAAGGCCTTCTCGCATTATCGCTGGTAGCGCAACAGGCGCGCAGCTCCCGATTTCACCCCAGGCAATAGGCAACGCAGTCGTGGCACGTAGCACCCCCATCGATCGGTACCGAAACCTCGGCATCATGGCGCACATCGATGCCGGCAAGACGACGACGACCGAGCGCATCCTGTTTTACACCGGCCTGTCGCATAAGATCGGCGAGGTGCATGACGGCGCTGCCACCATGGATTGGATGGAGCAGGAGCAGGAGCGCGGCATCACCATCACCTCGGCGGCGACGACCTGCTTCTGGTCCGGCATGGATCAGCAGTTCCCCGAGCATCGGATCAACATCATCGACACCCCCGGGCACGTCGACTTCACCATCGAGGTGGAGCGTTCGCTGCGGGTGCTCGATGGCGCCTGCACCGTGTTCTGCGCCGTCGGTGGCGTCGAGCCGCAGTCCGAGACCGTTTGGCGCCAGGCCGACAAATACGGCGTGCCGCGCATCGCGTTCGTCAACAAGATGGACCGCATGGGGGCGAACTTCCTGCGTGTCGTGGGGCAAGTCCAGGATCGCCTTGGCGCGGTTGCGATTCCGTTGCAGTTGCCGATCGGCGCCGAGGAAGACTTCGCCGGCGTCGTCGATCTGGTGCGGATGCAGGCGATCTACTGGAACGATGAGGATAAGGGGCTGACCTACGAGGCCCGCGAGGTGCCGGCCGAGATGGCCGAGGCCTGCGCCGAGTGGCGCGAAAAGCTGGTCGAGGCCGCCGCCGAGGCGACCGAAGAGATGATGGAGAAGTATCTCGAGGGCGGCGAGCTGACCGAGGACGAGATCCGCGCCGGTATCCGCAAGCGCTGCATCGCCAACGAGATCGTGCCCATGCTCTGCGGCTCGGCGTTCAAGAATAAGGGCGTGCAGGCGATGCTCGACGCGGTCGTCAGGTACCTGCCCTCACCCCCCGAGGTCCCAGCGATCAAGGGTGTGCTGGACGATGCGGCGGAGACCGTCGAGGAGCGTCCGTCGAAGGATGACGCCCCGTTCGCGGCACTGGCGTTCAAGATCGCCACCGACCCTTACGTCGGCACCCTGACCTTCTTCCGCGTCTACTCGGGCGTGCTGAACGCCGGCGATAGCGTGCTCAATCCGGTCAAGAGCAAGAAGGAGCGCGTCGGACGCATCCTGCAGATGCACTCCAATGACCGCAAGGAGATCAAGGAGGTCCGTGCGGGCGATATCGCCGCGGCCGTCGGCCTCAAGGATGTCACCACCGGTGACACCCTCTGTGCGCTGGACAAGCCGATCACGCTCGAGCGCATGGAGTTCCCGGAGCCGGTGATCTCGGTCGCGGTCGAGCCAAAGACCAAGAGCGACCAGGAGAAGATGGGCGTGGCGCTGCAGAAGCTGGCGCAGGAAGACCCGTCGTTCCGGGTGCGCTCGGACGAGGAATCGGGGCAGACCATCATCTCCGGCATGGGCGAGCTGCACCTGGAGATCATCGTCGATCGCATGCGGCGCGAGTTCAACGTCGAGGCCAACGTCGGCGCGCCCCAGGTCAGCTACCGCGAGACGCTGCGCTCAAAGATCGAGCAGGAGACCAAGTTCGCGCGCCAGTCCGGCGGTCGCGGTCAGTATGGTCATGTCTACATTCGGCTCGAACCGCAGGAGCCGGGCGCGGGCTACGAGTTCGTCAACGAGATCGTCGGCGGCGCGGTGCCGAAGGAGTACATCCCGGCCGTGGACAAGGGCATCCAGGAGGCGATGACCAATGGCGTGATCGCCGGCTTCCCGGTGGTCGACGTCAAGGCGACGCTCTACGACGGCTCCTATCACGAGGTCGATTCGAGCGAGATGGCGTTCAAGATCGCCGGTTCGATGGCCTTCAAGGAAGGCGCGGCCAAGGCCAAGCCGGTCCTGCTCGAGCCGATCATGAAGGTCGAGGTGGTCACGCCCGAGGAGAACATGGGCGATGTCATGGGCGACCTGAACAGCCGCCGCGGCATGATCCAGGGCATGGAGGATACGCCATCGGGCAAGATCATCCGCGCCGAGGTGCCGTTGTCGTCGATGTTCGGCTATGCGACCGACTTGCGCTCGGCGACCCAGGGGCGGGCGAGCTACAGCATGGAGTTCGCTAAATATAACGAGGTCCCGGCCAGTATCGCCGAGACCGTCGCCAAGAAACGATAGTGTCGATCACGGATCGGCGCTCGCTAATGATTGCAGTGGATCTCTGAGGGGATACGGGCATGTCCAAAGAAAAGTTCGAGAGAAAGAAGGCGCACGTCAATGTCGGCACGATTGG
>NZ_JBKHDN010000159.1:0-6508 GCF_046541315.1 Halochromatium sp. | reverse complement strand
CGGAACAAAAGTTGCGTTGGTTTCAGGTCGGCGTTAGAGTCGACTGGTAGCGATTCCAAGGCAAGCGCGGACTTGTCCATGATGAATCGCAAGGAGACGAGTCGCAAGGAAACCAAGCCCCAAGGCCGAGGGGCAGGATAACCAGGATCGATCCAACACCGATCGCTTCCCTACAACAACAGGTCGCAGAGGCCCCATGGCTCATGCGGCACGCGAGCCCGTCGACGGGCCGGGAATGGAGTTTCATAATGAACGAGACGAGCAACTTCAACGATTGGGTCGCCAGCATCGAGCGCGGTGATTGCGGCTTTACCTACGTCCGCTTCTACGCCAACGCGCCGGCTTGGGTGCGCAATGAGGCGATCAACCGCTTCGGCAAGGGCACCGTCTTCCTGCCGCCGCGCCAGAACCGAATGCCCAACAGCGCCGCCGCCTGAGCCTGGGGTCCGCGAGCCATAGCCTCTGGGCGCGCCGCGGCGCATTCTCCCTGCCGAGTCCCGCAGGCGCAGTCCAGGACCCGCGGGCTCAGTCCAGCTCCTCGCTGGCAATGCGCGCTTGGGGCACCCCAGCCGCGAGCAACGTCGAGACCACCGCCTGTACCGCGCTGCCCGGACCCGCGATGTAGTAGCGGTTGTCTGGCAGCGCCTCGAGATCGGATTCCAGCAGCGCCAGCAGGTCGTCACAGGCAGCGTCGACCAGCGGCGTGAAGGCAAAGTTATCGAGCGTTTCGCGCAGCGCCCGGCACCAGGGCTGATGATCGTGCATGCGCGGCGCCGGCACCGACCAGTACAGGTGGAAGGCCTCGATACTGTCGATCGAGACCGCGTGCTCGATCAGGCTCTTGATCGGCGCGATGCCGTCGCCGAGCGCGATGAACACGGCCGGCTCGGTGGCATCGGCGAGCACGAAGTCCCCATAGGGGCCGGTCAGGGTCACCGGCTGGCGTGGCGTCACCGTCTCGAACACCGCCTGGCTGAAGGCGTCGTCGCCTTGGCGCAGGGTGAACAGCAGATTGCGCCTGTTACAGGGACAACTGGCGATCGGCAGCTCCTGCTCAGGGCCATCCGCTAGCCTCAGCCGGGCGCGCTGTCCGGCCATGAAGCGCAGCGTATTGGTGCGCGGGGTTTGCACATGCAGCAGCATCAGTCCGCCGGATTGTGGCTCCAGCTTGCGGATCTGGGCCTGGATCTCCTGCTCCGGCAGATCGGCCGGCGAGTGTGCCTCGGCGGCCTCGAGTTGCAGGTCGGTGACCGCCGTGTGCGAGCAGGTGAGCAGATAGCCCATCTGTTTCTCGCGCTCGCTCAGCACATAATCGTGCTCGCGCAGCCGATAGACCTCGCCGCTGACCAGCCGCGCCTTGCATTCGCCGCAGTTGCCGCTGGCGCAGCCGTAACTCAGCCGCAGGCCCGAACGCACCGCCGCCTCGAGGATGGATTCGTTACCGTCGACGAAGAACTCGTGTCCCGACGGGATCATCTTGACACTGGCGGACATGATGCGCAGGAAGCTGTCTCTCGCAAGCAGTTGGGTCTGTGCTGCCTCGACGGCGCTCTCGGCCAGATCCGTGCGGCGCGTTTGCAGCCAGGCGCTGAGGTCGCGTAAGGCCTGGGCTTGAGTATGGGTTTGGGTCTCCGCAGCAGCGCTCGCGCCGCTCTTGTCTCCCGCGTCCGCCGCCATCTCATCGAGCCGCGCTCGGACCTCCTCCAGTAGCTGCTCCAACGCCTCGACCCGGGCGACGCGCTGCACCAGCGCCTCCGCCAGCGCCTTGATGCGGGTGATCAGCACCTGCTGACTCGGCAGCCGGGTGTCCTCGTCATGGCTGCGCGGGTAGGCCTCGGCCTTGATCTGTTCGACGCGCTCGAAATCGCCACTCTGCTCCAGGCTGACGCTGGGGTAGACGCGCAGCAGATCGTTGATCGCGACCTGGCCCTCGAAGGTCTCCATCTCGCCATGGCGGATGCGCTTTTGGATCTCGGCGCGGGTGACGCCGGCAAGGCGTGCCGCGCGCGAGAGACTGAGCAGCTCGGTCATCTGGTAGGCCCTCTTGGGATGACCGTGGCGGTCGCGTCGGCTTCTGATGCTGCGAGTGCGAGGTGCATGCGTGTCGGGTCTCTCAGAACAGCCGGTTGAGCCCGTTCAGGGCCGCGACCCGATAGGCCTCGGCCATGGTTGGGTAGTTGAAGGTGGTCTCGGCGAAGTACTCGATGCTGTTGGCGCTGCCGGGCTGCGACATGATCGCCTGGCCGATGTGGACGATCTCCGAGGCCTGCTCGCCGAAACAGTGGATGCCGAGGATGGCCTTGGTCTCGCGATGGAACAGGAGCTTGAGCATGCCGACCGTGTGGCCGGTGATCTGGGCGCGGGCGATGCTCTTGAAGTGGGCCTGGGCGACCTCGTAGGGGACCTTCTCGGCGGTCAGCTCGCGCTCGGTGCGGCCGATCGAGCTGATCTCCGGGACCGTGTAGATGCCGGTCGGGAATTCGTCGATCAGCGACCACTCGCAGTCGCCATCGGCGATCACCGCGCCGACGAAGCGGCCTTGGTCGTAGCTGGCGCTGGCCAGCGCTGGCGGGCCGGCGACATCGCCGACCGCGAAGATATGCTCGATCTCGGTGCGATAGGACTGATCGACCTCGATCTGGCCCCGGCTGTTGGGCGTCAAGCCGATCGCGTCCAGGCCCAGATTCTCGGTATTGCCGCTGCGGCCATTGGCCCAGAGCAGGACGTCGGTCTTGAGCTTCTTGCCCGATTGGCAGTGCAACACGAGGCCGTCGTCGCTGGGCTCGACGCGCTCGTAGGTCTCGTTGTGGCGGATCACCACGCCTTGCTCGCGCAAATGATAGCTGAGCGCGTCGGTGATCTCGTTATCGAGGAAGGACAGCAACCGCTCGCGGGTGTCGACCAGATTCACCTTGACGTCCAGGCAGGCCATGATCGACGCATATTCGCAGCCGATCACGCCGGCGCCATAGATGGTCAGGCTGCGCGGGGTGTAGGGCAGGCGCAGGATCGAGTCGCTGTCGAGCATGCGCGGATGGCTGAAATCGACATCCGGCGGATGATAGGGCCGCGAGCCGGTGGCGATGACGATGTGCTCGGCCTCGATCTCCTCGATGACGCCATCCGGGCGGCGCACCTCGATCCGGTGCGGAGCGACGAAGCGCGCGCGGCCGAACAGCAGCTCGACACGATTGCGCTGATAGTAGCGATAGCGGGTCTGCACCTGATGGTCGATCACCGAATCGGCGGCGCGCAGCAGGTCCGGGAAGGCGACCTCGACCTGATCGCGCGTGTGCTGGAACAAGGGATTGCGCCGATAGTCGGCGAGCATTTGAATCGAATGGCGCAGGGCCTTGCTGGGGATGGTGCCCCAGTGCGTGCAGCCGCCGCCGACCTGGTCGTGGGCCTCGACCACGGCCACGCGTTGCTCGGCCTTGGCCAGCTTCATCGCCGCGCCTTCGCCGGCCGGGCCGGTGCCGATCACGATGCTGTCGAAGGTTCGCACTGCCATGCTGTCTCTGCCTCGGCGCGCGCGGGGGCGCGCCCTGCTGGAAAGCGTTCAGGTTAGCATAGGCCGGTCGCTCGCTTGCGGGTCCCCATCACGGGGCTTGAGCACCCGCAAGGCGCCGGGCCGGCTCGCATACAAAAGCGGGGTCTTGAGGCGCAGGCGCTCGCCATCGTTCATCACCACCAACGTCCGTTCATTGCGGGTCTCGATGCGCAGCGCGGCGGCCTGTTGCTGGAAGATGCGAGGCTCCTGGCTCCAGTCGCCTTGCATGATCCGCAGCGCGAGTCGCGGCAGCTCCCACAGCGGGCCTTGATGCACCCCATAGAGACCGAGTTGGCCGCTGTCGAGGCGGTCGCGGCTCGGGTAGGGCCGCACGTGCGCGCGGATCGGGTTGTTGGTGATGACCAGCGCGCGCGTCTCGACCTTCAGTTGCGCGCCGTCGAGCCAAAGGCGCATGCGGTGGTAGGGGTAACGCCAGAGCAGGCGCAGCGTCTTGCGGGCGAGTTCCAACGCGGCCGGCACGAAACCCTGACCCCGGATCGCCTCGCGCGTGCGCGCAAGGGCGGTGGTGAGTCCGATCATCGAGGCACAGAGGAACGGCTGTCCGTTGACGCAGCCAACGTCGATGGCGGTGACGGCCGGGTCAGCGGTGAGCGCAGCGATCGCCGCCTCGGGCTCTAGCGGGATGCCGAGATCCCGGGCCAGCAGATTGGCCGTGCCGAGCGGGATGATGCCGAGCGCGACCGGTTGCCCGAGCAGCTGCGAGGCGACCGCCAGCACCGTGCCATCGCCGCCGAGCACGAAGACCCGCTCGCTGCCCGCCGCCAACGCCGCCTGCAGGTCTTGCCGCCAAGGCGTGGCCGCCTTGTCATCGTCGCCAAGGTTGAGGATGCTGACGTGGCCTGTTCCAGCCCCCAGCCGCGCGGCGAGGCGATCGGCGAGGGCCCGGATGTGCGAGGCGCCGGCGCCAGCGCGATGGTTGACGACGATGACGGTCTGGGACATGGTGTCGCGCTTGGATCCTTAGAATCGAGTGGAGACAGACAGGTGATTGGTATCGAAGTCGGTGGCCTGCTCGGGTTGTTACATCTGATCGTTGTGATCTACGCCTTTGTCAAGATCGTCCAGAGCGGTGCCGGCACCCTGGCCAAGGTGCTGTGGATCGTCGTGATCCTCTTGCTGCCGCTCCTCGGTCTGATCCTCTGGTTGCTGTTCGGGCCGAGCTGAATCCCTGCTCAGGAGATCGAGGCGCGGCCCATCCTGGAGACGAACCGTTTCGCGCGCGCCGAGAAATCTCGGCCCCCGACCGCTGATGAGGTCGAGCATCGCGAGGGCGCGGGCGAGCACCTCGCGCGCGCGGACCCTGAGATAACCGGTATGCGCGGGATCGGCCGCCGCGAAGCCGCGCGCGTCGAGCCCGAAGCGACGCGCGAGGAAGATCGCGCGGGCCGCGTGGAAGCGCTGACTGACCACCAGCACGCGCTCCAAGCCGAACACCTCCTTGGCGCGCACCATCGAGTCCAGCGTGCGGAAGCCGGCATAATCGAGGGTGATGTGCTCGCCGGGAACGCCAAGCGCCATCAGATCCTTTTGCATCGAGATCGGCTCGTTGTAGTAGCGGGTCGCGTTGTCGCCGCTGACCAGGATGCCGCGCACCCGCCCGCTGTGGTAGAGCGCTGCCGCCGCCTCGATACGGGCCTGATAGAAGCGATTCGGCTTGCCGTGCTGGCCGCGCGAGGTGCCCAGGATCAACGCGATTTCGGTGGGCTCGACCTCGGCGAGGGTGTCAGTGATCGCGCCGCGCGTCGCCAGGGAGATCCGCAGGTCGATCAGGGCGAGCGCCGTCAGCAGGCCGACGAATCCGAGCCCCAGCAGCGACAGGCCGCCGCGCACCCATCGGCGCCAACCGACCGCCCTGGCCAAGGGCGCGGCCTCGGTGTCCGACGGCAACGGCTTGCCGGCTGGGCGGGGCTCATGCTCGGACATGCGCGGCGGCGACCAGCCTCTGCGCTGTCTAGGGCAGCGGTGTCGGGCCGTCGTCCCCGGACGGCTCGATCCTCGCATCGATCTCCGGCAGGTCTTCCGATGGCAGTTCGCTCGGCTCGATCGTCACCGCGCTGGTGGTCTGTTCGGCATCCTCGGTGTCCTTCGCATCCCGCGCCTGGCGTTCAACGGCGGCCTCGGCCTTGCAGGTCTCGGCAAAGCATTGGGCGAGCTGATCCATGATGCAGCCGGTCGCGGGGATGTTGGCATCCGCTGCGGGATATTGGAGCAACACCTGATTCATGAACTCATCGTTGGAGATATCCCCCCGATAGAGGGCGCTGATGAGGTCGTCGAAGGCCTTGTCCTCGCCGAGCAGGGCATCGACCGTGCTGTCGCCGACGCTCATCGGACCGCAGCCGGCGCGGGCCATGTCCCGAAAGCTAGACTCGGTGGGGCGGTGGAAGGGATTGCCCAGATAGACCGACGGATCGGTGATCCTGCCCGGGTTCGCGCAGCCGCCGAGCGCGACGAAGAGGGCGACCGTGAGCGCGGTCGGCAACCCGGGCCAGGAGGATTTGCGCGCGCGTCGGCCCAGGGGCCCTGCGCGCCCCGGGAGGGCGTCGCTGGGCTGAAGGCGCTGTCGCTGTGACTGAGGCATCGGTGCTCCTTGTGCGGTTATTCCGCGATCTTCGTGCTGATTCATATCGCATTGTAACGACATCTGATAGGGTCGAGCGAAGTCTTGTCGTCGCGCGCCAGCGCGCATGGAACAGCCGTGAGAGTAGGTTTTCCCCTTATGTCCGCATCGGCCCCGTTGACGTACCGCGTCATCCCCCAGCGTCCCGAGGCCCATTGCTTCGAGGTTGGGCTCGAGATCCCCGAGCCCGCGTCGCCCAGTGTGCGCGTCTCGCTACCGGCCTGGATTCCCGGCAGCTACATGATTCGGGATTTCGCCCGCAATCTGTTGCGCATCGAGGCCGAGCAGGCCGGGCGCCCGCTCGCGATCGAGAAGCT
>NZ_JBKHDN010000158.1:0-6625 GCF_046541315.1 Halochromatium sp. | reverse complement strand
CGGGGGAAGACGCCATCCCGGCCGGCGATCTGCGGGCGTTGTTCGGCAACGGACAATTGGTGCTGACGATCGACGCCAAGCAGCGCGACCGTTACCAAGGCATCGTGCCGCTGGAGGGTGCTAGCATCGGCGCCGCCCTCGAAGGCTACTTTGCCGCCTCGGAACAACTGCCCTCGCGCTTCTGGCTCGCCGTCAACGACCAGCGCGCGGCCGGCATGATGTTGCAGCGCTTGCCGGGCGAGAGCGATGATCAGGACGACTGGAACCGAGCCGTGATCCTGGCCGACACCGTGCAGCCGCAAGAACTGCTGCGCCAGACCGCGCCCGAGCTGTTGCGGCGCCTGTTCCACGAGGAGGACATCCGTCTCTTCGAGCCCGAACCGGTGGCCTTCCGCTGTCACTGCTCGCGCGCCCGGGTTGCCGACAACCTGCGCGCCCTCGGACGCGAGGAGGTCGACGCCATCATCGCCGAGCGCGGGCTGATCAAGGTGACCTGCGAGTTCTGCAATCGCGATTACCGCTTCGACGCGGTCGACGCGCGCGGGCTCTTCACCGGCGTCGTCAACGCCTCGGCGCCCTCGGCCCAACACTGAACGCACGCGCCGCCAGACAGCGATCGCCGGTCCGCACCGCCCCGCGCCGCAGGATCGGCGGCGCGTGGGCCAGCCAAGAGCCCCATGGTATCCTGCGCGTCGCAACCACGCTGTCGAACCGCATCCGCGAGACCCCATCGCCATGTCCTATCTGCTCGTTCTCTATTACAGTCGTTATGGTGCCACCGCCGAGATGGCGCGCCAGGTCGCGCGCGGCTCCGAGGAGGCCGGCATGGAGGCCCGCATCCGCACCGTCGCGCCGGTCTCGACGGTCTGCGAGGCGACCGAGGACGCGATCCCCGACGCCGGCGCGCCCTATGCCGAGCAGGCCGATCTGCGCGACTGCGGCGCGCTCGCGCTCGGCAGCCCGACGCGCTTCGGCAACATGGCGGCGGCCATGAAGTACTTTCTCGACGGCAGCTCGCCGCTCTGGCTGGCGGGCGCGCTCACTGGTAAACCGGCCGGGGTCTTCACCTCCACCTCCAGCCTGCATGGCGGCCAGGAGACCACGCTGCTGTCGATGATGCTGCCGCTGATGCACCACGGCATGCTGCTCCTCGGGCTCCCCTACAGCGAGACCGGCCTGCTGCACACCCAGGCGGGTGGCACGCCCTATGGCCCCTCGCACGTCGCCGGCATCGATAACGACCAACCCCTCACCGAGATCGAGCGCCAGCTCTGCCAGGCACTCGGTCGCCGTCTGGCCACCACGGCCGCAGCGCTCGCGCGCTGACGCCACTGGTGCACGAGCAGCCACCGCCGCAGCTTGCGCTCGCACTGCGCCAGCCGGAGCCGAACGGGCTCGACGGTTTCGTCGCCCATGGCAACGGCGCGGTGGTGGCCGCCGTGCGACAATGGGCCGATGGCAGCGGCGAGCCCTATCTCTACATCCACGGCGCGGCGGCGAGCGGCAAGTCGCACCTGCTGGTGTGCGCCGCCGGCGAGATCCGCCAGCGCGGCCTCAGCGTCGTCTACCTGCCGCTCGACACCCCTCGACTGACCCCGGCTGTCCTCGACGACCTCGAGCAACGCGACGCCATTCTGCTCGACGCGGTGCAGGCCATCGCCGGCAATCACGCCTGGGAGCAAGCCCTGTTCCACCTCTACAACCGCGCCCAAGATGCCAGACGCCGGCTGCTCGCGGCCGCCCGTCAGCCGACCGGGCGGCTCGGCTTGCAGCTCGCCGATCTCTCGTCGCGCCTTGCCGCAGGTCCGAGCTACAACCTGAAGCCATTGAGCGACGCCGGCCGCGCCGAATTGCTCCGGGTCGGCGCCGCGCAGCGCGGCTTGCGCCTCGGCGAGGCGATGATCAGTTATATCCTGAGCCGCTGCCCGCGCGACCCCGGCGTCTTGCGCGATCTGCTCGATGGGATCGACCGCGCCGCCCTCGCCGAGCAGCGACAACCCTCGATCCGCTCGATCGGCCGGCTTCTCGAACAGCTCGAGCGCGGCGCCAACGAGCCCTCGACCCAATCCCCGGACCAGTCCCCGAACCAGTCCCCGAACCGGATCCGCCCGGCCACCGGCGATCCGCTCCCGCCCCGCGCCGGCGATTGAGCGCGTTCGCCGCGCCGACGCGCGATATCGCCGAGATCCTTGAGCCTGCGCAATAAAAGACCGCGCCGCTCTTGAACGCTTGCCGGGGACTTGCTTTGATACCCGATGAATTTCAGGGCTTCCGATCAAGTTGCCCACGCATCGGCAACGGCACGCGCCCTGATCGACCGTGATGCCCAACCCGCGCCGCGCGGGCCACAACAGCATAGAGTTCTCAAGCATGGCCTTGATCGATTGTCCGGAATGTGGTGGCCAGGTCTCGGACCGCGCCCCGACTTGCCCACACTGCGGCGTTCCTATCGCCAGCAGCGCCGAGGCGCGCGGCGGCGCCCAGCCCGAGCAGCCCTCCCAAGCCGCCATCGCGTCAGCCAGTGCCGCCGCGCCGGCGGCAGCCAACGCCCTCGACGCGAGCCCTTACGACAGCGTCGAGCCGTTCCGCATACGCCTTGCCGGCCGCCCGCTGCCGATCGCCGGCCTCCTGTTCTGGGGCGGCATGGTGGTCGGCATCATGCTCAAGTACCTCGTTCCACCCTCGGAGCCCGAGGGCGAGACCGAATTCTGGCGCTATCTGCCCTGGCTCATGATCTGGCTTGGCGTGCTCTGGTTCGCGGTCACCGAGTTCGGTGCCCTGATCAAGCACAAACTCAACCGCCGCTGATCCCGACCCCGCTTCGGCGGAAGCCGCTGGCGAGCACGCGCGGCGTCCGTCGTCCGCGTCCGCGTTCAACCAGGGCGCGGGTATAACGCCGCTAACGGCAGGGTCTTGGCGACCAAGAGCGCGCATGCGCCCAGCGCGGAGGTCGTGTATCGTCGGGCCCCAAGGCTCACGCAGCATCCTATCCCTCGACTGATACGGTAAGACCGATGCCCATCATCGTCACGCAACCAAGTGTTCGAGTCGTCACGCTGAGGATCGATGGCCAGGATCTCTCGGCGCGCGAAGACGAGACCATCATCGAAGTGTGCCGGGAGAACAAGATCCCGATCCCCAGCCTGTGCTGGATGGACGGGCTCTCCGTAGTCGGTGCCTGTCGGCTCTGCATGGTCGAGGTGAGCGGTCAAAACCGCCTGCTCGCCGCCTGCGCGACCCGCGTTGCCGAGGGCATGGAGGTCACCACCAACTCCGAGAAGTTGCAGCGCTATCGTCGCACCCTGGTCGAGCTGCTGTTCGCCGAGCGCAACCATATTTGCTCGGTGTGCGTCTCCAACGGCCACTGCGAGCTGCAATGGCTGGCCACGACCTGCGGCGTCGACCATGTGCGCATGCCCTACCGCAATCACGGCTACGCGGTCGACAGCACGCACGAGATGTTCCGCGTCGATCACAACCGCTGCGTGCTCTGTACGCGCTGCGTGCGCGTCTGCGACGAGATCGAGGGCGCCCATACCTGGGACATCATGGGCCGCGGCAGCGACTGCCAGGTCATCACCGATCTCGCCCGACCCTGGGGCGAGAGCGACACCTGCACCAGCTGCGGCAAGTGCGTGCAGGTCTGCCCGACCGGCGCCCTGGTCAAGCAGGGCACGTCGGTCGGCGAGATGGTCAAAGATCAGCACTTCCTGCCGATTCTGGCCCGCCGGAGGTCCGCACGATGACCGCCAACCCCGCAAGCTCGACAGCCGCTGGACAGCAGGCGCAGGCGCCGTCCGCGCCTGTCGGCGGCGCCAAGATCAGCGTCGCGACCATCTGGCTCGATGGCTGCTCCGGTTGCCATATGTCCTTCCTCGACATGGACCAGCGCCTGGTCGATCTGGCCCAGAAGATCGACATCGTCTATAGCCCGTTCGTCGATACCAAGACCCTGCCCGAGCAGGTCGATATCGGCATCATCGAGGGCTCGATCAGCAACGAGGAAGACCGGCACAAGGCGACACTGTTCCGCCAACACTGCAAGCGCCTGGTCAGCCTGGGCGATTGCGCAGTCAATGGCAACATCCCGTCCATGCGCAACCCGTTCAAGCTCGACAGCGTCTACGAGCGCGCCTATCTCGAGAACGTCAACGCCAGCCCGCAGATCCCGAGCGTCGGCGTGCCGGCCCTGCTCCAGACGGTCCTGCCCGTGCATGCGGTGGTCGCGATCGACGTGTTCGTGCCAGGCTGTCCGCCGCATGCCGATGTCATCCACTATGTGCTGAGCGAATTGATCGCCGACCGCATCCCCGACCCACTCAGCATGACTCGGTTCGGCGCCTAGCCGGGGCTAACCCGCCGCCGCCCCCAGCAAGCGGCGGCATCGTCCGAATCCGCCCAGGCCGCGCCGGCCCGGGCCTCACGACCGAGAACGCCGGATTAGAACGCGGGTCGAACTGCACGCCGACCGCCCCTTCCATCAACGCATCATGCCCGGGACCCAGCGACCATGAGCCGAACCATCAGCATCGACCCGGTCACCCGCATCGAGGGCCATGCCCGCATCTCGCTGCAGCTCGCCGACAGCGGCGCCGTCGAGGACGCCAAGTTCCACCTGACCCAATTCCGCGGCTTCGAGAAGTTCTGCGAGGGCCGCCCCTACCGCGAGATGCCGGCCCTGACCGCGCGCACCTGCGGCATCTGCCCGGTCAGCCATCTGCTCGCCTCGAACAAGGCCTGCGACGACCTGCTCGCGGTGACGATCCCGCCCACCGCCGAGAAGTTGCGCCGAATCATGAACCTGGCGCAACTGCTGCAATCGCACGCGCTGTCGTTCTTCCATCTCTCCTCGCCCGATCTCCTGCTCGGTTGGGACTCGGACCCGGGAGAGCGCAACATCTTCGGCGTCATCGCCAAGGACCCGGAACTGGCCAAGCAAGGCATCAAGCTGCGCCAGATCGGCCAGACCATCATCGAGATGCTCGGCGGCAAGAAGATCCACCCGACCTGGGTGGTGCCCGGCGGCGTCAACGAGCCGCTCGACAGCGACAAGCGCGAGGCGATGCTGACCATGCTGCCGGAGGCGCTGACCATCGCCAAGGACACCTACGCGCTGTTCAAGACCCTGGTGCCCAACTTCAAGGACGAGGCCGAACACTTCGGCAACCTGTCGACCCTGTTCCTGTCGCTGGTCTCGCCCAAGGGCCAGCTCGAGCACTACGACGGCTTTCTGCGCATCAAGGACGCGCAGGGCCGCATCGTCGAGGACATGGTGCCGCCGTCGGATTATCCGCGCATCATCGGCGAGGCGGTCGAGGACTTCAGCTACATGAAGTTCCCCTACTACAAGCCCTGGGGCTATCCGAACGGCATCTACCGGGTCGGCCCGCTGGCGCGGCTGAATAACGTCGAGAGCTGCGGCACCCCGTTCGCCGACGTCGCCCTGGCCGAGTTCCACATGCTGCAGGAAGACTCCGGCCCCGTGCGCTCCAGCTTCCACTACCATTACGCGCGCCTGGTCGAGATCATCTTCGCCATCGAGATGATGCAGCGGCTGCTCAAGGATTCGAGCATCCTCGACACCCGCGTGCGCGCCCATGCGCGCGGCAACCGCGACCAGGGCATCGGCGTCGCCGAGGCGCCCCGTGGCACCCTGATGCACCACTACAAGATCGACGACGCGGGCCTGATCACCTGGGTCGATCTCATCATCGCCACCGGCCACAACAACCTGGCGATGAACCGGAGCATCAAGCAGGTCGCCGATGCCTATGTCGATGGCAACAGGCTCAGCGAAGGCATGCTCAATCGCGTCGAGGCGGTGATCCGCTGCTATGACCCCTGCCTCTCCTGCGCCTCGCACGCCTTCGGTCAGATGCCGCTGAGTATCGAGCTGAAGGATGCCGCCGGCACCGTCATCGACCGGCTGGTGCGCGACGCATGAGCCCGGTCATGAGCACGGACATGAGCACGGACCAGGCGCCACCGCAGGACATCGCCGCGCGGCAACGGGCGCAAGCCCCTGCTGCTCGGCAACCCAGCTTGGAGACCGAGCCGCGACCCGCAACGCCCCCTGGGCCAGAGGTGGATCCCGGTCCGGCACATGGGCCTCGATGGGGGCAACAGCCGCCGGCCGAGGCGCCCCCGCTGCGGGCGCTGGTCATCGGCTACGGCAGCCCGATTCGCGGCGACGACGCGCTCGGCCCGCTGGTCGCCGACCAGATCGCGGCTCGCGTCAGCGCCGATCCGGCGCTGAGCGCAGGGGTCGAGGTCCAGGCGCGCCACATCCTGAGCGCCGAGCTGGTCGCCGATCTCGCCCGCGCCGAGCGTGTCGTCTTCATCGACGCCGCCGCGAATCTCCCGGCCGGCGCGGTCGGCTGTCAGCGCCTGACCCCGGATGCCAGCGCCCTCTCGACCATGGCCCACTTCCATGATCCACGCGAGCTGCTCGCCTGGTGTCAGGCCCTCTATCGGCGCGTGCCAGAGACCTGGCTGGTTTCCGCCGGCGGTGCCGACTGGGGCTATGCCTGCTATGCGCTGAGCGCGGCGGCGCAGGCGGCGGTGGCGCCGATGATCGCCGAGGTACTCGGCCGCATCGGCCCTGAGCCGACATCCGCCCCAGCGG
>NZ_JBKHDN010000157.1:0-6696 GCF_046541315.1 Halochromatium sp. | reverse complement strand
ACGGCGTGGCTTAAATCCCCCGGTAGCCCGTGAAATCCACCGCTCTGCTGTCGCCGATAATGACCATGGTCATTGTTTTGTCATTCTATAACAACAATGACGTAGCCTGGCTGTCATGCTGCTGACGCATTGGCAGCCAAAGCCTCTGTCAGTGCCATTGATGGTTCATGTTGGCCGACAATGGCACGCGGATCGCTTAGCGGGGGTAACGCTGGATAGGTTCCAAGCCGTTCGGCATTCGTTCGTGCTTCCGTGTCGAAGCGAGCGTTTCCAAGACATTCTGAATCGGCGTCTCTGTGAGTCTATCGATGTCACCGCAAACCGCACTCCTCATCGCCCTCGGGCTGGCGGTGCTCGGCTTCGTTGCCGGCTATCGCCGCGCCTGGTCCCTGGCCGGCAGCCGCAAGCCGCTGCACTCCCTGCCGCGCGATCATGGCCTCTGGGTGCTGCTATGCATGCTGCTGCCGGCGCTGGCTTTCACCGTCCTTGGCTTGGCCGTGGAAGGTCCGCTGATCGACTGGCTGCTGTACCAGGGGCTGCCGGAATCGCTGCGCGGCAGTGAGGAGCGCTCATTGCTGTTGTCACGTCTCAGCAACATCGCTGGCGGCGGAGAGGTCTTGGGCGAGGTGACGGCGGCTGAGCAGGCAGCGGCCGACCAGCTGACGATGCTGCACCGCTGGTCGGACTGGATCATCGGCGGCGGGGCCATCGCCTTGGCCTTTGGCGGTGGGCTGTTCGCGCTGCCGCGGATTGATCAGCGCTTTCGCGCTCGCAACCGCAGCGAGCAGGTCATTCTCGGGTTGCTGCTGTTGGCCTCGACCATCGCCATCCTGACCACGGCCGGCGTCGTCTTCTCACTGTTATCGGAGGCGCTGCGCTTCTTCGCCACGGTCAACCCGCTGGATTTCCTGTTCGGGCTGCATTGGAGTCCGCAGACGGCGATTCGGGCCGGGCAGGCAGGCGCCGAAGGCGCGTTCGGCGTGATACCGGTGCTGGTCGGCACCCTGTTGATCGCATCGATCGCGTTGCTGGTCGCGGTGCCGATCGGGCTGCTTTCGGCGATCTGGATGGTGGAGTTTGCGCCCTCTCGGGTGCGCTCGACCGCGAAGCCAGTCATCGAGGTCCTGGCCGGTGTGCCGACCGTGGTCTATGGCTTCTTCGCGGCGGTGACCGTTGGTCCGGCGATCAGCGATTTCGGTCAGTCGCTTGGCCTTGACGTCAGCGCCGAATCAGCGCTGGCGGCCGGTAGCGTGATGGGCATCATGATCATCCCGTTTATGAGCTCGCTAGCCGATGACGTCATCAGCTCGGTACCCCAAAAGCTGCGCGACGGCGCAATGATGCTCGGCGCGACCAAGGGCGAGACGATATTCCGCGTCCTGCTGCCGGCGGCCTCGCCGGGGCTGCTCAGCGCGGTGGTATTGTCGGCCAGCCGTGCGCTTGGCGAGACCATGATCGTGGTGATGGCCGCCGGCCTGTCCGCCAATCTGACCCTGAACCCGCTCGAGAGCGTGACGACGGTAACGGTGCAGATCACCACGGCGCTCACCGGCGATCAGCCCTTCGACAGCCCGACCACGCTGTCGGCCTTTGCTCTCGGGCTGACCCTGTTTTGTATCACCCTGGCCCTGAACCTCTTCGCGCTCCGCGTGATGGAGCGCTGGCGGGAGCGTTATGACTGAGTCCGAATCGAGCAGCACGAGCAGCGTCTACCTGTCGGAGCGTTTCGCGCGGCGGCTGCGACGCCGGCGTGGCCGCGAGCGCTTCCTGCGCGGCGCAGGCATCGGCGCCGTCGTCATCGCCCTCGGCATGTTGGCGGTGCTGTTCACCAGCATCGTGCTCCAGGGTGACAGCGCCTTCCTGCAGACCCGTATCGGCCTCGACGTTGATGTCGATCTCGAGACCCTCGGGGTCGGGAGTGCCGAACCTGAGTCGCTCGAGGAGGGGAGCTATCGCTCGCTGCTCCATCAAGCCCTTTACGACCGCTTCGGCCGGCCCGATTCGCGCGAAGCGCGCGATCAGCTCACCAGCATGGTCAGCAGTCAGGCCAATCATCGATTGCGCGATCGAGTGCTGAGCAACCCGGACCTGATCGGGCAAAATCGACGTATCTGGTTGCCGGCGTCGAGTGAAGTCGACCTGATCGCCAAGGGCGCGGTGCCGCGTGATCTGGCTGAATCGGACCGCTTGGCCTCGGATCAGGTGCTCGATTGGATGTCGGAGCTGCGCGATGCCGGGGACCTGAAGACGGTCTTCAACACCGATTTCTTCACCAGTACCGACAGCCGCAAGCCCGAGGTGGCCGGTATCCGCGGGGCCATCATCGGCTCGGCGCTGATGCTGCTGGTGACGCTGGTGACGGCCTTGCCGGTGGGTCTCGCCGCTGCGGTCTATCTGGAAGAGTTTGCGCCGAAGAATCGCTGGACCGAGATCATCGACCTGAACATCCGCAATCTGGCCGCGGTGCCATCCATCCTGTTCGGGCTGCTCGGGCTGGCGGTCTTCGTGCGGCTGTTCGGCATGCCGCGCTCGACGCCACTGGTGGGCGGTCTGGTCCTTGCTCTGCTGGTGCTGCCGACCATCATCATCGCCGCGCGGGCAGCGATCCAGGCGGTGCCGCCGTCATTGCGCGAGGCGGCTGAGCAGCTGGGCGCCTCGCGGATGCAGACCACCTTCCTGACCGTGCTGCCAAACGCGCTGCCGGGCATCCTCACCGGCACCATCATCAGCATGGCCGAGGCGCTCGGCGAGACCGCCCCGCTGCTGATGATCGGCATGGTCTCCTTTATCTCGGAAATGCCCACCGACTTCACCGATTCGGCTGCGCCCTTGCCGGTGCTGGTCTATCTCTGGTCGACCAGTCCGGAGCGTGGCTTCGTGGAGAAGACGGCCGCCGCTATCCTGGTGCTGTTGGCCTTTTTGCTTATCATGAATGCGCTCGCCATCTGGCTACGGATGCGCACCCAGCGACGAGGATGACACCATGTCTGATGTTCAACAATCGCAACCAAGCACCAAGACGAAGACCAAGATGCAGGCCCAGAGGGTCGACGTCTTTTATGGCGATACCCACGCGATCCGCGACGTCTCGCTGGATATCAACGATCGCGAAGTATTGGCGCTGATGGGACCCTCAGGCTGCGGCAAGAGCACGATGCTGCGCTGTCTGAACCGGATGAACGACTCGATCGACAACGCCCGAATCGAGGGGCGGATCACGCTTGATGACATCGATATCTATGACAAGGAGGTTGATCCGGTGCACATCCGGGCGCGGGTCGGGATGGTCGCCCAGGTGCCCAACCCGTTCCCGAAGCCGGTCTTCGACAACGTCGCCTTCGGGCCGCGCTTGCATGGTCTGCACGACTCTCGCAAGGAGCTAGCCGAGCTGGTCGAGCACAGCCTGAGCCGCGCTGGGCTGTGGGAAGAGGTCAAGGACCAGCTGCACCAGCCCGGCACTAGCCTCTCCGGTGGTCAGCAGCAGCGCCTGTCTATTGCGCGCGCCATCGCCAACCGTCCCGACGTGCTGCTGATGGATGAGCCGGTCTCATCGCTAGATCCAAAGTCCGCCGCAGTGATCGAAGACCTGATCCGCGAGCTCGCCGAACGCTACGCCATCGTGCTGGTCACCCACAGCATGGAGCAGGCCAAACGCATTGCTGACCGCACGGCCTTCTTCTATCTCGGAGACTTGGTCGAGGTCGCCGAGACCCATGCGCTGTTCGAGAATCCGCAGGAGGAGCGCACCCAGCGTTATCTCAGCGGCCTGTTTGGCTAAGGTTCATGGCGCACTCATCCTATAAACAGCACGATGATCGTTAGCCGGCCGATCCAGCGATTGGTCCAAGCGTCCAGCCCGTGTAGCAGATCGTAGATATTGCTGCCAAGTACGTTGGCAAGACTGACCGTGCCCTCGCCTTTGCGCGCGGCGCGCACGCTGACGAAGAGATCCGGGACGCTGGTCGCTACCGAGTTCAGGTCAGCTCCCCCGAGATCTCGAGCTGGTTGTCGACGGCCCGCACATGGGGCGCGAACCAGCACAGCGATTCGGCGAGCTGGCGTTTCTTATCGTCGCTCACGGTCCCGATGAGGGTCGCTTCGCCGAGCCATGGTTGCTCGAGAGCAGGCGGTCGCTCGCCTGAGTCGATGACCCGGACTTCGCTCAGCAGTGGCTCAGCGCGCAGGGCATTGCGCAGCTCGGCGGCGAGGGCGTCATCCGACTCGCGGATGGCCGGCTCGAGCGACACATCATCCGCGATCTCCGCTGTCGCCAACACCTCGCGCGCGAGTCGCGTGGCTTTGCGTCGTGCAGCGATCGACGGAACCTCGCCAACGACGCGCCACTGGTAGGCTGGCTCGGTCTCTTGCGGTAGGAGATGCAGACGCTCGGCCAGGTCGCCGATGTCCGGGTCGGCGTACCAGGCCTTGCGCACGGCTTTGAGCTGTTCTGTCTGATCGTTCATAAGGAGTCGCCTCGGTCGGGTTGCAAGCGAGCGTTGTTCGTCAACAGTCGAATTCTCTAAGCACAACGCATTCCGGAATCTGAGTTTGCGTCAGCTGAGGGGGCGTCGAGGCGAATGGCGGAGGCCAATGCCGCATACCCGTCTCCCTGGTCAGCGCCAAGTGGGGCAAATCACCCGTGATCGGGTGAAATGGCAACGCAGGTTCGGCTTTGGGATCAGCCGTGCGGGCTCGGCGCGATGGATGCAGCGGGATGCCATTGAATGCGCGTGGGTTTGACGCTCGGTCGGTCGCGATGAACCGCTTCCGATGACTTGGCATCGCCATTGCTTCGGCTCTCCCTGAGCGTGCGGACGATGCTCCGAGCGCTCGATTCGAGCTTGCATGCGAGTCAGGGTGCTCAGCCGCGTGCTGACTGACTTGCCATGCTCAGTCGCTACAACTAATGGAGGTTTCTATGCGATTCGAGACCAAAATGATGACGACCTCTGCGCTCGCCCTGGCTTTGACAGGGGCGACTGCAACCTGGGCCGCAGACCCGGCGGTCGCGCCCGATGACAGCTGGATCAGTGTCAGCGGCACCGTCGAGAGCGTGGCTGCCGACGCCTTCGTGCTGGACTACGGCGAGGGACTGATGACCGTTGAAATGGACGACGGCGATCGCGACGCCGACGCCTATAAGCTGGTCAGCGGTGATAAGGTAACCGTCAGTGGCCGTATCGACGATGACCTGCTTGAGGCCCGAACGATTGAAGCGAGCAGCGTCTATGTCGAAAACATTGGCACCACCTTCTATGCCTCGCCCATCGATGACGAAGCTATCAACGATGTTCTCGTCACCGTCGAGACGCCGGTGGTGATCTCGGAGATGACCGTGCAGGGTCAGGTCACCGAGGTCGACTCTGACAGCTTTACCGTCGATGCCGGGTTGCGCAAGGTGCACGTCGACGTCGACCAGATGAGTTACGACCCCCTCGATGACGAGGGCTACCAGAAGATCGAGGTCGGCGATCGCGTGAGCGTGACCGGCCAGATCGACGATGGTCTCTTCGAGGGTCGCAAGCTGGTCGCGGACTCGGTGGTGACCCTGTGGAGCAGCAGCTGAGCTATTCGGATAAGGCGTTCGCCGCCCGAGGCGAGCGCCCTGTGAAGGTTGCGCCCGCGTTCAACGCAGGTTGAACGCGGGCGCTCATTGTGGAGGTCTATGATGCCTACTTCGAAACTCTGGTTGCTCGTCGCCGATGAAGGTCGTGCAGTGCTCTATGCCGCAGACAGCCCAACTGGCCCGCTCACTGAGCTGCACGATTTCATCGGCGCTGAGAACCGTCTCCAGGACCAGGATCTGGTCACCGACCGGCCCGGTCGTGCCTTCGACTCGGGGGGGGAAGGACGTCACGCGCTCGAGCCAAGCACACAACCAGGTGAGGTCGAGGCCCAACGCTTTGCCAAATGGCTAGCCGAGACCCTGGATCAAGCTCGAACCGAGCAGCGCTTCGAGATGCTCGGGTTGGTGGCGCCTCCGGCCTTCCTCGGCCTGTTGCGCAAGAGTCTGACGGACGAGACCGCCCGCCAGGTCGTGCTTGAGATCGACAAGGATTTGACCCGCTATGACGCCGAGGGCGTGCGGGCGCATCTGCCGGAGCAGCTGTTTGAAACCCCGCTGCGCTAAGGGTTCGTTAAGGCATGGGGAAGGCTATCCGCGATCCCTGGGCGAAATCCCGGCCTCGTGCGTCTTCGGAATGAGCGGCATCGGCGCCGCGCTGGCAACGGAGTCCGCAATGACCGACAGCGAGGTTCCGACCGATCAAGGAACCTACCTCGGCACGCCCTGGGCGAGCGGCGGTGTCGGCGAGTCGGCCCGTGAAACACTGATGAAGACGTATGACGATTACAACCTGAAGCTCGAATTCGCGGTTGCCGACGGCAATTATCTAGGCGATGTCGCAGTGAACATGACCACGCCCGATGGGGTACCGGTGCTGCGGGCCTTTTCTCCCGGCCCCTGGCTGATGGCCAAGCTGCCGGCCGGTCGCTATGAGGTCGCCGTGAACGGCTTCGGAAAGACCTTTGTGCGCGAGGTCAGCGTGCCCGCGCAAGGCATGGAGACCCTGATCTTCAATGACTGGACCAAGGCCGGCGTGGCTGAGGCGACCCCCGGTCCGAGCTATTGATCGTTAGCCCCACCGGCGGCGGTTCGGTAGAGCGCGAACAGCCGGCGAAAGGTCGACTCCCAGC
>NZ_JBKHDN010000156.1:0-6743 GCF_046541315.1 Halochromatium sp. | reverse complement strand
GCTTGAGTATAAGGGCATGTCGCTGGAAAGGTCTTGACCGGCAATTCCGACTCGCGCGCCGCAAGCTCGATGGCTTGCGGGTAGGCCTTGTTGACGGCCTCGTTGAGCTTTCCCTTGAGCCCCGGATACTCGTCGAGCAGGTAGCCGAGTGCAAGCCGCTGCTCAATCAGTGTGTTGCGCCAGCTCTTGCCTTCGTATTCCGCCCAGCGCTCGGACAGTTGCCGATACTGGAACTGCCATTTCAGCAGATGGGCGAGCAGGATACGCAGGCGGCTCACGAGCTCATGCCGTTGACTCTTGCCCATGTCGTCCAGCTCCTCCACCAGATGGTCCAGGTCCAGCTCCGAGAAGCGCCCCTGGCGGAGCAGCTCAGCGGTTTTTGCCGCCCAGGTGGGGTAGTCCAGGTCGTACAGGGTGCTCAGTGCGTGCATCAGATGCCTCGCCCGACCCAATCTGCAGCAAGCGCGTCAGAAGAGGGCCGTCGCAGTCATAGAAAACTCTATAAAACAGCAGTGTAAACCTTTTCTCCGGGGGCGTTCCCCCTGTCCTTTACAGCAGTAAACGCCGGATATCGCCGAGTAGCCCAGCCAGCAAGGTGGTGAAACGCACGCCATCGGCGCCGTCGACGACGCGATGATCATAAGACAGCGACAGCGGCAGCATCAGCCGTGGCTCGAAGCTCTCGCCATTCCAGACCGGCTTGGTCTCGGTGCGGGAGACGCCGAGGATGGCGACCTCGGGGGCGTTGACGATGGGGGTGAAGGCGGTGCCGCCGATGCCGCCGAGGCTGGAGATGCTGAACACGCCGCCTTGCATGTCGCCCGGTAGCAGCTTGCCGTCGCGCGCCTTGGCGCTGAGCGTCATCAACTCGCGCGCAAGCTCGAACAGGCCCTTCTTGTCGACATCGCGGATCACCGGCACCACCAGCCCATTCGGTGTATCGACGGCGACGCCGATATGGGTGTAGTGCTTGAGGATCAGGGTCTCGCCGTCGGGCGAGAGTGAGGCCTTGAGCGTTGGCATCTGCGCCAGTGCGCCGGCGACCGCCTTGATCAGGAAGGGCATGAAGGTGAGCTTGACGCCGGCCTGCTCGGCGGCCTGTTTCTGGCCCTTGCGGAAGGCCTCGAGTTCGGTGATGTCGGCCTCGTCGAACTGGGTGACGTGCGGCACCGAGAGCCAGGCGCGGTGCAGATGGGTGCCGCTGAGCTTCTTGATGCGCGCGAGCGGTTGGGTCTCGATGTCGCCGAACTTGCTGAAATCGACCTCGGGCGCGGCCGGGAGCTGGAACGGCATGCCGCCAGCCGCGGCAGGGGGGCCTCCGGCCGCGAGGGTCTTTTTGACGTAGCCCTGAACATCCTCCTTGAGGATGCGCCCCTTGCGGCCGCTGCCCTTGACCTGGGCCAGATCGACGCCGAGTTCGCGCGCGAAGCGGCGCACCGCCGGGCTGGCGTGCGGGGTGCGACCGCTGGCGATGGCCTGCATGTCGGCCGGGCGCGGCAGGATCGGGGCCTTGCGCCGCTCGGCCTCGCCGGGCGCGCGACCTGCGGCCGCGGCTTGGGTGTCCTTGCTCCTAGCGATTGCCTCGGGCGGCGGTGGCAACCCTTCGGCGCCGGCATGGGTTGCAGGGGTGGCCTGTGCACCTTCGGACTTCGCGGTGGCCGCCGGCGCTGGCGCGGTCTCGGCCTCTTCGGCCGAGGCATCGCCGGAGGCGGCCCGAGCCGCTCCCTTCAGCGTCAACAGCTGATCGCCCTGATTGACCTTGTCGCCCGCCTTGATGTGGACCCTCGCAACGGTCCCGGCGGCCGGCGAGGGGATCTCCATGGTCGCCTTCTCGCTTTCGAGCGTGACGATGGATTGGTCCACCTCGATCTGGTCTCCGACATTGACCAGCACCTCGACCACCGGGATGTCGCTGAAGTCACCGATGTCCGGCAGACGCACCTCAATGGGCTCCTCGGTCCCAGCGGATGAGGCGCCGGCCGTCGAGCGCCTGGTTGAGGCGTCTCGGTCATCTTCGGCCGTGGGCCCGGTCGAGGTCGATGCTGGCTCGGGCCGACCGACTTGCCCGGTGGGCCTATCCTGTGCCGGCGGGACCCTCTCGCTGCCGGCGCCTGACGGGTCATCGTTGCTCGCGCCGCTGTCTTCGCCTGTCTCCGCTGCCGTCCCCTCGCGCTCGTCAGCCGCGGTGTCGGTCGCGACGCGCATCAGCCGTTGTCCTCGGGCGACGCGCTCGCCGACCTTGACGGCGACCTCTTTGACCTCGCCGCCGAAGGGGGCCGGGATCTCCATGGTCGCCTTGTCGCTCTCCAGGGTCAGCAGCGACTGTTCCGGTTCGATGCGATCGCCGGGGGCGACGAGGATCTCGATAATCTCGACATCGGTGAAATCGCCGATATCGGGAAGCAGAACATCTTCTATCGTTGCCACGCCGTTGTCTGCTCCTAAATGATGATGCGGTGAATGACGGTCATCGGGTATGCGCCCGCTCCCGCGATGCGGTCGGCGTTCATCCCTTAAATGCGAGAAGCGAGCACGTCTTCGTTGCGCTTGAGCAGTTTTGACATGCCTTCGAGCACGAAGATCAGTGCAAAGCCGAGGCTCGCCAGCACAATGACCCAGGGTAACTGAGGGTCGCCGATGAATTGCCCGGGGAGCACATTCACTTCGACCAGCGGTTTGACCTCGCCATGACGATCGAGATAGGTGTCGACAACCTGCTTCCAAGGCCAGACCTTATTGAGCGCGCCGATCATAAACCCTGTCAGTAGCGCGATGGTCGAATTCGGGTATCGATCAAGCAGCCATGAGAGCAGGTGAGAAAAGGCCAGGAGTCCAATCGCTGCGCCCGTCCCGAACACCATGATAATGACAAGATTCAAATCGCTGATGGCGCCCATGATAAAACCATACTGGCCCAGCAGTAGCAAAATGAAGCTCCCCGAGATGCCCGGTAAAAGCATCGCGCAAATCGCGATCAAGCCAGAGAGAAAGACAAACCAAAGCGCATGCGTCGTTTCAGCGGGGGTGACGAGCGTGATCGAGAAGGCGAAGACGGCGCCGGCGATACCCATTGCCGCGTTGGCCATGCTCCAGGACAGCTGTCGCGCAACATAGATCGCTGAAGCCAAAATCAGCCCAAAGAAGAATGCCCAGAGCAAGACCGCATGATGCTCCAGTAAAAATGTGAAGACTCGCGCGAGCGAAAAGATGCCGATGCCGATGCCAAGGAGCAACGCGAGCAAAAAAGGCCCATTGATGGCTTGCCAAAAGGCAAGCGGGCCTTCGCTAAAGAGTCGTCGCGCCGAGTCGAGGTTGATCGACTTCAGGCTATCGAGCAGTTCCTGATAAATGCCGGTGATGAACGCGATCGTGCCTCCAGAGATCCCGGGAACCACATCGGCGGCGCCCATCGCCAAGCCCTTGAGCAAGACCAGTGCGTAATCCTTGAGCGTCATTGGGTCACCGGGTTCGGCTTGTCGGGATCGATGCGATATTTCTCGATCGCCTCGCGCACGCGCGCGACGGGGATGCGGTCCTCGTCGGCCAGCGCCTTGAGCGCGGCGACGACGATGTACCAGCGATTGACCTCGAAGAACTTGCGCAGTTGGCTGCGCATGTCGCTGCGGCCGAAGCCATCGGTGCCGAGCACGCGGTAGCGGCACGGCAGATAGGGCCGAATCTGATCGGCATAGGCGCGCATGTAATCGGTGGCGGCGACGATGGGTCCCTCGCTCTCGGCGAGCTGTTCGGTCACATAGGCGGTGCGCGGCGTCTCGTCCGGGTGCAGCAGGTTCCAGCGCTCGACCTCGATGCCGTCGCGGCGCAGCTCGTTGAAGCTGGTGACGCTCCAGACATCGGCGGCGACCTCGAAGTCCTTCGCCAACAACTGGGCGGCGGCTTGGACCTCGCGCAGGATGGTGCCGCTGCCGAGCAGCTGCACGCGCGCTGACCCGGCCTTGGCGCTCGCCTCGCGCGCTGTTGCATTGGCCGTCTCGCCCGTCGCCGTCCGCGTCTCGTCGGTCTCGGTCGCCGATGGCAATCGGTAGATGCCGCGCCGAATGCCGTCCTCGACGCCTTCGGGCATCGCCGGCTGCGGGTAGTTCTCGTTCATCACCGTGATGTAGTAGAAGCGGTTCTGCTTCTCGGCGAACATCCGGCGCAGGCCGTCCTGGACGATCACCGCCAGTTCGTAGGCGAAGGCGGGGTCGTAGCTGATGCAGTTGGGGATGGTCGCGGCCGCGAGATGGCTGTGGCCATCCTGATGCTGCAGGCCCTCGCCGGCCAGCGTGGTGCGCCCGGCGGTGCCGCCGAGCAGGAAGCCGCGCGCCTGCATGTCGCCGGCGGCCCAGATCAGGTCGCCGACGCGCTGGAAGCCGAACATCGAGTAGTAGATGTAGAACGGGATCATCGCCTGGCCGTGGTTGGCATAGGCGGTGGCGGCGGCGATCCAGGACGACATCGCCCCGGCCTCGTTGATGCCTTCCTGCAGGATCTGGCCGTTCTTCTCCTCGCGGTAGTACATCACCTGATCGGAATCGACCGGCTCGTAGAGCTGGCCGACGTGCGAGTAGATCCCGAGCTGGCGGAACATGCCTTCCATGCCGAAGGTGCGCGCCTCGTCCGGGACGATGGGCACCACGAGCTTGCCGATGGCCTTGTCGCGGATGATGATCGACATCAGCCGGACCATCGCCATGGTGGTCGACAGCTCGCGCTCGCCGCTGGATTCGAGGAGCTGCTTGAAGACATCAAGCCCTGGCACCTCGAGCGCTGGCGCGTCGTCGACGCGCGCCGGCAGCGGGCCGCCGAGCGCCTCGCGGCGTTCGTGCAGGTACTTCAGCTCCGGGCTGTCCGGCGCCGGCTTGTAGAAGGGCGCGGCGCCGATCTGCTCGTCCGAGATCGGGATATTGAAGCGGTCGCGGAAGGCCTTGAGATTGGCCTCGCCCATCTTCTTCTGCGAGTGGGTGATGTTCATGCCCTCGCCGGCGACGCCCATGCCATAGCCCTTCACGGTCTTGGCCAGGATCACCGTCGGCTGGCCTTGATGGCGCATCGCGGCGGCATAGGCGTTATAGATCTTGACCGGATCATGGCCGCCGCGGTTGAGGCGCCAGATGTCCTCGTCGGTCATGTTGGCGACCATGTCGGCCAGCTCGGGGTACTTGCCGAAGAAATGCTCGCGGGTGTAGGCGCCGCCCTTGGCCTTGTAGGCCTGATAATCGCCGTCGACGCATTCCTCCATGCGCTTGAGCAGGAAGCCCTGGTTGTCGCGCGCCAGCAGCGGGTCCCAATAGCTGCCCCAGATGACCTTGATGACGTTCCAGCCGGCGCCACGGAACACCGCCTCCAGCTCCTGGATGATCTTGCCGTTACCGCGCACAGGGCCGTCGAGCCGTTGCAGGTTGCAGTTGACCACGAACACCAGGTTGTCGAGCCGCTCGCGCGCCGCCAGCGAGATCGCGCCGAGCGATTCCGGCTCGTCCATCTCGCCGTCGCCGAGGAAGGCCCAGACCTTGCGCCCCTCGGTGTTGAGGACCCCGCGATCGGTCAGGTAGCGCATGAACCGGGCCTGGTAAATGGCCATGATCGGCCCCAGCCCCATCGAGACGGTCGGGAACTGCCAGAAGCCCGGCATCAGCCAGGGATGCGGATAGGACGACAACCCCGGCCCGTCGACCTCCTGGCGGAAGTTGTAGAGCTGCTCCTCGCTGAGGCGGCCTTCGAGGAAGGCGCGGGCGTAGATGCCGGGCGCCGAGTGCCCCTGCATGAAGACCAGGTCGCCGCCGTGATCCTTGCTGCGGGCGCGGAAGAAATGGTTGAGGCCGACATCGTAGAGGGTCGCGCTGGAGGCGAACGAGGAGATGTGGCCGCCGAGTTCCGAGGACAGCCGGTTCGCCTGCACCACCATCGCCATCGCGTTCCAGCGGATGAACGAGCGGATGCGTCGCTCCATCGCCCGATCGCCGGGGAAGCGCTCCTGCTTCTGCATCGGGATGGTATTGACATAAGCGGTATTGGCGCTGAACGGCAGATAGGCGCCGGAGCGGCGTGCCTTGTCGATCAGACGTTCGAGCAGGTAATGCGCGCGCTCGATGCCCTCGTGCTCGAGCACGGCGTCCAGGGACTCGAGCCACTCTTGGGTCTCCTGGGGATCGATGTCAGGCTTATTGGGCATGGCGTTTCCTGAGAGCGAAGACGAAGCGATGCGGCGGGCGGTCGAAAGCTGGCAAAGCTACCGGAGGCCCAGTGATTTGGCAAATACTGATGATTGAGTTTGACGGCGATGTGAACGGATTGACAAAGCCTGTGCAAACAAAAAGCCCCCGGCGCGCGGGGGCTTATGATTGGCGGCTCGCGGCGGCTTCAGTCGTCGGCTCGCATGATCAGCTGGTCTTGTTGGAGGCCGCAGCCGAAGCAGCGGTTTGGTCGCCGGACTCGGCGCTGCTGTCGTTCTCGGGTTTGTTGCCGGCCGGGGCGCAGTCGCGCACGGCATGGGCGATGGGCATCGGCCACTGCAGCTGGCGGGCGCAGCGCCAGTCTTGCCGGCGCTGCTCGGCGCTGCTACGGCGTTGCTCGGCGATGGCCTGGAGCGCGGCGCGGCGCTCCTCGGCGTGTTGCTTGAGCGCGGTGCGAGAGGCATCGATCTCGGCCCGGCGCTCCTCGCGGTTCAGCGAGAATCCGGACCTCGACGGCCGCTCATCATAGCCCGGGATCTCGGGCATGGCCGGCATCTCGGGGATCGC
>NZ_JBKHDN010000155.1:0-6799 GCF_046541315.1 Halochromatium sp. | reverse complement strand
CCCTCGGCTTTGGTTACGCTCTGGCGCGCCTGCCGACGCGGAAACAAACGACAACGGAGAAAAGCAAGGGCCATGACAACATCGTTCACTGACATCGAACGAGCGCGGCTGTTCAAGCGACGCCTCGTCGTCGCCCGTCACGGCGAGATGGATGCGGCTCGCTGGTGGAACACCAACGGCATCCTCGGTCGTCGCGGCAACAGGGAGAGCTGGAGATTCTAGACGACCTGGATCTGTTTGCTGGTGGTCAGCGATGCGGTGTGGCTTGAGCTGATGCCGAAACCGCTACACGAAAGCGTCACAGGAGAACCGCGATGCAAGTGCAACGTCAGCCGCCCCCCAACATCGCCGGACGGGTCCAGATTCATGGCGAGCAGATCAACACCCAAGCCATTCTCGCCGAGTTCGCGGACGGGTTGCGCGCGCGCCTCGGCGACAGGTTCGCGGGACTCTGGCTCTACGGCTCGCAAGCGCGTGGCGATGCCGGGCCGGAGTCGGACATCGACCTGATCTTGTCACTGCGCGGCATGGAGCGGCCCGGTCAGGAGATCGACCGCATCCTCGACCTGCTGGCCGAGCTGAACATCAAGTACCAGGTGCTGATTTCCGTGCTGCCGCTGGAGGAAGGCGCGCTGGAGACATCACAGGGGGCGTTTTGGCACAACGTGCGCCGGGAGGGTCGGGCGGTATGACCGGGGACGCCAAGCTGCTGCGCAAGGCGCAGCGTTATCTGGACTCCGCCAGACTCCTGCGTGAGGCCGGAGACCGCGACTCGGCGGTCTCGCGGACCTATTACGCGGCCTTTTATCTGGCCGAGATTCTGCTCGACGCGCTGGGCCTTTCGTTCTCCAGTCACCGGGCGGTCATCTCGGCCTTTGGACAGCAGTTTGCGAAGACCGGTCGTGTGGATGCGCGCTTTCATCGGCTGTTGATCTCCGCCTTCGAGAAGCGCCAACGGGCGGACTATCTTGCCGATGCCGGGCTGGACGATACGGAAGTCGCGCAGCTCATCGCCGATGTCGAGTCCTTTGCCAGCGCCGCCCGCGCTTGGCTGCAAGGCCCGGATTCGACAAGAACAAGCGATCGATGACCACCTTCATCCGCCTGCTCGACATTTCATATCAGCGAAGAAGCCATGATGAATTTCTATAACCCCATCAAGGCTGGCCTGCAAGGTGCCTGGAGTATGCTCAGGGCGTCGGTGGCCGACGCGGACTTCAAGGGTCAAGAGCAGGTGCTCGCCGAGATCGACCAGACCATGAATTGGCAGACGACCCAGGATTTGCAGCAACTGCCGGAACAGCTGCTGAGCATCCGAGAACGCTGTCTCCGCGGTCGCGCACCTGAAACCGTCATGGCAAGGATCGACGAGGTCGACGAGGTCTTGCAGGACCTGCCCTCCGACTGAGGCCGATGGCACGCGCGGTGCTTGTCGCGACGGCAACGATCTGCTAGAAGGAGCGGCTTCGATGTCGGGCGGAGGGTGGCTGCCGCTCGACACAGGCTTCACGGATCGCGCCACGGTCACCTGATCGAGGGCCGGTTCAACATAGCACCGTCTCCGGGAGCACATCATGGCCGAGACAGACAAACAAGGCGCACGGGCACTCGGTTTTGAGCCCTATGCCGTCGCACAGGATGAGGAGTACATGAACACGGACCAGGAAGAGCACTTCCGCAAGCTGCTGCTGGAGTGGAAGCGGCAACTCATGGAGGAGGTCGACCGTACGGTCCATCACATGCAGGACGAGGCCACGAACTTCCCCGATCCCAACGACCGGGCGACGCAGGAGTCCGAGTTCAGCCTGGAGTTGCGCACCCGCGATCGCGAGCGCAAGCTGATCCGCAAGATCGACGAGGCGCTCGCGCGCATCGACGATCACGAGTATGGTTACTGCGAGGCCTGCGGGGTCGAGATCGGCGTGCGCCGGCTCGAGGCGCGGCCTACGGCCACGCTCTGCATCGACTGCAAGACGCTCGACGAGATCCGCGAAAAGCAGCGCGGCTGAGCCAACCGCCTCATCCGCCTCGGAGCCGCGACACGCAAGCGTCGCGGCTCCCGGCGCCAGACCAAGCGACCCCCCGCACCTTTGGCGCAGGACTCCGGCCCGGTCGAGCCTGCGCACTGGCCGGGCCCGTGCCCGGGCGCAGACAGCACCCGCCCCGAGTCTGACCGCTGATGAACGCCCCGCCTTACCGTGGCCGTTTCGCGCCTTCGCCCACCGGCCCATTACACTTCGGCTCGCTGCTCGCCGCCATTGGCAGTTATGCCGATGCGCGCGCGCAGCAAGGCGGTTGGCTGGTGCGCATCGAGGATCTCGACCGCAACCGCGCCGTCGCCGGCGCGGATTGCGCCATCCTGAGCACGCTTGAGGCGTTCGGACTGGACTGGGACGAGACCGTCGTCTACCAGAGCCAGCGCCGCGCGCTTTACCAGGCCGCGCTCGAACAACTGCGCGAGTCGGGACTCAGCTATCCCTGCGCCTGCACCCGCCGCGAGATCGCCGCGCGCGGCCTCCAAGGGCCGGAAGGGCCGATCTACCCCGGCACCTGCCGCGCCGGACTGCCTCCCAACCGCTCGCCGCGCAGCGAACGCTTGCGGGTCGCTGACATGGAGCTGAGCGTCCCGGACGCGGTTCAGGGCGGCATCGTTCAGCATCTGGCGCGCGAGGTTGGCGATCTGGTGCTGCGCCGGGCCGATGGCTTCTATGCCTATCAGCTCGCCGTGGTGGTCGACGATGCCGAGCAAGGCATCACGCAGGTCGTGCGCGGCGCCGACCTCTTGGCCTCGACCCCGCGTCAGGTCTATCTGCAGCGCTGCCTGGGTCTGCCTCGGCCCGCCTATGCCCATCTGCCGCTGGTGCTCGGCGACGACGGGCGCAAGCTCTCCAAGAGCCTGGCCGCGGCCCCGGTCGATCCTAGCAACCCGCTGCCCGCGCTCGAGCGCGCCTGGCGCTTGCTCGGGCAGACGCCCCTCGCGGAGCCGCCGAGCGATGTCGAGACCTTCTGGCAACAGGCGATTCCCAGCTGGGATCCTAGCCGTGTTCCCAGCGGCCCCCATCGGCTCGGTTCCCGCCAGACCGGCGCCGCCGACCGGCACGCCCCGGCGCCTCAATAGCGCGCCGGCACATAGAGTTCATTCGGCAGCACGGCGCGATCGTAGTCGGGATTGAACACCCGATCCGGCAGGCTGATCGGTTCGTGCGGCACCTCGCCATAGGGGATCTGATCGAGCAGATGATGGATGCAGTTGAGGCGCGCGCGCTTCTTGTCGTTGGCCTCGACGATGAACCAGGGCGACTCGGGGATGTGCGTGCGGGCGAAGGTCTCCTCCTTGGCCTTGGTGTAGTCCTCCCAGCGCACGCGCGATTGCAGATCCATCGGGCTCAGCTTCCATTGCTTGAGCGGATCG
Organism: Halochromatium sp.; assembly: GCF_046541315.1. Taxonomy (GTDB): domain Bacteria; phylum Pseudomonadota; class Gammaproteobacteria; order Chromatiales; family Chromatiaceae; genus Lamprobacter. Next base: position 3,387 of record NZ_JBKHDN010000155.1, on the reverse strand, counting down.
TGGATGCGCATCAGGAAGCGCAGCTGCTGCTCCTCGTCGGTGATCGAAAACCAATACTTGATCAGCCGGATGCCGGAGCGCACCAACATGCGCTCGAACTCGGGCACGTCCTGGAGGAACTGCTCGACCTGCTCCGGCGTGGCGAAGCCCATTACCCGCTCGACCCCGGAGCGGTTGTACCAGGAGCGGTCGAAGAGGACGATCTCGCCCCCGGCGGGCAGATGCGGCACATAGCGCTGGAAATACCATTGGGTGCGCTCGCGCTCGCTGGGCTTGGTCAGCGCGACCACGCGGCACACGCGCGGATTCAGGCGTTGCGTGATGCGTTTGATGACACCGCCCTTGCCGGCGGCATCGCGGCCCTCGAAGAGGACCGCGATCTTCTCGCCGCGATGCTCGACCCAGTCTTGCAACTTGATCAGCTCCGCTTGTAGGCTGAGCAAGGCCTTGAAATAGGTAGCCCGATCCAGCGTTTGCGGATGCCGCTTCTTGTAGATGCGCCTCAGCTCCAGCGATAACGCAGGCTCCGACAGCTCGAGTTCGTAGTCCTCGTCGAGTTCCGCCTCGAGTTCGGCCTTGAGCCAGTCCATGCCCTCGAAGTTGGCGCTAGATTCGTTCACTGTTGACCTCCTGGATCGGATGATGGTCGAAGCCCCTGGCGGGACGCGGCGGACGGCGGTCCAGCATTCAAGCGTAAAGATTGCCAGCAGACGATGACAATCGGACGACGGAATGATGTCGATGCGCTCCGCAACGGGCGCCCGCCGCCTCCAGACTCGATCCTCGACGCCCGCGCCGGCGTCATCAAGCGTTCACCGAAGCCCTCTACTCTCACACACCAAACCCCGCGTTTAGGAGAGACCCCATGGCCGCCAATCCCACGATGACCGCCACCGTCGATCAGCCGCTGCTCGAGAAGATCGACGCCTACTGGCGCGCCTGCTGCTATCTGGCAGTGGGCATGATCTACCTGCGCGACAACCCCTTGCTACGCGAGCCGTTGCAAGAGGCGCATCTGAAACAGCGCCTGCTCGGCCACTGGGGCGCGAGTCCCGGTCTGGCCTTCATGTATGTCCACATGAACCGGCTCATCAACGCCCACCAGCAGGAGGCGATCTTCCTCGCCGGACCCGGCCACGGCGCGCCCGGTGTGCTGGCGCCGGTCTATCTGGAAGGCACCTATTCCGAGATCTATCCGAACAAGAGCGAGGACGAGGCCGGGATGCGGGCCTTTTTCAAGCAGTTCTCGTTTCCCGGCGGCATCGGCAGCCATTGCACCCCGGAAACCCCCGGCTCGATCCACGAGGGCGGCGAACTGGGCTACTCGATCTCGCACGCCTTCGGCGCCGCCTTCGACAACCCCGACCTCCTGGTCACGGTCGCGGTCGGCGATGGCGAGGCCGAGACCGGCCCGCTCGCGACCTCCTGGCATTCGGCGAAGTATCTGAACCCGATCCGCGACGGCGCGGTGCTGCCGATCCTGCATCTCAACGGCTACAAGATCAACAACCCGACCCTGCTCGCGCGCATCCCGCAGGAGGAACTCGCGAGCCTGATGCGCGGCTACGGCTGGACACCGCACTTCGTCGAGGGCGACGACCCGATGACCATGCACCGGCTGATGGCCGCGACCCTGGACAGCTGCTACGCCGAGATCAAGGCGCTGCAAGACGAGGCCCGCGGCTCGGGCAAGGCGACCCGCGGCCATTGGCCGATGATCGTGCTGCGCACGCCCAAGGGCTGGACCGGCCCGGACACGGTCGACGGCCACAAGGTCGAGGGCTTCTGGCGCGCCCATCAGGTCCCTTTATCGGGCATGCACGGCAACGAGGCCCATCTGCGCCAGCTTGAGGCCTGGATGCGCAGCTACAAGCCCGAGGAGCTGTTCGACGCGCAGGGTCGGCTGATCCCGGAGCTCAAGGCCCTCGCGCCGACCGGCACCCTGCGCATGAGCGCGAATCCGCACGCCAATGGCGGCTTGCTGCGCCGCGCCTTGCGGCGGCCCGATTTTCGCGACTATGCGATCGCGGTCGACCGGCCCGCCACCACCCGGCACATGAACACCAAGCCGGTCGGCGCGCTGCTGCGCGACGTGATGGCGAAGAACATGGACAACTTCCGCGTCTTCGGCCCGGACGAGAACAGCTCCAACAAGCTCGATGCGATCTACGAGGTCTCGAAGAAGCTGTGGCTGTGCGAGTACAAGGACGAGGACGCCGATGGCGGCGAGCTCTCGCCCGACGGCCGGGTCTTGGAGATGCTCTCCGAGCACACCCTCGAGGGCTGGTACGAGGGCTATCTGCTGACCGGGCGCCACGGCTTCTTCGCCACCTACGAAGCCTTCGTGCATGTGATCGACAGCATGTACAACCAGCACGCGAAGTGGCTCGCGATCTGCGAGGACATCCCCTGGCGCGCGCGCATCTCCTCGCTCAACCTGCTGATCACCTCGACGGTCTGGCGCCAGGACCACAACGGCTTCACCCATCAAGACCCGGGCTTCCTCGACGTGGTGGTGAACAAGAACCCCGAGGTCACCCGCATCTACCTGCCGCCGGACGTCAACACCCTGCTCTCGACGGTGAACCACTGCCTACAGAGCCGCGACGACATCAACGTCATCGTCGCCGACAAGCAGAACCATCTGCAGTATCTCGACATGGACGCGGCCATCAAGCACTGCACCAAGGGCCTGGGGATCTGGGATTGGGCCAGTAACGATCAGGGCGAGGAGCCGGACGCGGTGCTGGTCGGCTGCGGCGACATCCCGACCAAGGAGGCGCTCGCCGCCACCGCGCTGCTGCGCGAGCACTTCGCAGAGGTCAGGATCCGCTTCATCAACGTCGTCGATCTGTTTTGCATCACCACCCCGAACGAGCATCCGCATGGACTCAGCGATGCCGATTTCGACAGCCTGTTCACCAAGGACCGGCCGGTGATCTTCAACTTCCACGGCTATCCCTGGCTGATCCATCGTCTCGCCTATCGCCGCACCAACCACCACAATTTGCATGTACGCGGCTACAAGGAACGCGGCAATATCAACACCCCGCTGGAGCTGGCGATCGAGAACGAGATCGACCGCTTCACGCTGGCGATGGACGTGATCAAGCGCGTACCGCGCTTACAGGTCGCCGGCGCCCATGTGATGGAGCGGCTCAAGGACATGCAGATCGAATGCCGCAATCATGCCCATGAATACGGCATCGACAAGCCTGAGGTCGATGACTGGATCTGGCCGTTCTGAACCTTCCGCTATCACCATCGAGGAAACGCGCATGAGCACCCTGGACGCAAGCACCTTGGACGCAAGCACCCTGGACGAACACCCGCTGGACAATGAACACATCCGCACCGGTCTCTCCAAGGAGGCACTCAAGCGCGCCT
>NZ_JBKHDN010000154.1:0-6803 GCF_046541315.1 Halochromatium sp. | reverse complement strand
AGCGATGATCGCCCATGCAGCGCAACACAGGGCCTATTGGCATCCAGACCTTCGCCAAAATTCGCCCTTGGGTCGTGGCATCTACCGGCCGCTTCCCTGTCGGCGACATTGACCTGCATCGTCTTCGGGGTTAAGCTGATCAGCTTTCCGGGCGTAGCGCAGTCTGGTAGCGCACCACAATGGGGTTGTGGGGGTCGCAGGTTCGAATCCTGCCGCCCGGACCATCTTCACAGCACGCGGTAACGGCTTCGCGGTTACCGCGTTTTTTCTGCGCGCCAGCAACGCGCGCGCGAGAGCATGTCGAATACCCAGTCCTCCAGTCAGCGACTGCGTCTGCACACCGAGACCGAAGGCGAGTCGATCCGGGTGCGCGGCCAGGTGCAGGGAGTTGGCTTCCGGCCAACGGTCTGGCGCCTGGCGCGCGCCGCCGGTCTTGCCGGCGATGTCTGCAACGACGGCGCGGGCGTGCTGATCCGGCTCTGGGGCACCAGTGCCGAGATCGATGCCTTTTGCCACGCGCTGATGATCGAGTGCCCGCCGCTTGGGCGCATCGATGGCATCGAGCGCCGAGCTTGCGAGGGAGCGGCACCGGAGACCTTCAGCATCGTCGAGAGCAGGGCCGGGCTGGTGCGCACCGGCGTCGTCGCCGATGCCGCGACCTGCGCACGCTGCGCGGCCGAAATCGCCGATCCCGGCGATCGCCGTTATCGCTATCCGTTCACCAATTGCACCCACTGCGGGCCGCGGCTGAGCATCGTCCGCGCCATTCCCTACGATCGCGCCAACACCAGCATGGCGGCGTTCGAGCTGTGTCCGGCCTGCGCCGCCGAGTATGCCGATCCGGCCGATCGGCGCTTCCATGCCCAGCCCAATGCCTGTCCGGTCTGCGGGCCGAGAGTCTGGCTGGTCGATGGCGCGGGATCCGACCTCGCAACGGCCGCCCCCGCAGCGTCCGATGACGCCCCGGGCGATGCCATCGAGGCCGCAAGCCGGCTGCTCGAACGCGGTGCCATCGTCGCGATCAAGGGGATCGGCGGCTTCCATCTGGCCTGCGATGCGACCAACCCGGAGGCCGTGGCCGCGCTGCGCGAGCGCAAGCGGCGCGCGGCCAAACCCTTTGCGCTGATGGCTCGGGATATGGACGTGGTGCGCGCGGTCTGCGCGCTGAGTCCGGCCGAGGCCGAGCTGCTGAGTTCGACGGTGGCGCCCATCGTGCTGTTGGAGCCCGGTCCTGCTGGCGCCGCAGAGACCGCGCGAGCAGGTTCCCCGGAGTCGTCAAATTCGCCAGCTTCGCCAGCTTCGCCAGCTTCGCCAACTTCGCCAACTTCGCCAGCTGCGGGCATGCGCGCACCACTGCCGATTGCGGCCGCGGTCGCACCGGGCCAGTCCGCCCTGGGGTTCATGCTGCCCTACAGCCCGCTGCATCGGTTGCTGCTGCGGGATTGGGACCGGCCATTGGTGATGACCAGCGCGAATCTGAGCGACGAACCGCAATGCATCGATAATGCCGATGCGCTGACGCGACTGGCCGGTATCGCCGATGCCTGGCTGCTCCATGATCGCGAGATCGTCAATCGGGTCGACGATTCGGTGGCGCGCGTGATCCAGGGCCGCGCGCGCTGGCTGCGGCGGGCGCGCGGCGCGGCGCCGACGCCACTGACGCTGCCGGCCGGTTTCCTGGCCGCGCCCAGGGTGCTGGCGCTCGGGGGCGAGTTGAAGAACAGCCTCTGTCTGCTCAGCGAGGGGCAGGCGACCCTGTCGCAACATCTCGGCGATCTCGAGGAGGCGCGCACCGCGCGCGAGTTCGAGCGCACGGTGGAACTCTATCAGGCGCTGTTCGAGCATCAGCCCGAGATCGTCGCCGTGGATGCGCATCCGGACTACCGCTCATCGGCGCTCGGGCGCCGGCTGGCCGCCGAGACCGGCGCGCGGTTGGTCGAGGTGCAGCATCATGCCGCGCATCTGGGTGCGGTGCTGGCGGATGCCGAGTGGCCGCTCGACGCCGGTCCGGTCATCGGGGTGATCTTCGATGGTCTCGGCTATGGCGCGGATCGGACGATCTGGGGCGGCGAGTTCCTGCTCGGCGACTATCGCCACTGGCAGCGGCTCGGCCATCTGCGCCCGTTCAGCCTGCCCGGTGGCGAGCGTGCCATCCGTGAGCCTTGGCGCTGCCTTTATGCCCAGCTCGAACACAGCCTCGGCTGGGCGCATTGCGTTGAGCGTTGGCGCGACCTGGAGCCATTGCGGGCGCTGCGCGAGCGACCGATCGCCCTGCTTGCGGAGATGATCCAAAAGGGCGTGAATGCGCCGCGCACGACCTCGGTCGGGCGCCTGTTCGATGCGGTAGCGGCCGCGCTCGGGATCTGCGTGGACGGCATCGCCTATGAGGCACAGGCCGCGATCGAACTCGAAACCCTGGCGCGGCGCGCGTTGGGCGAGGGCGGCTATGCGTTCGCGCTCGATCAGCGCGCTGCGCCTTGGCAGTTGGACCCGACGCCGATGTGGTCGGCACTGCTCGATGATCTGGCGGCGCACGTGCCGGCGGCGGCGATCGCCGCGCGTTTCCATGTCGGTCTCGCCGAGGCCATCGCCGCGCTAGCGGCAGGCGTGGCACGGCGACAAGGGGTGGAGACGGCCGCGCTCTCGGGAGGGGTGTTCCAGAATCGCACGCTCTTCGAGGCGACACTCAAGGCCCTGGGCGAGCGCGGTCTGAAGGTGCTCACGCACACGCGCGTGCCGGCCAACGACGGCGGTCTCGCGCTCGGGCAGGCGGTGCTCGCCGCGGTTGCGCCACGCGCCTAGCGGCGGCGGACGCGTCTCGCAGCATTCAGGGAGCCGCGCGACCTGCGCCGGACACGCCACCTCGCAGCCCAAAGGCGACGGGTCGTTCGGGTCCGCGCGTCAGGGCGAATGGCGCCATGGCGCAGGTTCGCGCTCAGTCAAGGCGCGCGCGAGCGGCCCAGTCTCCACTGCGGGGCCGATAGCGGTTCGGGATCAGGATCGTCGGGCGCAGTTGGCTCGGGTCCTGTTGCGGAAAATCGAGCGTGTAGTGCAGGCCCCGGCTCTCGCGGCGGCGTTGTGCGGACTGGATGATGAGATCGGCGACCTCGACGAGGTTGCGCAGTTCGAGCAGATTGGTCTCGACGCGGAAATGGCTGTAGTGCTCGATGATCTCCTGGCGCAACAGGTCGACCCGACGCTTGGCGCGCTGCAAGCGCTTGTTGGTGCGCACGATGCCGACATAATCCCACATGAAGCGGCGCAGTTCCTCCCAGTTGTGCGAGATCACCACCTCTTCATCGGGTTCGACGACGCGGCTCGCGTCCCAGGCGGGAACCGCGGGCGGCGGGGCCCAGTCGCTCGCCAGCTCGGCGATGTCCTGGGCCGCGCATTCGGCGAAGACCAGGCATTCGAGCAAGGAGTTGCTGGCCATCCGGTTGGCCCCGTGCAGTCCGGTGTAGGCGGTCTCGCCGATCGCATAGAGGCCCGGCAGATCGGTGCGCGCGTGGGCGTCCACCAGCAGCCCGCCGCAGGTATAGTGGGCGGCGGGCACCACCGGGATCGGCTCGCGGGTGATGTCGATGCCGAGTTCGAGGCAGCGCGCGTGGATGGTCGGGAAGTGCGCGGCGATGAAGTCGGCCGGGCGATGCGAGATATCGAGGTGGACGAATTTGCTGCCGGTGCGCTTGATCTCGTGGTCGATCGCGCGCGCCACCACGTCGCGCGGGGCGAGTTCGGCGCGCGCATCGAAGCGCGGCATGAAACGATCCCCATTGGGCAGGGACAGTATGGCGCCTTCGCCACGCAGGGCCTCGCTGATGAGGAACGACTTGGCCTTGGAGTGGTAAAGGCAGGTCGGATGGAACTGCATGAATTCCATGTTCGCGACCCGGCAGCCGGCGCGCCAGCCCATGGCAATGCCGTCGCCGGTGGCGACGTCCGGATTGCTGGTGTAGAGGTAGACCTTGCTTGCGCCGCCGCTGGCGATGACCACGAAGCGGGCCTGGAAGGCCTTGACCTGATTGCTGCGATGAGCGAGCAGATAGGCGCCGAGCACGCGGTTGCCCGGGCCGCCGAGCTTGCGCTCGGTGATCAGATCGATCGCCGCGTGATGTTCGAACAGCTCGACGTTGGCGCGCGCGCGCACCAGGTCGGTGAGCGTGGTCTCGACGGCGCGGCCGGTGGCATCGGCGGCGTGGATGACGCGGCGATGGGTGTGGCCGCCCTCGCGCGTCAGATGATAGCCGCTGGAGCTAGCCGGACTGTCGTCGCGGGTAAACTGGACGCCGGCGTCGAGGAGCCATTGGATGCTGTCCGGGCCGCGCTCGACCACCCGCCGCACGATCGCCTCGTCGCAGAGCCCAGCGCCCGCCTTGAGGGTATCCTGCACATGGGCGTCGATGGAGTCGGTGGCGTTGAGCACCGCCGAGATGCCGCCCTGGGCATAGAGGGTGTTGCCTTCCTGGAGTTCGCGTTTCGAGACCACGGCGACCGATAGGTGGGGCGGAAGCCGCAGTGCGAGACTGAGACCGGCGGCGCCGCTGCCGATGATGAGAACGTCGTGGCTGTTGAGGTTGGGCATGGTGGCGGGCTTCTCTGTCGGCTTGTCCATGCATCGGTATGGACAAAGATTAGGCAAGATCGGTTTGGCTCGGCAAGTCTACGGGCAATGCATGCCGCGTCGCATCGCCTTGCGATACGTCAAGGCGCGATGCTCTGAACATAGAACTTTCATCGAAGGGGTGGTGTCAATGCGCCAGGTGAGCAGGGACCGACGAGCAGCAGGGGGCGGAGCGCGTGTCTGAGCGCGAGGTCGATCAAGCGCTCGTCGAGCGCGCGCAGGCCGGCGATCGGCGGGCGTTCGATTTGCTGGTCTTGAAATACCAGCAGAAGATCGCCGCGCTGATCGGGCGCTATCTGCGTGACAGCGCCGAGGTCCTGGACGTGACCCAGGAGGCGTTCTTGAAGGCCTACCGCGCGCTGCCCGGATTTCGTGGCGAGTCGGCGTTCTATACCTGGATCTACCGCATCGCCATCAATACGGTGAAGAACCACCTGGTCGCGCAGAACCGGCGACCGCCTGGGGATGACGTCGAGGCCGAACTCGCCGAGCAGATGGACATGGGCGCGCGGCTGCGCGACACCGCGACCCCGGAGCGCGAGGCGCTCAGCGCAGAGATCGCGCGCACCGTGCAGGATGCGCTGGATGCGCTCCCCGATGATCTGCGCGCGGCGATCATGTTTCGAGAGATCGATGGCATGAGCTACGAGGAGATCGCCACGGCGATGGAGTGTCCGATCGGAACGGTGCGCTCGCGTATCTTTCGCGCGCGGGAGGCGATCGATAAGCGGCTTAGGCCGCTGCTCGAGGGTTGATGGTCGCGCGTTGCCCCGAGCCGAATCCGCATCATGAACGACTGACGAGCGAAGGCGACAGCATGACAACAGCAACACCGGACCAACGGCATCTCGCGGCATTGCTCGACGGCGAGCCCGGTCGTGGCGAGATCGAGGTCGCGATCGCGGCGTTCGAGCAAGAGGCGTCCCTGCGCGACCGCTTCGAGCGCGGCCTGCTCATTGGCCAGGTGCTGCGCGGCGAGGCGGTGCTGCCTGCGGCGCGGACCATCGGCGCGCGGGTGTCGGCGGCGCTCGCCTCCGAACCATCGGTGCCGCGCCGCCCGCCGCGGCCGCCGCGCGTCTTGCCCTTCCTCGACCGACCCGCGATCAATCGCGCGGCGATCGACCGACCGGCGGCGGCCTTGGCCATCGCCGCCAGTCTGGTCGCCGTGGCCATCCTGGTCGGTCCGGGACTCTTGCAAGGCCCGGACATGGTGCCGTCGACCCCGGCGTTGACTTCCGAATCGGCGGCAATGGGCGCGCAACCGGAGGCCGGGGTGGTCGAGCGCTGGGCGATCGAGGAACCGGTCGGGTCGACCGCCCTGGATGCCCTCTTGGTGGATCATCGCGAGCGTGTCTCGGCCTCCGGGCTGACGGGCTTTATTCCCTATGCCGCCGTGGTTGGTCAAAATGGTCTGCGTTGATCCGCTGTGGGGGCTGTTACCGCGCGCACCACGCTTGCTCATCGTCGTTGTCGGGGTCTGGCTCGCCTGTCCGCTCGTTGCCGCCGAGAGCGAGCAGGAACCTTCTGCGGTCGAACTGCTCGGTCGCATGGCAAAGGCGCTCTCGGAGCGTGAGTACGAGGGCACCCTGGTCTACCTCAATGGCCATCGATTATCGACGCTGCGCATCGCGCATCGCATCGATGAGGGGCAGGCCCGAGAGAGCCTGTTGGCGCTGAGCGGGCCGATCCGGGCGGTTGCCCGCAGCCATCAGTCGGTCACCTGCGTCCTGCCTGACGCGCGCGCCATCTCGATTCCGCGCCATGGCGTGTCAGCGTCGACGCTGCATCCAGGCACGCTCGACCTCGAACGGCTGCGCACGCATTATCTGCTCCATCGGCTCGGGCGCTCGCGAGTCGCTGGCCGCGACACCCAGGTGGTGGGTATTATTCCCAAGGATGATCTGCGCTACGGCTATCGTTTCTTCGTCGACGAGGATACCGGCCTGCCGTTGAAAACCGATCTGATGAACAGCGCGGCGATCCCGATCGAGCAGGTGATGTTCACCGAGATCCGGTTCCTTGACGAGGCCGACGCGCAAGCGGCGTCTGTCGGCAAGGCGGGGAGCACGCGCGCGCGCGCGGCAGCGAGCGCCCAGCCGCCCTCGGCAACGCCGGCTGGTGCCGCGCAAGCGGTTGATGCGAGCCCTTGGCGCTTTACCGCGCTACCCGCTGGCTATCGGCT
>NZ_JBKHDN010000153.1:0-6814 GCF_046541315.1 Halochromatium sp. | reverse complement strand
CTGCCGGACTTTATCCCCTTGGTCAAGCGCTATGGCCCGTCCGTGGTCAACATCAGTAGCAAGCAGGCTGACGGGCTCGGGCCGCAGGACTTCAGCGCCGATGACGGCCTGCCGGAAGACAGTCCTCTGTACGACTTCTTCCGCCATTTCTTCGGCGAGGAAGGGGGTCCCCTGCCGGATGAGGATGGGCAAGGGCGCTCGCTCGGCTCAGGCTTCATTCTGAGCCCGGATGGTTACATCTTGACCAATGCCCATGTGGTCGAGGCCGCCGACGAGATCATCGTGCGCATGAGCGATCGCCGCGAGTTCGTCGCCCAGGTCATCGGCGCCGACGGGCGCAGCGATCTTGCCCTGCTGAAGATCGACGCGACCGATCTGCCGGCGGTTGAACTCGGCGACTCCGCGGCCATCGAGGTGGGGGAATGGGTGTTGGCGATCGGCTCGCCTTTCGGCTTCGAGCATTCCGCGACGGCGGGCATCGTCAGCGCCAAGGGGCGCTCGCTGCCGTCCGAGAACTATGTGCCCTTCATCCAGACCGATGTGGCGATCAACCCGGGTAACTCGGGGGGGCCGTTGTTCGATCTCAATGGCCGCGTGGTTGGCGTCAACTCGCAGATCTACAGCCGCACGGGCGGTTTCATGGGGCTGTCGTTCGCGATTCCGATCGCCGTGGCCATCGATGTGGTCGAGCAACTCAAGGACAAGGGTCGGGTCAGTCGCGGCTGGCTCGGCGTCCTAGTGCAAGACGTGACCCGGGACCTTGCCGAGCCCTTCGGGCTGCCGCATCCGGTTGGCGCCCTGATCTCGCGGGTGCTGCCCAAGAGTCCGGCCGAGCAGGCGGGACTGCGCGCGGGCGACATCATCCTGGCGTTCGATGGCATCGACGTCCTAACCTCGAGTAACCTGCCACCGCTGGTGGGGGTGACCAAGGTCGATGTCACGGTCGAGGTTGAGCTCCTGCGCAATGGCGAACGGCGCCAAGTGGCGGTGACCCTGGCGGAGCTGCCCGAGGATGATCTGGCCTCCATCCAGCCCGGCAATGGAGCGTCGCCACCGGCGAGTAATCGGCTGGGCCTGGTGGTCAAGGCGGTGCCGGATGATCAGCGCGAACTGCTTCAGCCCGAGGAGGGCGGCGTTCTGATCGATCGCGTCGAGACCGGGCCCGCCGAACGGGCCGGCCTGCGCGCCGGTGATCTGATCCTGAACTTCCATAACGAACCCGTTCGGGACCTGGCTCAGTTCGAGCGCCTCGTGGAAACGGTGCCGGCCGGAGAGTCGGTGGCCGTGCTGGTGCAGCGCGGCGATGGTCGCATGTTCCATGCGCTTCGGTTGCCGCCAGAGTAAGCTTAGCCGCCCTTTTTGCCCGGATAGCCCCCGGATAGCCAAGGATCACTGCCACCGATGGCCGATCTCAGTCATATACGCAATTTCTCCATCATCGCTCATATCGACCATGGTAAGTCGACCATTGCCGATCGTTTCATTCAGCATTGCGGCAGCTTGACCAAGCGTGAGATGTCGGAGCAGGTGCTCGATTCCATGGACTTGGAGCGCGAGCGCGGCATCACCATCAAGGCGCAAAGCGTGACCCTGGATTATCCGGCCAAGGACGGTCAGGTCTACGAGCTGAACTTCATCGACACGCCCGGCCATGTCGACTTCTCCTACGAGGTCTCGCGCTCGCTGGCGGCCTGCGAGGGCGCGCTGCTGGTGGTCGACGCGGCGCAGGGCGTCGAGGCCCAAAGCGTGGCCAACTGCTACACCGCCATCGATCTCGGCCTCGAGGTCTTGCCGGTGCTGAACAAGATCGATCTGCCCTCGGCCGAGCCGGAGCGGGTGATCAACGAGATCGAGGAGATCATCGGTCTCGATGCCCAGGAGGCGCTCCGGGTCAGCGCCAAGACCGGTCTCGGCATCCCCGAGCTGCTGGAGATGCTGGTGGCGAAGATCCCGCCGCCGGTCGGCGATGCCGAGGCGCCCTTGCGCGCCTTGATCATCGACTCCTGGTTCGATCCCTATGTCGGCGTGGTCTCGCTGATCCGGGTCAAGGAGGGCACGCTGAAACGCCGCGACAAGATCCAGGTGATGTCGGTCGGCCGCGTGCATCAGGCCGAGACGATCGGCATCTTCACGCCGAAGAAGACCCCGCGCGAGCAGCTCGGCCCGGGCGAGGTCGGCTTCGTCGTCGCCGGTATCAAGGAGATCGACGGCGCGCCGGTCGGCGATACCATCACCGGCGCCGATCGCCCCGCGCGCGAGCGGCTGGGAGGCTTTCGCGAGATCCGCCCGCGCGTGTTCGCCGGGCTCTATCCGATCTCGTCCGATGACTACGAGGATCTGCGCGACGCGCTCGCCAAGCTGCGGCTGAATGAATCGGCGCTGTTCTACGAGCCCGAGACCTCGCAGGCGCTCGGTTTCGGCTTCCGTTGCGGCTTTCTCGGCATGCTGCACATGGAGATCATCCAGGAGCGGCTCGAGCGCGAATACGATCTGGAGCTGATCACCACCGCGCCCACGGTCATCTATGAGGTGGCGCTGAACGATGGCGCGGTGATCAACGTCGATAATCCGGCCAACCTGCCGGAGACGACCCAGATTGCCGAAATCCGCGAGCCGATCATCGAGGCCCACATCCTGGTGCCGCAGGATCTGCTCGGCGGCGTCATCAACCTCTGCATCGAGAAGCGCGGGGTGCAGAAGAACATCCAGTTCCTTGGCGGTCAGGTGCAGGCGACCTATGAGCTGCCGCTGAACGAGGTGGTGCTGGACTTTTTCGATCGGCTGAAGTCGGTCAGTCGCGGCTATGCCTCGTTCGAGTATGAACTCAAGCGTTTCGACGCCGCCGATCTGGTCAAGCTGGACTTGCTGATCAATGGCGAGCGCGTCGATGCGCTGTCGCTGATCGTGCATCGCTCCAACTCGGTCCATCGCGGCCGTGAACTCGCCGAGCGCATGAAGGATCTGATCCCGCGGCAGATGTTCGAGGTCGCCATCCAGGCCGCGATCGGCAGCAAGATCATCGCCCGCACCACGGTCAAGGCGCTGCGCAAGAACGTCACCGCCAAATGCTATGGCGGTGACGTGACGCGCAAGCGCAAGCTGCTCGAAAAGCAGAAGGCGGGCAAGAAGCGCATGAAGATGGTCGGGCGGGTCGAGATCCCGCAAGAGGCCTTCCTTGCGGTGCTTCAGTCCAGCAAGGATAATTGACCGATTTTTCATCCCAAACCTGATCGTCGCGCCCGGTGCGGCGTTCAACGCGCCGTCACAGGACCAGGAGACGCCACCGCGCCATGAGCTTCGACTTCCCGACCTTTCTCGTTGCCGCCACGCTGTTGACCGGCGGCATTTGGCTGTTGGATGCGCTGCTGTTCGCGCCCAAGCGGCGTCGCCGTGCCGCCACCAGTGCCGCCGGCAAGGGCGCGTCCGCCCAGAGCGGCGGCTATAAGGAGCCGGTGCTGGTCGAGTACGCGCGCTCGTTCTTCCCGGTGATCCTGGTCGTGCTGCTGCTGCGCTCGTTCCTCGTCGAGCCCTTTCGCATCCCCTCGGGTTCGATGATGCCGACCCTGCTGGTCGGCGACTTCATCCTGGTCAACAAGTTCGCCTATGGCCTGCGCTGGCCGGTGCTGAACAAAAAATTCCTCGACCTCGGCGCGCCCGAGCGCGGCGATGTGATGGTCTTCCGTTTCCCCCGCGATGAGTCGATCGACTACATCAAACGCGTCATCGCGGTGCCGGGCGATCGGATCTACTATCGCGACAAGACGCTCTATGTGAACGGCGAGCCCCTGGAGCAGTCCCCGCTCGGCGACTATGTCGGCGACAACGGCAAGCCGACCGGGCTGATCGAGGCGTTCGAACAGGTCGACGACGAGCACGAGCACAAGATCCTGATCAATCCGCGCACCGGCGATTTCCCACGCTCCTGCAGCGTGCTCGCGCGCGGTCCGGTGACGGTGCCCGAGGGGGAATATTTCGTCATGGGCGACAATCGCGATAACAGCAACGATGGGCGCTGCTGGGGCTTCGTGCCCGACGAAAACCTGGTCGGCAAGGCGTTTGCGATCTGGATGAGTTGGGATGGCAATCGCGATGGCCTGCCGATCGCGTTCGACCGCATTGGCGATGTGGTCCATTGAATCCGACGCCCTCGCAGCCGACCCCAAGACGCGCCGCAAGATGACTGACCCCAAGCGCCTCGCAAGCACGTTGCTCGGCCATCCGCCGGCCTCGCTGGCGCTCATCGAACAGGCCCTGACCCACCGCAGCGCGGGGCCGGTGAACAATGAACGGCTCGAATTCCTGGGCGACGCCTTGCTCGGTTTTGTCATCGCCGAGGTGCTGTTGCAGCGCTTTCCCGAGGCCAGCGAGGGCGATTTGACCCGGCGCCGCGCGACGCTCGTCAATCGCGAGGCGCTGGCCAAGATCGCCCGGTCGCTCGATCTGGGCGACTATCTGCGCCTGGACCCGGGGGCCTTGCGCTCCGGTGGCCATGCGCGCGACTCGGTGCTCTCGGATGCGCTGGAGGCGCTGATCGGCGCCATCTATCTCGATCAGGGCTTTGTGCCGGCCAAGCAGGTGATCCTCAAGCTCTGCGCCGAGGCCTTGGCCGATGTCGCCAATCAGGAGGCGCGCAAGGATCCCAAGACTCGGCTGCAGGAATGGTTGCAGGCGCGCCGGCGCGGCTTGCCCGAGTACGAGGTCACCGAGGTCACCGGCGAGCAGCATGCGCAACGCTTCCGGGTGCGCTGCCGGTTGCCCGACGATGGCCGCGAATGCCTGGGCGATGGCTCCAGCCGGCGGCGCGCGGAGCAGCAGTCGGCCGAGACCATGCTTGCCTTGTTGAGCGAGAACGAGTGAGCCTATGAGCCAGCCCCCGGATGAGCCTATGGATGAGCCCCTGGATGCGCCCCCGGATGCGCCTCTAGCTGCGCCTTTGGATGATCAGGCGGCGACCGCGCCCACCGCTGTCATCGCTACGCTGGATGCCGCCCCTGGCGGCAGCGCTCATCGCTGCGGCTACGTGGCGATCGTCGGACGCCCCAATGTCGGCAAGTCGACCCTGCTCAACCGGCTGCTTGGGCAGAAGCTGGCGATCACTTCGCACAAGCCGCAGACGACGCGCCACACCATTCTCGGGGTCTCGACCCTGGCCGGCGGCCAGATCCTCTATGTCGACACGCCGGGCCTGCATCAACGCGGCGGCAATGCCCTCAACCGCTATCTGAATCGGGCCGCGCGCGCGCTCCTGACCGATGTCGACCTGGTGCTGCTGGTGGTCGAGGCGCTGCAATTCACCGATGAGGACGCGCTGGCGCTGGCCGAGATCGCCAAGGCCGGCACGCCCACCCTGGTTGCCGTCAACAAGAGCGATCGCGTCGCCGACAAGACGCGCCTGCTGCCGTTCCTGCGCGCGTTGTCGGAACGGCATGCGTTCGTCTCCCTGGTGCCGGTCTCGGCGCTGAAGGGGCACCAGGTCGAGGCGCTGGAGGCCGAGATCCTGGCCGCCTTGCCGGCCGGCGAGCCGCTGTTTCCGCCCGATCAGCTCACCGATCGCTCGGAGCGCTTCCTCGCCGCCGAGTTGCTGCGCGAGCAGCTGATGCAGCGCTATGGCCAGGAACTGCCCTATCGGACCACGGTCGAGATCGAGTCCTTCACCCTGGAACCTTCCGGGGAGGCGCGGCCCAAGGCTGAACAGCCCAAGGCCGGGCCCAAGACCGGGCGATCGACGGGGACGGAGCGAGCCGAGGAGCCCAGGGCGCGCATCCAGGCCTTGATCTGGGTCGAGCGCGAGAGCCAGAAGGCGATCATCATCGGCCATCGCGGCGAGGCGCTGAAGGCAGCGGCATCGCAGGCGCGGCTGGAGATGCAGAAGCTGTTCGGCCGGCGCGTGCATCTCGAGGTCTGGGTCAAGGTCAAGGACAGCTGGAGCAGTGACGAGGCGGCACTGGCGAGCCTTGGTTACGGCGAATACTGAGCCTCGCGCTTGTCGAGGGTTGCTGGTCGGTCTTGGCCATGAGCGCGCCGGTACTCAAGCGCGGTTTCATTCTGCATCGGCGCGATTATCGGAACACTAGCCTGCTGCTCGAGGTCTTCAGCGCGGAAGCCGGTCGGCTGGCCTGCATCGCCAAGGGGGCGAAGACGGCACCCAAGGGGCGTGGCGCCCTGGCCTCGCTGCTGCAGCCGTTTCAGCCGCTCTGGCTGCACTGGGTTGGTCGTGGCGAGGTCAAGACCCTGACCCGAGCCGAGGCCGCCGCCAGCGCCATCGCGCTCGGCGGCGAACGCCTCTACTGCGGTTTCTACCTGAACGAGCTGCTGTTGCGCCTGCTCGCGCGCGCCGATCCCCAAGCCGCCCTGTTCGTGTTCTACCAGCAGGCGCTGGCGGATCTGGCCAGCGAGGCAATGGACCTGGTGCTGCGACGTTTCGAGCTGCGCCTGCTGGAAGAGCTTGGCTATGCGCTCGATCTGCGCCGGGATCGCCACGGTGTCCCCATCGATCCAAACCGATGCTATGGTTACAGGCCCGAGGTGGGGCTGGAGCCGATGCCGGATGCGGCGATGGAGCCGAGACCCGAGGCGAGATGGGGTCCGGGGCCGGCGGTGGCGGCCTCGGTGGACCCCGACCTCGCGTTGGCGACGCTGGTCAGCGGCGCTACGTTGCAACGGCTGGCCGCTGGATCGGCCTTGTCGCCGAGCGAGAGCCGCGCGGCGCGCGGCCTGATGCGCGCCGCGCTGGCGCCGCATCTGGGACCGAAACCGCTGCGCAGTCGCGAGCTGTTTCGCCGCCGCCCGGGCTGACGCGCGCCGCCATCCGGCC